>JAIBBS010000126.1 GCA_019694555.1 Nannocystaceae bacterium
CGCCCCGGGTCAGTAGCTGCTCGCGTCGAGCTTCACCTTGCCGCGGAACACCCAGTACACGATCGCGGTGTACGTCGCGACCAGCGGCATGCCCAGGATCGCGATCAGCAGCATGCGCCCGAGCGTGCCGTCGGAGGCCGCGGCCGCGTGCAGCTCCAACCCCCAGGCCGGATCCAGGCTCGAGTGCACCAGCTCGGGGTACAGCGCCAACGCCACCAGCGAGGTCATCGCCGCGATGGTGCAGCACGACGACACGAACGCCACGCCACTGCGGCCGGCCATGATCGCGCGGGGGATGTTGGCGATCGCGAGCACGTGCAGCACCACCAGCACCCACGCCGCGGGCCAGCGCCGCAGCGCCGCGGTCGCGTGCGGGATCGCGAGGACGGCACCCACCGTCACCACCAGCCACGCGATCGCGAAGATCACGAAGCTGCGCATCATCCAGCCGCGCACGCGCTGCTGCAGCGCGCCCTCGGTCTTGAGGTGCAGGTAGATGCTGCCGTGCATCGCCGCGGTCGCGAGCGCGAGCACGCCGACCGCGATCGGATAGGGTCGCAACAGATCGGCCAGCGTGCCGCGGTACTCGCCGCCGGGCCCCAGCGGCACGCCTTGCACGACGTTGCCCAGCAGCAGGCCGAAGCCGAACGTGGCGCTGGCGCTCGACAGGAAGAACGAGCCGTCCCACCACGCACGCCAGCGCGGGTGATCGAGCTTGCCGCGGAACTCCAGCGAGATCGCGCGACCGATGAGTGCGAACAACACCAGCATCACCGGCAGGTAGAAGCCCGAGAACAGCGCGGCGTAGGCCTGCGGGAACGCGCCGAACAGCGCGCCACCGAACGTCACCAGCCACACCTCGTTGCCGTCCCACAGCGGCCCGATGCTGTTGAGCGCGAGCCGACGCTGGGTCTCGTCGCGCAGCCACAGGTGCAAGATGCCGACGCCGAAGTCGAAGCCGTCGAGGATCGCGTAGCCCATCAGCAACACGCCGACCAGGCCGAACCACACCAGCGGCAGATCCATCACGCGCCCCCGTCGTCGCGCGGGCGTTCGCCCGCGACCAGCGACTCGCCGCCGTGGCCCATGCCGACCTCCACCGCCGCGCGCACCAGCGAGCGCGCCGCCGCGGGCTCGGCCGCATCATCGGGCAGCTTCGGGCCGTGGCGGATCTTCTCGTTGACCACCACCAGCCACAGCACGAACAGCGCCAGATAGACCAGCCCGAAGCCGAGCAGCGACGCCAGCACGTGCTCGGGCGCGACCGTGCTCGAGACCGCATCGCGCGTGCGCAACAAGCCGTAGACCACCCACGGCTGGCGACCGACCTCGGCCGCGACCCAACCGGCTTGGTTCGCAGCGTACGGGCCCAACACCGCGACGACGAAGATCCACAGCAGCCAGCGCTGCGTGAACAGGCGCCCGCGCCACCACAGGAACATCGCGACGCTGGTCAGGCCCACGAACGCCATGCCCAGCGCGGCCATCACGTGGTACGCGAGAAATGGCACCACCACCGGCGGCCGCTCGTCGGGCGCAATGCGATCGAGTCCGGTGACGGGCTCGCGCAGGTTGCCCTTGACCAGGAGGCTGAGCATGCCGGGGATCGCGATGCCGCCGCGCACGGCCTGGGCCTGCGCGTCGGGCCAGCCCACGACGTACATCGGCGTGGGCCCGTCGCCGGTCACGAAGTGGCCCTCGAACGCCGCGAGCTTGGCCGGCTGGTGCTCCGCGACCATCTCCGCCTGCGCGTGACCCGAGAGCAGCTCGGCCCACGACGCGAGCGTCGCGACCACGAGCCCGACGCCGAAGCTGCGGCGCGCGAGCTCGCCGTGTCGGCCGCCCAGCAGGTACCACGCGCTGATGCTCATGACGAAGAAGCCGCCCAGGATGAATGCGCCCAGCAACACGTGCCCCAGCCGATGCATCGACGACGGGCTGAAGACCATGGCCCAGAAGTCGACGACCTCGACCCGCATCACGCCGTCGTGCTCGACCAGGCGGTGACCCGCGGGCGTCTGCTGCCAGGAGTTGGCGATGATGATCCACACCGCGGAGAAGGTCGATCCGAGGAAGACCATCAGCGTGGCGAAGAAGTGCGTGCGCCGTCCCACGCGATCCCAGCCGAACACCAACACCGCGAGGAAGCCCGACTCGAGGAAGAACGCGAAGATGCCCTCGGCCGCCAGCGCCGAGCCGAACACGTCGCCGACGAAGCGCGAGTACGCGGCCCAGTTGGTGCCGAACTGGAACTCCATCACGATGCCGCTGGCGACGCCGACGGCGAAGTTCACCGCGAAGATGCGGGTCCAGAAGCGCGCCAGCGCCTCGTCGCGCGGATCGCCGCGCCGCAGCGCGCGGCCCTCGAGGATCACCATCACCAGTCCCAGGCCGATCGACAGCGGCGGGAACAGGTAGTGGAACATCACCGTGAAGGCGAACTGGATCCGCGACAGCAGGACGAGGTCGAGATCCATGCCCGCACGCTCAACGATCGAACAGCCCCTCGAGTTTCTCGGTCCGCGGCCCCTTCACGTCGCACACGGCGAAGCTGCCGCCGTCGAACAACGCCGCGCCGCCGTAGCGCCCCTGGCGATCGACGGCGTAGTAGTTCACGTTGAAATCCGGCTTGCCGTCGGCGCGCAGCAGGTGCGGCGCGCGCGTGCTCTCGACGATGCGCTTGCACGCCGCCAGGCACGCGTCCTTGGGGTGTTTGCCCGCGCGCATGAACTCGACCACGGTGTGGCTGCCCGCGGTCACGATGTTGGCCTCGCCGCGCCCGGTGCTGCCGGCCGCGCCCACGCCGTTGTCGACGAACAGGCCCGCGCCGATGAGCGGGCTGTCGCCGACGCGGCCGGGGATCTTGAACGCGAGCCCGCTGGTGGTGGTGACGCCCGCGAGGTTGCCGTCGCGATCGACCGCGCAGCAGTTGATGGTGCCGGTGATGCCGAAGAAGGCCTTCACGTTCGCGGGCACGTCCTTGCCGGTCTTGGGCAACCAGTCGTCTTTGTCCGACATGGTCGACTTCCAGTACAGCCAGATCTCGCGCGCCTCGGGCGTGAGCAGCTCCTGCTCGACGAAGCCGTGGGCGCGCGCGAAGGCGCGGGCCCCCTCGCCACTGAGCAACACGTGATCGGTGTAGCGCATCACCGCCAACGCGACCTGGCTGGGGTTCTTGATCCGCCGCAGCGAACACACCGCGCCGGCGAGCCCACTCTTGCCGTCCATGACCGAGGCATCCAGCTCGACCTCGCCGTCCTCGTTGGGCAAGCCACCGAGGCCGACGCTGTGATCGTTGGGATCGTCCTCGACCAGCGTGACGCCGGCCACGACCGCGTCGATCGCCGGCGTGCCCGCGAGGATCTTCTCCAACGCCGTCTGCACGCACGCGGGATGGCCGTTGGCCGAGGCCACCACCACCGGGTGCTTGGGCGTGCGCAACACCGCCGGTGCCGCCGCGCTGCCCGACTTCGGCGCGACCAGACAGCCCGAGCCGAGCATCATCGTGGATCGGAGTAGGAAGCCACGGCGGCGCAGTCTCGGCATCGCGTCGAACTGTGCCACAAACCGCGATCGGCCGCGTCAACCGCCGACGAGCCCGATGTCGCCACCGCGCTCGCGCAGCCAAGTCTCGTACTCGCGCTCCGACTCGGCCACGCTGGCGGCGTCGTCGAGGCCGCCCTCGCGCAAGGTCGTGAGCGCGCGACGAGCCAGCTGCAGCGCGCGGTCGCGCGCGTCGGCGTCGTGGCCCCGCGCCTGCCACAGCGCGCGCGCGAGCGTGAAGTAGGTCAGGCTCATCTCGCCGGCGTCGAAGTCCTTGCCCTCGCGCAGCGCCAGCGCGCGCTCGGCCATCGGCAGCGCCTCGACGTCGCGGCCCAATCCCAGCAGCGCCCGCGCCTTGCCGAGGTACTCGTACGCGAGGCTGGGATGATCGTCGCCCAGGGCCTTGCTCTCGATCGCGATGGCGCGATCGTAGCGTGCGAGCGCTTCGCCGAAACGACCGCGCTCGAGCAGCACGTTCGCACCGTTGGTCAGCGGCACCGCGAGCCGGGGATGCTCGGCGCCGTAGCGCGCCTCGTAGATGCGCCAGACCTCGTCGTAGTGGGCCAGTGCACCGTCGAGGTCCTTCTCGGCGTGGGCCACGGTGCCGAGGTGGTTGTGCGCGACGCCGACGTAGGGGTGGTCGGGACCGAGGCGCTTCTCGAAGATCGCCAGCGCCCGCTCGCCGTGCTCGCGCGCCGGTCCCAGCTCGAGCTGGCTGTACTCGAGCACCGCGAGGTTGATGAGCGACTCGCCGACCGCACGCGCATCGGGACCGAGGCCCTGCTCGCGCACGCGCACCGACGCCAGGTACAGCTCGCGCGCGCGCTCGACCTCGCCGAGCTCGACCGCGTCGCGGGCGAGGTTGGCCATGTCCGCACCGACCGAGGGATGCTCGTCGCCGTAGACACCCAGCGCGAGATCGTAGGCCTGCTGGTGGGCCTCGAACGCATCGCGGTAGCGGCCGAGCGCGTACAGCGTGTTGCCGTAGTTGGCGGAGAGCACCACCCGCACGCTGTCGTCGACGCTGCCGGCCTGCGCCAACGCCAGCGCGCGCTCGTGGTGCGCCAGCGCCTCGTCGGGCTTGCCCGCGTCGACGTACACCGTCGCGAGCACGGACTCGTAGCGGCGCACCAGCTCGTCGGGCTGTCCGGCCGCGGCGATCTCGAGCTCGGCCGGCAGCGCCATCGCCAGCGCGTCGGTGGGCTTGGACTGCTCGCTGCCGACGGTGAACATGAGCTCGATCCACGCCAGCGCGGCATCGCGATGCATCTGCACCGGCACCAGCTGCCGCAGCGCCTCGCGCAGGCTCTGCTCCGCGGCCGCGGAGTCGCCGCTGCGGTGCTGCATCTGCCCGCGCACGGTCAGCACGCGGCCGCGCAGCCACGGCACCTCGAGCTCACCCAGCTCGGACAGCGCCGCCGCGGTGGCCGCGACGCCCTGCACGTAGCGGCCCGCGTCGTTGCGCGCGTCCGCGATCGCGAGCAGGCGCGAGGCCGCGTCGACACGGGCGCGGCCGTCGTCGTCGAGCTCGCCCAGCGGCGGCGCCACCGGATCGCGGCAGTCCTCGGCCGGCGGCAGCCGCCGCACCGCGCTCTCGACCCGCAGCGCCAGCTCGTCGTCGGCCTGCTCGAACTCCGACAGGAGCCCGTCGAGATGGTTGCGCCGATCCTGCAGGCAGCGCATGCGCGCGTCGAGGCGCTCGTCGGATTGCTCGCCGCGCACGTGCGTGGCCGCGCACGCATCGATGAACATCTCGCGCCACGACGCCACCGCGGCGTCGATGCGCGGCACCTGCTCCGCCCACACCGCCGCGGCCTGCGGCAGCTGCGTGCGCGCGAGCGCCTCGCCGATGCCGTCGCGACGCTCGGCGTTCCACACCGTCTCGATCTCGTCGGCACCGCGATCGCAGCGCCGCATCGACGGATCCCACAGCGACTGCGCGGTCACGGCCGCGGCCAGTGTGGTCACCACGAAGCCGATGCCGATCACCGCCCGACGCGTGCGCGCGGGATCGTGCTCGAGCACGGCCAGCAGCGCGGCCATCGATGGATGCCGCGCCGCGGGATCGAGCTGCAGCCCGCGCAACACCGCCTGGCGCACGCGACTGGGCACGCCGCCGCGCGGCGGCTCGCGCACGCGACCGCTGCCCACCGCCTCGGCCAGCGCCGCGACCGACTCGGCCTCGAACGGACGCTGGCCCCACAGCCCCTCGTACAGCGCGACGCAGAAGCTGAACTGATCGCTCCACGGCCCGGTGGCGCCGGGCCGACCCGAGCTCGCGGCGCCGAACTGCTCGGGCGCCATGTAGCGCGGCGTGCCGGCGAACGCGACCGTGTCGGTGCGATCGAGCTTGCCGTCGGCGGTGCTCGCGATCTCGTCGACGGTCTCGCGCGCGAGCCCGAAGTCGGTCACCAGCACGCGCTGCACCGCGCCCTCGGGCGACAGCGCGAGCATGACGTTGTCGGGCTTGAAGTCGCGGTGGACCAGACCCACGGCGTGCGCCGCCGCGAGCCCGCGTCCGGCCTGCAGATACACCGCCAACACCTCGCGCCAGCTGCGGGTCGCCTCCGCGAGCCAGGCCTTGATGGTGGTGCCCTGCACGAACTCCATCGCGATGAACGTGCGCTGCTCGTGCACGCCGACGTCGTGCACCGCCACGACGTTGGGATGGGTCAGCCGCGCCATCGCCTGCGCCTCGCGCAGCATGCGACTGCGACCCTGGGTGTCGACCGAGCGTGCGCGCGCCAGCAGCTTGAGCGCGACGCGGCGATCGAGCTGCGGATCGTAGGCCGCGTAGACCTCGCCCATCCCGCCCACACCGACGCGCTGCAACACGACGTAGCGCGAGATCACCGTGCCGCGGGCCAGCTCGTCGTCGGGGCCGCGCGGCTCGCCGTTGCCGGAGACCGTCTGCTGGTTGCTGGGCACCAGCGTGGGGTCTTCGGCGAGCCTGGCGGGTCGGGCAGTCATGCGGTTCGCGGCTCGAGTCGCAGCGCGACGGACCGGCGGCCATTGTAGCAGTGCGTGCGCAGGGCCCTGTCGCAGCCCGGTCGCACCGGCGCTGGCGTTGCGCATGGCGTGAGCAAGCTCGCCGCTCGTTCAGTCGACATTGGTGCGTCGCGCCGTCGACACGCGCGCCGCGCCCGGCCTACGCTCCCGCCGCCAATCGAACGAAAGGGCTCCGATGCGTCTCGTCTTGTCCACCCTCGTGCTCTGTGCCCTCGCAACCGGCTGTGAACAACAGCAGCAGCCGACGACCACGCCCGAGCCCGCCGCCGTCGCGCCGGCCAAGCCGGTCAAGCCCATCCCGGAGAACTTCTTCGCGGTGACACCGCAGCTCACGGTCGTGGGCGTCGACACCGCGGTCGACTTCTACGTCAAGGCGCTGGGCGCCGAGAAGCTCTTCGCGCTGCCGGGTCCCGACGGCAAGACCATCCACGCCGAGGTGAAGATCGGCGACTCGATCGTGATGATCGACGAGCAGAACCTCGAGCAGGGCGCGAAGGCACCGACGACGCTCGGCGGCACGCCGGCCACGCTCATGGTCTACGTGCCCGACGCCGACGCTGCGTTCGCGACCGCCGTCGCTGCGGGCGCGACCGCCGAGCGACCGATCGAAGAGCAGTTCTGGGGTGACCGCTACGGTCAGCTCATCGATCCCGCCGGCCACCGCTGGGCGCTCGCGACCCACGTCGAGGACCTCACGCCCGAGCAGATGCAGCAGCGCGGCGCGATCGTGATGGCCGAGATGGATCCCAAGGCCAAGAAGAAGAAGAAGAAGCACAAGAAGGGCGCGCCGCCGGCGTGGAAGGCGATCGCGGGCACGCCCGCGACGGCCCCGGTGCCGCCGCCGTACCACACCGTCACGGTCGCGTTGACCACCGACGATGCCGCCAAGGCGATCGAGTTCTACAAGACCGCGCTGGGTGCGACCGAGCGCGATCGCATGGTCGATCCCAGCGGCAAGATCATGCACGCCGAGCTCGCGATCGGTGACTCGTTCCTGATGCTCAGCGACGAGTACCCGGCGATGGGCAGCAAGGCCGCGAAGACGCTCGGCGGCTCGCCGGTCGCGTTGATGTTCTACACCGAGGACGTCGACGCGGCCTACGCGAAGGCCACCGGTGCCGGCGCGACCGCGGCGCTGCCGGTCGCGGACATGTTCTGGGGCGATCGCTACGGTGCCGTGCTCGACGCGGCCGGGTACCTGTGGGGCATCGCCACGCACAAGGAAGACCTGACGCCCGAGCAGATCGCCGAGCGTGCGAAGGCCGCGATGCCGGCCGCACCCGCCGCGGCTGCCGAGCCGGCGCCCGCGGGCGATGCGGCTGCGACGCCCGCGGCTGCGACCCCGCCCGCGGGTTGACCGCGCGACGCCGTGCGGGTCAGGCGAGTTGCCTGGCCCGACGCGGTGCAGATTGCCCAACGCCATCGTGCATGGAGGTGCCCCGGGCTCGCGATCGCTGGGATCGTGATTCGGGGCACACCCGTTGCAGATGTGCGCTCGCATGCGGATGTGGGCAACGTTGCGAACAGCGTCGATCGCCATCGCGATCGCGAGCACTGTGGGCTGCGGCGCGTCGTCGGGCGCGAGCCCATGCGAAGACCCGCTGGGCTGCTTTCCGGTCGCGCCCGGCGACACCGGCTCGACCGGCTGGACACCGACCAGCGATGGCGAGCCCGAACCGAGCACGAGCTCGGGGTCGAGCAGCGGTGGTGCGCTCGACACCGGCGAGCCGACCGGGCCGCAGCTGCCGTGCGACGTCGCTGCGGCGCTGAGCCGTGCCTGCGGCGAGTGCCACGGCGACGCGCCCAGCTTCGGCGCACCGATGCCGCTGGCCGACTACGACGACCTGCACGTGCCGGCACTGACCGATCCCACGCGCAAGGTCTACGAGCTCGTCGCCGAGCGCATCGAGGCCGAGACCAAGATGATGCCGCCCGACGGCGACATCACCGACGAAGAGCGCGCGACGTTGCTGGCGTGGATCGACGCCGGCGCGCCCGCGGATCCCTCTGCCGACTGCGAGGACCTGCCGCCGCCCGAGGACGACGGCGTGGGCCCCGAGTCACTGCCGTGCGACGACCCGCTCGAGCTCACCGCGCACGCCCCCGGCAGCGACGAGCCCTTCGCGGTGCCGGCCCAGGGCGCCGACGATCTCTACCAGTGCTTCGCCTTCAAGGCGCCGTTCACCGAACCGACGCAGGCACTGGCGTGGGCACCGATCATCGACGACGAGCGCGTCGTCCACCACTGGATCCTCTATCGCACGACGCAGCAGCACCAAGACGGCGAGGTGTTCCCGTGCGACGTCTCGCTGCAGGTCACCGCGGAGTTCGTCGCCGGCTGGGCGCCCGGCGGCGGCAACGTCGAGATGCCCGCGGGCGTCGGCCTCGAGCTCGGCGCACCCGAGGACTGGTACGTGCTGCAGGTGCACTACCACAACGCCGCGCACTACGACGACGCGGCCGATCGCAGCGGCGTGGCCTTCTGCGTCGCCGACACCCCGCAGCCGCAGACCGCCGGCGTGCTGACCCTGGGCACCACCAGCATCAACATCCCGCCCGGCGCCGTCGCCCACGACGAGGTCGGCACCTGCGGCGGCCTGCTCACGCTGTTCTGGCCCGGCGAGCTGCACGTGCTGGGCTCGTCGCCCCACATGCACCAACTCGGCCGCGCCTTCCGCACCGAGCTCATCCGCTCCGGCGGCGGCGGCAACGACATGATCGTCGACGTGCCGCAGTTCAACTTCGAGAACCAGGCGATGTACCTGCTCGATCAGGAGATCGTCGTGCACCCGGGCGACACGCTGCGCACCACGTGCACCTACGACAACCCCGGCGCCCAGACGGTGCAGTTCGGCGAAGGCACCGGCGACGAGATGTGCTTCGGCTTCGTGCTGGCCTATCCCATCCAGCAGTTGGCGAATCGGAACTGTGGGATTGTGTTCTAGCAGGGTACGGAAGGACGAAGTCCTACCGTACCCTGCTCCCGTGCCCGTGCCCGTGCCCGTGCCCGTGCCCGTGCCCGCTCAGTTCTCACACCCCGTCAGCCCCTTGATCGCCGGCGCATTCGGGTAGTTCGTCTTCGCCTCACACCCACGGCTGTTCCGCAGCGGCGCGAGCGTCCCACGCCCCGCCGTCTGCACCGCCTTGAAGTGCGCCTCGACCATCGCGCCCAGACCGTTGTTGTCGGTCAAGCACACGCCGACACCATCGGTCGCGCACTTCGCCGAGCCGATCGTGCCGCCGGCGAGCTTGTTCGCGAGATCCTGCAGCAACGCCGCGTCGGCGGTGGACAGCGCGATGAACTTGCCGGTGGTGGGCGACTTGAGCGGGATCGTGGCCGGCAGGTCCGCACCACCGATGCCGAAGTCGTCCTTGTGCAGCGTCAGGATCTCCTCGAGCAGCGGCCCCATGATGTCGGAGTTCTTGGCGCCCATGGGCGGAGCCGCCTGCACGCGCGGCAGCGCGTTGTGCCACAGCTGGCAGCGGAACGACGACAGCGTCGGCGTGTGCCAGTCGAGCGCGCGCACGCGCATCACTTGATCGGCGCTGAGCGCCCGCACCGAGAGCAGCTGCTTCTCGTACGCCAGCGTCGCGGCGCCTCGGGTCGGCATCATCGTCAGCGGGTCGGGCGTGCTCGCCGGCGACAGGCGCATGACCTTGTCCTGCCACCAGTCCCACGGCCAACCCGTGCCCATGATCTGGAAGTAGACCGACGCGAGCCCCTCGTCGACCGTCGCGTTGGCGGAGAGCAGCCCGCTCTTGCCGTCCTCGGTCACGTAGGTGAGCTGCTCGTCGCAGAACAGCGGCCGCAGCAGCGACATCGCCTCGTCGACGTTGGCGGGGTTGCGACGGATCCGCAGCCGCGCGGTCGCGATGCGCTGCGTGAAGGCCGAGCGGATGGTCTGTTCGAGCCGCGCCGCGGACTTGCGGAACGTCGAGCCGGCGCCGGCGAGCTGCTTGAAGTTGGGCGCGGCCTCGGTCGCGGCCGCGACCGTGTGATCGAAGCTCTGCGGCTCCGCGAACCAGTGCTGCCACGGCGCCGACAGCTCGTTCATGATCGGCGTCATCGGCATCGGCAGGCCCGCGATGTGCTCGGGCTGCGTGTGGCACTCCTTGCAGTCGCTGGGGTCGATCTGCAGCAGCATCTTGGTCTTGCTGCCCTTGACCGGCACCGCCTTGTAGAAGCGGTACTGGAACGCGGTGGCGTCCCACGCGAACATCTCGATCGTGCGGACGTCGACGTCGACCTTGGTCTTGTCGGGGAACGACAGCGCGAAGAAGGCGAGGTCGGCCTTGGTGCGGTCGGTCGAGCACAGCGTGTTGACCACGCGCGGGAACGCGGTCGCGGTGTCGGCCACGAGGTCGTCGGAGATGACGTAGGAATCGATGGTGTCCTCGCCGCAGCCCTGGGCCATCGCGATGGCCTTGAGCATGTCGAGGTAGGGCATCGCGAACTGGCCCTTCTTGTCGATCTTGGTCTTGAGGAAGTTGGCGATCGGGTCGTTGAACATCGCCAGCTGCGCGGCTGCGGCCCCGGCCGCATCGCACTTGCCGTCCTCGCAGACGGTCTCGTCCTCTTCGCCCTCGTCGCCCTCGTCGCAGCCCATCGGCAGCGCGCTGCAGGCCAGCGCGAGCACGAGCCGCTCGAGCATGCGTTCAGTCCCCAAGCCAGTGGTCGCCCCGGTCATCGGCCTACTAGTGCGGCTCCGGCCGCACCCGTTCGGATCGACGTGGTGTTGGGGGCGTCACGACCCAGCAGTCGCTGCGATCGCGGCGACCGACGTAGCCTGGCCCACGGGCCCAGCCGCGGCTGCGGGCATTCTCACGGGGGTTTCGACCCGTCGCAGCCGAAGCGGGGATCGGGCGCACTGCCCTCGCACGGCACGCGGTCGAGCGCGAGCGCGGCGCCATCGACCGTGACGCGACCGTCGCCCAGCCCCACCGTGCGACGCCACTGCGCGCGAGCTCGTGGCGGCGCGGTGCACTCGTCGGGCGCGCGCGGACCCTGGTCGTGCTCGGTCTCGATCGCCGCCCAGCATGCGGGCCCGTCGTCGCGTACGCCGCAGATCCACAGCACCTGCGCCGAGCCGATCGCGGGCGGACACGCGCAGGCATCGTCGCACTCGCCATAGTCGCTCGCGACCAGCGAGCCGCGCACGAGGATCTCGGGTGCACCGCCGGCGATCACGTCGCGCAGCTCGAGCGCCAACGACTCGATGCCATGGGCCTCGCCCGCGCAATCGGTGTCGAAGCCGCCGAGCATGAGCACGTGCACGCGGCGATCGCCCTTGCGCCGCAGCACCAGGCCCCAGTCCTGGGTCTGGCTGCCTTCGCACTCACCGACCTCGGCCATCATCGTCGCGACGGTCCAGCCGCTGGTGCCCACCGGCTGCGCCGCCTCGACCGTGGCGCCCTCGGGCAGCCGCGCGCTGGCTTCGGCGAAGCCGCTGCCGCGCACCAGGCCCGCGCCGTCGGCGGCCTCGCGCCACGACCACGGCGGCGCGACCGGCTTGTGCGGAGCGGCCTCGGGCTGCGCGGCGCGGACGGCTGGCGCGGTGAGCTCGCGCGCGGACTCGGGCGAATGCGGCTGCGCCGACGGGGCGGCCGTGCTGCGGCACGCCGCCAGCGCGAGTGCGAGCACGAGGCCGCGGCCGAGCATCCTCGTGCAACGTGCCGCGCCCTCGTCGATGGTTCCCGCCGCGCACCCGCGGCGCCGCGCGTCAGAAGCTCGCGGCGATCACCGAGTTGCCGCCGTCGCGGCTCACGCCCTGGGCGTGGATCGCGAGCACCGCGGTGCCCGGCGGCAGGCCCAGCTTGCTGCTCAGATCGATCTGCGGCAGCGTGATCTTGCCAAAGCCCGTGGTGCCGAGCTGGCCCAGCACGCCGTTGACCAGCTGCGCCTCGAGCAGATCGACGAGCGCGGGTTCCATCTCGAGGTTGCCGTCGTTGGCGGTGAGCTCGGTCTGGACCTCGTCGACCTCGTCGAGATCGAGCTGGATGCCGTCGTCGGTGGCGCTGATGCCCATGCGCACGACCAGCGAGGTGAACGCGGTGAACTCGACCACGTTGTTGCCGCTCTTGAAGCTGGCATCGATGCGAATGTCGCCGATGGTCGCGAGCGTGGTGCCGTCGGGGCCGCAATCGGACACCGTGGGCGCGAGCATGCCGCTGACGTCGACCTGCAGATCCTCGAGCAGGCCGCCGCCGACGGAATCGCCGGCGAGCGGGAACTCGAGCAGGCCGCCGCGCCAGCCCGCGAACAGCAGCTGGTTGAGCGTGTCGTCGGCGATGGCGATCTCGAGCGGGGCCTCGCGCGGCAGCGACAGCGCCTGCATCTGCGTGCCGCAGCCCTCGCGCAGCGGCACGCCGTCGTTGTCGTAGGGCGTCACCGCCAGCGTGGGATAGCCGCCCGCGCGCAGCACCACCGCACCGCCTTGCGGCGGCGAGGGATTGGGCGGCGCGATGCCGTCGTGGAAATCGGTGGCGGTGAAGTCGGCCGCGAGCTCGACCGGGATCGACTGCCGCGCGTTGCCGAGGTTGGGAAAGTCGAACGTGGTCGCGAGCGACAGATCCGAGAGCCCACCGGCGAGCGCGGGACCGAGGTTGCTCTCGATCTGATCCTCGAGCGCGCCCTCGAGCGAGGACACCAGCGAGTCGTGGATGAACAGCTCGATGACCGAGAGCAGGAAGTCGGTCCAGCCGTTGTTGGACCAGATCTCGACGTCGTCGGGATTCACGGTGGCGTCGACGCCGAGCAGCTGCGCGGTCAGCTGGTGCTGCGCATCGACGCCGAGCACGAGCATGCCCTCCACCTGCACCGCCGCGACGCTGACGCCACCGGTGCCGTCGCCACCGGCGAGCTCGCACGCGAAGTTGGTGCAGTCGAACTGCAGATCGCCGGTGATGTCCTCGATTGCCGCCGCGATCGCGATGCCACCGTCGGCGCCCTGCAGCGACACCGTCGCGCTGGCCAGATCGAGCGAGGTCAGATAGACGTCGTAGCCGGCCTGGCTGGCGATGGGGCTGTCGCCGTTGGCGAACTGGTTGGTGTCGAAGGCGCCCAGCGCCAGCTCGAGCGCGGTCGCGAGGTCATCGATGGGCTGGCCGTGATCGCCGTCGTCGAGCGAGGCCTGGCCGAGCCAGAAGCCCAGGCCCTCGGGCACCGGCGCGTCGCCGGGGACCATGGGCTCGAGGAACGCGCTCGACCACAGCAGCGACTGCACGCGGCGACGGACGTTGCCGGCGTCGTCCTGGGCCTCGAACACCAGCAGGTTGCCGCCGACGTTCACCGGCACGACGTGGCTGAAGCTGCCATCGTCCGCGACGTCGACCGGCTCGCCGCCGAGCGTGAGCGAGGTGATCGATCCCAGGCCGCTGTGCACGGTGCCGGTGACGACGACGGTGGGATCGCCGGCTTGTCCGATCACGGTCGCGGCGCGCGGCGGGAACTCGACGTCGATGATCGGACGGCAGGCGTTGTCGAGCTGCGGCTCGTGGGTGCAGCTGCCGCTGGCACAGCTGTCGAGCGTGCACGGATCGTCGTCGTCGCACAGCGCTTCGCAGTCGTCACCCGAGTCGGCAGTGCCGACGCTGGTGCCGGTGGCGTCGGTCGCTGCGCCGCTGCCCTCGCCGGTGGCGCCGCCGTCCCCGGCGTGGCTGGCATCGTCGCCGCAGGCCGACAGGCCCGACGCGATCGCGATCGCGCTGCCGACCACGACCGCGGCGCACAGGCCCGAAATGCCCCACAGCCCCCTGCGCATCCCGATCCACGGTAGCACGACCGGGCCGCGCCGCAGCCGATCACCCGCGGTTCTTGGTGCCGGCGCACGGCCGTGGCTACTCTTGGCTCATGGTGCCACCTGTTGCATGGACTCGGACTTTGGCATCGCTGCGCCGCGGCACGACGTGCGCGGTCGCGCCGGCGACACTGTGGCTGTTCGGACTGTCAGGCTGCGCAGATCCGTGTCTCGACGACGGTCTGGGCCAGTCCGCCTGTCCGACCCAGGACGCGGGCACCGACAGCGCGGGCAGCAGCGGCAGCTCGGGGTCGATCAGCGCGAGCGCGACCGACAGCGAGAGCGCGACGATGACGGCGGGCTCGCTGAGCGCCAGCGGCAGCGGCTCGGAGTCGGGCACCGGTGCGAGCGACACGGAGGCGAGCGGGTCGAGCTCGGCGACGGCGGACAGCTCGGCCAGCGCGTCGGCCAGCAGCGATGGCGGTAGCGACGGCAGCAGCAGCGGCGGTGGCGGCACGCTGTGGTGCCCCGACACGGACATGGACGGTTTCGGCGACGCCGATGGCTGCGTGAACGCCGACGATCCCCCGCCGGGCACCGTCGACAACGACGACGACTGCGACGACGGCGATCCGACGACGTTCCCCGGCGCCGCGCCGCTCGACGATCGCGACGCGTGCATGCACGACGGCGACGGCGACGACTGGGGCGACGACGCGCCGGGCCCCGGCATCGATCCCGGCAGCGACTGCGACGACGACGACGCAGCGACGTTCCCCGGCGCGGCCGAGCTCGACGCGGATCCGACCGCGTGCACGCGCGACGGCGACGGCGACGGCTGGGGCGACGCGAACCCCGGCGGCACCGCGGTGCCCGGCGCCGATTGCTTCGACGGCAACGACGCGCTCAACCCCGACACGATGGCGCTGGGCGTGTTCGTCGACGATCCGTCGGGCGACCCGGTGTTCGCGTCGGTCGATCCCACCGATGCCGCGCTGACCGCCGTGGCACCGCTCGACACGCCCGGCGCGTGGAATCCGGTCTCGGCGACGATCGACGAGACCGGCACGATCGTGGTCAACAACGACGCGCAGAACCGGCTGTACCGCGTGGACTACCTCGGCGTGTGCGGCGGCGACCCCGAGGGCGAGACCACGCCCGCACAACAGGCCCACGGCATCGACATCTTCTGCGGCATCTCGTTCGGACAAGACGGCGTGCTCTACGGCGTGCAGAACGCAACCGACGAGCTCGCGGTGCTCGATCCGCTGACCGGCCTGGTGGTCTCGTCGATGCCGCTGCAACAAGGCGGCGCGCCCTTCGACGCCGCCTCGTGCGGCATGACCTTCGATTGCCACGAACAACGGCTGCTGTACGCCCACGGCCCCGGCGGCGACATCTTCTCGCTCGATCCTGCGACCGGCGCACTCACGCTCTTGGCCGACACGGATCTGGTGTGGTCGCCGACCGGGCTGGCCTACGATCCCATCGATCGCGTGGTCTGGGTCGCGGGCGACACGGTATTGCATCGCATTGCAATCGACGGCAGCAACACCGTCGAGGTGATCGGCGACTTCGACTTCGGCCCCGGCGGCGACGTGACGGTCTCGAACCTCGAGGTGCTGCCGATCTGCGGCTGAGCCTGGGCGGCACGCCTGCGCGGCCTTGCCGCCGACGCCCACGCGCCGGTGGAAACGATGTTCGGAAGACGGCTACAAATGCAGTGGCTATGAAACGTGTAGACAGCTCGCACCCAATCCCAAAGGGCTGTACGAACCGTGTATCCAAGACGCGATGTACCACGACGACTGCGAACGTGGCCTGCATTGCTTCGGCGGCATCTGTGTGATGAATTGCCAATGCTCAATCGTGGAACCACACTGCGCCCTCGAAGGCACGTCCTGCTTCGCCAGTGCTTGCCTGGCTCCCTGCGATCCGTTCAACCCCGAGTGCCCCGGCGGTTTCCAGTGCCAGTTCACGTATCTCGGCTTCCTGTGCCATGCGCCCAGCGACCCCGGTAGCGCCGGACTCGGAGACCCGTGCATGCACAACGACGACTGCCTCGGCGCCCCGGTCGCGGCCGCGCAGTGCTTCGGTTATTTCAGTGGCTTCTGGCCCGCGAGCCGCGTGCCCGGCTGCACGGACGACTACGGCTGCTGCATGGAGCTGTGTCACCTCTCCGACGGTGTCTGCAGCCGACCCGATGCCGTCTGCCTGCCGCTGTACGAGTACCCCGAGGTCGCCGATTGCTTCGGCGACATCGGCGGCTGCCTGCTCCCGCAGTAGCGCGCCTGCCCCGGCGGCGAGCAGACGGCGCCGCTCCTCTTAGCCCCTCGTCCCACGACCGCACACCCGATCGCGCGCCACCGGCTCGCCGCGTCCCCACGCCCCCGTGCTAGCGTGCGCGCGCCGTGATCACCCGCGCGCTGCTGTTGTCGCTGTGCACCCTCGCGTGCACGCCGAGCCCCACAACCACCGCCGCGACGCGTTCGCCCGAGCCGACGGCGCCCGCGGTCGCCGTGGCCGCGCGCACGCCGACGGCGGCGCAGCGGGCCATCGTCGCCGCGCCCGATCGCTTGCCCGACGACACTGCGCTCGACGCCGGCCGCAAGCCCGCCGAGCTGCTGGCGTTCCTCGATCTGAAGCCGGGCATGCGCGCCGCCGAGCTGATCGCCGGCTTCGGCTACACCACCGAGCTCATGGCGCGCGCGGTCGGGCCCGAGGGCAAGGTCTACGCGCAGAACAACCGCTTCGTGCGGGAGAAGTTCCTCGAGCCGGCGTGGACCGAGCGCCTCGCGCTGCCGCAGATGGCCAACGTGCAGCGGCTCGACACCGAGCTCGACGCGCCGTTTCCCGCCGACGTGCGCGAGCTCGACATGGTCACGATGGTGCTCTTCTACCACGACACCTACTGGCAGGGCGTCGATCGCAAGGCCATGAACGCGGCGGTCTTCGCCGCGTTGCGCCCCGGCGGCAGCTTCGTCGTGATCGATCACAGCGCGCGCGAGGGCGACGGCGCGACCGCGGTGCAGACGCTGCACCGCGTGGAGGAGTCGCTGGTGCGCCGCGAGATCGAGGCCGCCGGCTTCCGCCTGGTCGAGACCGCCGAGTTCCTGCGCAACCCTGCGGACACGCGCGACTGGAACGCCTCGCCCCGCGCCGCGCAGGAGGCCGGCAAGCGCGGCGAGAGCGACCGCTTCGCGCTGCGCTTCGTCAAGCCGCCGGCGTGATCACAGCTCCGGACGGAGCAGGGCGAGGCGCCGCTGCGCTCGGCTGACGCGCGCGAGCGCCTCGCGCAAGACCGAGCTGATCATGGTCTTGTCCGCGCGCTCCTTGTGCTCGATCTCGTCGAGCACGGTGAGCAGATCGGCCTGCGCCTGTGCCAGCTCGTCGGTGGCCTGTTCGACCGCGGTCCGGACCTCGACGGGGTCGGCCACTAACGGCGTCCTCGACCGCCGTCACGCCCACCGCCGCGGCCGCCTCCGCCGCCCCAGCCGCCGCGGCCACCGCCACCGCCGCCGCCACCGCCACCGCCGCCTTGACGATCCTGCGCTTCGTTCACGCGGATCGGTCGACCGTCGAGCGTGCTGCCGTCGAGCTCCCGCATCGCGGCCACCATCTGATCGTGCGTCGCCATGGTGACGAAGCCGAAACCACGCGAACGCCCGGTCTCGCGATCGGTCAAGACCTTGGCCTCGACGACCTCTCCGTGGGCCGCGAACGCGTCCCGCAGCAGCTCATCGGTCGTTCCCCAGCTCAGTCCACCAACGAATAGTTTGTTTGCCATGATTCTCGCTTCCTCTTTCTCGTGCTCGAAACTCAGGTATCGACGGCGCAACGCGGCGCCCTCGTCGTGGCATCGTTGCGCGGCGTCCGTGCCACCGCTGCCCGATCCAGGCCGAGGCGCACGAGCAACCGTTCCACATCCGCCGCCACGGTGATCCAGCGGTCGCCGCCCGAGTGCAGCGACACCACGGTGGGCCGCGCCATGTCACCGCGGTAGTCGAGCGCGAACGGGATGTCCGGCCCGAGCAGGCCCAGCCACAGCGAGCGCTCGCGGCAGATGTCACCGGGCGGTGCGCGATCGTCGGGGTGCCCGAAGAACGCCGGGTCGGTCTCGGCGCGCCAGCGTCGGTTGACGCGGCGCATCGTCGGCAGGTCGAACATCACGACTGCACCGGGGCGCTCGCGGAAGACGCGTTCCAGTCGAGCGTCCGAGGGTCTGCACCAACGACCCTCGTGCATCGCGACGCCCAGGCAAGCCGGCAGACACAGGCCGTTGATCTCGATCGTCGCAAGCACGTGTGGTCACCGCACCGTGAGGCCGCGCAGCTGAGGCGCGGGCCGCAGGTGCAGATTGGCGCGCCCGCGCGGCGGCGCGGAGGCGAGCGACGGGGAAGCTAGCACGCCCGCCGCTCGAAGCCCAGCGGCTCGCCGGGCGGTCGCTCACGCCGCAGCGGCCGAACCGCGGACCCTCTGCGTCCGTCGGGCAAGCCCGCCGGAGCCGCCTTCCCTCCTCGCGTCGCTGCGCGCCCGTTCGTCGTGGCGCAGACGCGACGCGTCTCATCCCCAACTCAGAAACGACCGGTGATCGCCATCGACGCGTAGCCCGGCACCAACCGCAACCGCGCCACGCGATCGTGACGCCGTCGCAGACCCAGGCCCACGCCGAGCATGGTCGCGCCGGCGAGCGTCATGGTCGCGCCGACGTAGCCGATGCCCTCCATCGCGTGTCCCAGCACCACGAGGCGACGCAGCTGCGACGGTGTCACGCCGGGATCGGTCAGCTGCAACCCTGGCGCCGGGTGAGCCGCCTGGATGCCACCGAGGGCGCTGAAGCCCACCGCAGCGAGCAGCAACCCCACGCCGCCGACCACAGCGCCTGCGATCACCAGCCGCCGCGGCGTCGGCGGGCGCGCGTCGTGCTGCGGCGCGGCGGTGGCCGTGGGCGCCGGCACGCGTGCGAATGCCGGCAGCGGCGCGGCGAGCATCGCCAGCGCCACGGTCGTGGTCGTCATCACCCGTCGAGGGATCCGCATCGCGCCTCCTTGCGGCCCGCGTGCTCGTCACACGCAGGTCTGCGTCATCACATCACACGTCTGCCCGTCGGGGCAATCGGGCGTGACGTTGCACGGCGTGTGGCCCTCGACGAACACGACCACCTGCGCGTGCGAACGCACCACGAAGTCCACGCAACCGGGCTCGATCACGACGGAATCGACGGTCTCGAAGTAGAAGTCCGCGCTGGGGAAGCCCGAGACGCCGTTGTCGAGGAACTGGTTGAGGAGATCGCCCGAGACCGTCAGCGTGCCCGCGTCCGCGGGGGCGGTGCAGATCAGCGACAGCGGGCTGGTGCCGTGTTGGTCGATGCCGACCTGCAGCCGCATGCTCGTGCGCGGGTCCCCGGGGGTCCAGGTGATGTCGAGCGCGGTGTCGTGCGCGATCTGGATCTCCTCGACGCCGGGCTCGACCATCGTGACACCGATGCCCTGCAGCGAGATCGGCGAGTAGTCGCCACCTTCGGACTCGACCGTCAGGATCGCGCCGGGCTCGAAGCCCGGGTTGGGCAGCATGGTGTAGAAGTACGAATAGGTCGGCGGCACCGGCTCGAGCATGATCGGATCCGCCAGGCCGGTGGCCGTGACCACGCCGAGGTCGTGGTTGAGCGGATACGGGATGCAGTTGCCGTCGAAGTCGCAGACGTCGCCCGCGAGGCAGCCGGGATCGCAGAACGGGTTGTTGCGCAGCAGCAGCTTGCAGTCGCCCTCCTCGGCGACCTGCTCGAGCACGCTCACCGGCACGACGCCGTCGGCGACCGAGCCCGAGAACGCGCTGTAGGTCTTCTCGTAGCCGGCCAGGAACCCGCCGACGTGGACGTCGAGCGGACACTCGCCGGCGAGCTCGATCTCCCCGCCGGTCGTGCTCGAGCCGTCCGAGCTCCCGGAGGAGTCGGCCGCGCTGGTGCCGGACGAAGTCGCGTCGGTCGTCGAGCTCGACGACGAGCCCATCGTGGTGCTCGTGCCCGCCGAGGAGCCGCCCGAGCTGGAACCGCCGGTGGTCTCGTCGGCGGCCGGCGACGTGTCCCTGCACGCCGCGCACATGAGGAGGATCCAGAGCGGAATTCGCTCGACTGCCATCGATCGCTGCATGTCGCCTCGCCTCACAGGTGCGGGAGCAGGGCGCCCGGCACACCCACGGGAATCTCCCACACCACACCGTACCAGTCGATGGCGTAGAGCATGTCGGCCTCCCAACCGCCGACGCCCGAGCCGAACGCGACGCCGGGCGTGAACGAGGAGTTGCCGAAGCACGCCACCGTTTCGATCGTGACATCGGGCGTGACGCGCAGGATCGACGACCCCGCGCACTCGGGGCTGTTGACGCCCTCGCTCGCGATGTAGACGTTGCCGCAGACGTCGCTGACCATGCCGTCCATGGTGCCCAGCTCGCCGGCGAGCGGGACGCCGAGATCCTCGAAGTCGCCGAGGTCGCCGTTGAACGGCGCGCGGTACAGGTGCCCGATGCCGGCGTAGAACTCGCCCTCGTTGACGTAGAGGTACGTCTCGTCGGCGGCGAAGGTGATGCCGTCGATGCCCGGCGCGGGGTAGAGCAGCTCGGCGTCGCCGCTGTCGGGATCGATGCGCGCGACGCCGCTGGTCGGCGGCCCGTCCCAGTAGGTCGCGCAGTAGAGCATGCCGTCGCTGCCGACGATCAAGCCGTTGCAGCCGCCGATGCCGGGGCCGTAGGTGATCGGCGTCATCTGGCCACTGTCGGGATCGACGCGGGCGATCAGCGGCGAGAATTCGTCGGCGACGACGATGTCGCCGTCGGGCAGCACCGCGGTGCCGGCGGTCGAGGTGAGGTTGATGTCCGGATTGAGCAGCACCTGATCGCCGTCGCGGGGGATCAGGAACAGCGCATTTTGTCCGCGCACGGCGATGATGACGTTGCCGTTCGCATCGAACTCGAGATCCTCGGCGCCCGGGACCTGGCGGACCACCGAGGCCTCGACCGGGATCTCGGGGATCATCGTGCAGTCGAACATCGGCTCGCCGGTCGTGCCCTCGGACCCGGTCATGTCCGGCATCCCGCCGACGTCGAAGATCACCGGCACCCCGCCGCTGCTGGTCGTGCCCTCGGAGCTGCCGCCGGTGCTACCGGTCGAGGTCTCACCCACCGAAGCGCTGGTGTCCGCACCGGTCGTGCCGACAGGGCCGGTCGACCCGCCGGTGCTCGAGCTCTCGCCCGACCCCGCGGACGGACTCGAACTGCACGCGGTCAGCGCGACGGCCACGGCCACCATCCACGACTTGCGGCTCATCGTCGGGGTTCATGGCCGGCGCCGGCCCCGGACTTCGCGCCGGCGTTCAAAACCCGCCATCTTGGCGTCACACGCCCGTTGCGGGCGGCCGCGGGCCTCCGCGCGGCCCCGCCCGGCGCACCGGGGCGGCGGCCGGTGCCGCCGGGCTGGTCGCAGCCCCGCCGGGCGGCGACCATCGTGCCCATGCCGAAGACGTCGTACCCCCTGGGCTCGGGCTCCCACGTCGAAGTGCAGTGGCGCGGGATGTGGAAGGACTTCACCGTGCGCGTCGACGGCCGCGAGATCGGTCGCGCCGACGGACAGGCCGAGCTCAAGCAAGGGCGCCAGTGGACGCTGCCCGACGGCTCGACGCTGGCGATCGTGCTCGAGGTCGGCTTCGCCGGCGGCGGGCTCAAGCTGTCGCGCAACGGTGTACCGCTGCCGGGTTCGCCCGACGATCCGAAGACCGCGCTCAAGTCGGGCGCCGGCGTGCTCTTCTTCATCGCGGGCCTCAACGTCGTGCTCGGGGTCGCGGCCGAGCTCGGCCGGGTCGAGTTCTTGCTCGCGATGGGCCTGGGCTGGATCACCGCGGGCTTCGGCGCGGTGTTCGCTGCGTTGGGTCTGGCGACGCTGCGCGGGTTCGTGGCGGCGCTGTGGATCGGGATCGTGCTCTTCGCGCTCGACGGTGCCTACGGCCTGTTCACCGTGTTCGAGGCCGGCGGCACGCCACCGGTCGGTGGTCTCGTGTTCCGCGTGTTCTTGCTCGCGGCCATGGTGAAGACTGCGATGGCGGGGCGAACGCGCGCGCGAGGAGCCTGACCCCGCAAGGGATCGGCGCCCCCGTGCCAAGCCCGCAGTCATGATGCAGACTCGCACGCCCCAGTCCGACCGAGACCGATCGCATGACCGACTTCGCCGCATCCCGAGCTGCCCTGGCGCGCCTGCGCGCAGGCAACGATCGCTTCGCGTCCAACGTGCGCAGCGTCGATGCCATCGCCAGCCAGAACCTGCGCGCCGCGTTGGTCGACGGGCACGCGCCGTTCGCCATCGTGCTCTCGTGCTCCGACTCGCGCGCGCCGGCCGAGCTGGTGTTCGACTGCGGCCTGGGTGACCTGTTCGTCGTGCGCGTCGCGGGCAACATCGTCGCGCCGTCGCTGCTGGGCAGCGTGGAGTTCGCGGTCGCGACCTTCGCCACGCCGCTGGTGGTGGTCATGGGCCACACCCACTGCGGCGCCATCGCGGCCACCGTCGCGACCCTGCGCGAGGAGCCGACGATCCCCAACAGCAGCATCCACTCGATCGTCGATCGCATCGCCCCCTCGATCATCGAGCTGGTCCACGCCAACGCGACCGAGCCCGATCTGCGCGCAGCCGTCCGCGCCAACGCGCGCGCCTCGACCAACCAGCTGCGCCACGGCAGCCGCATCATCGAGGAGGCGATCGCCGAGCAGCGATTGATGGTGGTGGGCGCGCTGTACGATCTCGAGACCGGTCGCGTCGACTTCTTCGACGTGCCCTGACGCGGCACCGCGTCGCGGTCAGTGCTGCACGAGCACGAACTCGATGCGGCGGTTGCGGGCCCGCGCGCGCTCGTCGACGTTGGGCACCAGCGGATGGTCGGGACCCACGCCTTCGACCTCCAGCCGATGCGATGCGACGCCGTGGCGCACGAGGTAGTCCGCGACGGCCTGCGCGCGGTCGCGCGACAGCACCAGGTTGTGCGCACGATCGCCGACGTCGTCGGTGTGCCCGACGATGCGCACCGCGATCTCGGGGTGCTGCTGCAACAGCTCGACCGCCTCGTCGAGCGCCGGCCGCGAGGTCGACTCGATCACGGCGCTGTCGGTCGCGAAGAAGATGCCCTCGATCACCCCGACGAAGCGCTCGACCGCGACCGGCACCTCGTCCGGACAACCGTCGAGATCGGTGACGCCGTTGGCGGTCTCGGGCTCGGTGACACAGGCGTCGTCGGGATCGACGATGCCGTCGAGATCCTGATCCGACACCACCGGCTCGATCGCCGCCGGCCGTGGCCGCGGCCGCGGGCGCGGCGGCGAGGCCGGACGCGGTCGCCCGAGCACCAGCGACACGCCGACGGTCGCCTGCACGCTGTTGACGACGCCGCCGATGCCGTGTCCTGCGGACAGCACGTCGCGGACGTCGAGACGCACCGCGAGCATGCGCGTGGGAAAGACCTTGAGCCCGCCACCGACGAACAGCGCCACGTCGACGTCGCGGCCGAGCACCGCGGGTGCACTGCGCACCGCCAGCGCGCCTGCGCCGGCGGTGACGAACGGGGTCACACTCCACAGACCCAGCTGCCCCACGAGGGCGCCGCCGACCTGCCACAACGTCGCGCGATCGCCCGTGGACGTGTGGCTCGCCGTGGCCGCGCCCTCGAGCTCGAGGCCGAAGTGCGGGATCGGGAAGTAGCCGGCGCGCGCGCCCAGCCACGGCGCGACGCGACGCAGCGGCATGAAGCCGCCGTCGGATCGATCGTCGCGCGGCACGTACAGCTCGAGCCGACGCGACGGCGCCATCAGGCCGCCGAACGCGGTCAGCTCGACCTGGTTGCGCACCGGCGCGAAGCGATGGATCCACGGCGTCTTCGCGCCGCGCGACGCGGGGCCGCGGGCGGCCGACGCGGACGGGGCCGCCGCGAGCACGGCGGCGGCGAGCGTCCACGGCGCGGCCGCGCGCAGGCGTGCGAAGGGGCGTGGACGCGATGCGGATCGGCGTGACATGGGACCTCGCGCGAGCCGCGAGCCC
>JAIBBS010000127.1 GCA_019694555.1 Nannocystaceae bacterium
ACCAGCGCGCGTCGTGGGTCGCGCCGCGCAGCCGCAGCGGCTGCGGCCCCTCGGGCACCCGCGGCGCGGCGACGCCGGGCTCGGCGAGCGACAGCGCCAGCAGGGCGGCGAGCAGCATCGGATCGATTGCATGCACGGATCTGTGCGTCGCACAACCGTGCAGGGACGGGATCAGTGTGCCGGACCAGGGGCGACCGGCCGCGCCGGTGGCAGCCCGTCGATCAACCGCTGCAGCGCTGCCGCCTCCGCGGCGTAGCCGGGCGCGCGTCGATACGCGTCGCGCGTGCGCTCGGCCAGCTGCCGCGCGGCGGGGTCGGCGGGGTCGAGTCGCGCCAGCACGCGCGCCATCGCGTCGCCGACGATGCCGCTCCAGCCGATGCTGCTGAGATTGGAGAAGTCGATGGCCGCGAGTGCGACGGCGAGGTCCTCACGTGCGCCAGCGTCGTCACCCCGACGCGCGCGCAGGATGCCGCGACGCGCGACGAAGGAGGGACTGTATGGTGAGTCGGGGCGCGTCAGCGCGGCATCGACGATCGCCTGGGCGCCGTCGTCGTCGTCGAGTCCGAGCAGCACGTCGACGAGGACGATCTCGGCGTAGTGCCGGTGTGCCAGCGTCGCGGTCGGAGTCGCCGCGAGGGTCTGCTCGAGCTGGGCGCGCGCCAGCTGCCCGAGTCCGTGCCGGCGCCAGAGGTCTGCGAGATCGGCAGTCGTGATCAGCCGGCGCTCGAGGTCATGCTCCGCGATGAGGACCAGCTGGAACAGCAGGCTCGCGGCGAGGTCTTCGCCGGCGAGCACCCACGACGACGCGAGCCCGCGTCGGGCGATGAGCACCGCTCGCAGCCCGCGTTGTTGACTCGAGACCCGGGCGACCTCGGCGTAGCACGCGGTCGCGCCCGCAAGGTCGTCGCTGTCGCGCCGCAGGGAGCAGAGGTTCATCGTCGCGAGCAGCACCGGTCGCGAAGACCCACCAAAGTGGCGTCGCAGCTCGGCGACCGAGTGCTCGAGCAGTGCCCGACCGCGGGCGGTCTCGCCCGCGCGCACCATGGCCGCCGCGGTGACGCGGTCCGGCAGTGTGGCCAGCGGGTGTGCGGCGCCGTAGAGGAACCGCCGCAATGCCCCGGCCTCGGCCGCCGCCCGCCATGAGGCGAGGTAGTCGCGCTCGCTGAAGCGTTGCAGGGCCCGGGTCTCGGCGACCTCGCGTGCGTCGATCGCCTGCATGGGATCGAGCTGCGCCTCCGCGCTCCGCAGCGCCACGAGGCTGCCGTCGAGGTCGTGATCGAGCGTGTGCAGGTTCGCGCGCGTCGTCGCCAGCTCGATCTGCAAGCTGCGTGCGTCCGGCATCCCCTCGGCCATGGCCTGGGCGAGGCTCAGCAGGACGTCCGCCACCGCGCCGCCACCTTCGGCGCCGCCGGTGGGGCCGCGGTCGGACTCGATCCAGATCATCGCCAACAGGCCCCGCACCGCGGCCTCGTCCTCGCCGATCCGCAGCGCGTGCCAGGTGGTCTCACGCGCGCGCTCGGCCGCACGATCGATGTCGTCGACGCCGTGCAGGTAGCGTGTGTCGAGCAGCTCGAGTCGCGGCTGCACGCGCTCGAGGTCCGCGTAGGTCTGCAGCGCTGCGCCGATGCGCTGCTGGCCTTCGTCGAAGTAGCCGGCGAAGATCTCCGCGTGCGCCCACGCCACCTCGATCATGGCGCTGCCGATCCGGACGGCCTCGGCGTCCGACTGCGCGCTCGCGAGCAGTCGATCCGACGCGCCACGGGCGTCGCACTCGGTCTCGCGCAGCGCGATCTCGACGAAGGCGGGCGCGAGTCCGAGGTGCGAAGGGTTGGCCTGCTCGAGCTGATCGATCACGGATCCCAACACCGCGCTGCGCACTTCGAGGCAGCGCCGGCGCTCGACCAGCCGCGCGGGCCGCTGCGCGGGCGGCCGGTGCTCGAGGGCACAGACCTCGCCGAGCTCCGTGCGGGTCTGTTGCAGCGCGTCGTCCAACCGCTGCTCGACCCGCGGTGCGATCAGCACGAGTTCGGGTTCGCCGGGCTGCGCGAAGTGTTGCCGCAGCCGCTCGCGGCCGCCCTCGTCGAGCAGCCCCGCCAGCGCTGCGGTCGCGTCGACGCACGGATCCACCGGCGCGCCCACGCTCGCGCGCCACACGGCGACTGCGGTCACCGCGGTCGCAGCCGCGGCTGCGAGCCCGGTCCGACCGCGGCGCGATTGCAGCGCGGCGACCACCTCGGCCACGCCCGCGGGCCGATCGCCCGGCGTGCGGGACAGACCCGCGAGCACGACGCGGCGCACGCGTGCCGGCACGCGACGCGGCAGTGGCGGCGGGGCGTCCTGCGTGATCGCGCGTGCCAGTGCGATCGCGTTGTCGCCGGCGAACGGACGCGTACCCGCGAGCAACTCGTAGAGCGCAACGCAGTAGGCGAACACGTCGGATGCGACGGTGGTCGGCGCGCCCGCGAACAGCTCCGGCGCCATGTAGGCCGGCGTCCCGGCCACGCGCGCGGCCACGGTGGGCGCGCGCTCGCCGTCGCGTCGCGCGTCGGCGGTGCCGGTGGCCAGACCGAAGTCGAGCACGCGCGCGCGGCCGTCGGCACCGATCATCACGTTGGCGGGTTTGAAGTCACCGTGCACGATGCCCAGCTGGTGGGCGGCGTGCAGGCCGCGGCCGGCGTCGATCAGCGCCCGCAGTCGATCCGCCTCCGATGCGCTCGCAGCCTCGTGCAGCGTGCGGCCGGCGATGAACTCCATCGCCAGGAACACCGCGCCGTCGAGCTCGCCGACGTCGTGGATGGTCACGACGTTGGGATGCGACAGCCGTGCGAGCGCGCGGGCCTCCAGCAGCTGCGTGTTGGCATCGTCGTCGACGCGACGCAGCAGCTTGAGCGCGACGCGCCGATCGAGCTGCGGATCGTAGGCCGAGTAGACCACGCCGTAGGAGCCCAGACCGACGCGCTCGAGCACGATGTAGCGCCCGACGGCGGTGCCGGGCTGCAGCACGCTCGCGGGGATCGGGCGCGCGGCGCCAGTCGCCGCGTCGCCCGCCAGCGTGGCGACGTCCTGTTCGCTGCTGGCGTGCGTGTCGGGGTCGCGCAATCGCGTCCTCGTCAGCCCGCCGGCGGATTGACCACCAGGTTCAGGCCGGCGCCGGTCATGTCCGAGTACGTGTACGGCGCGGTCAGGCCCTGCACCGTGAGCTGGATCTGGTAGGTGTCGGGATCGACCTTGAACGCCGCGTTGGCGCCCTGATCGACGACCCAGACGTAGCCGTCGACGTCGATGCTCACGCCTACCGGCGCGAGGCATCCGGGCAGCGTGATCGCGGGCGCGAGCAGCTGCTTGGTGTTCACGTCGACCACGCCCAGGCCGCAGCCGAACGCACCGCTGGCATCGACCGCGTACCAGGCGCGGTCCTCCTTGTCGACCATCACGCCGCGCATCGACTGGTTGCCGGTGTGCACGAAGGTCCACTGCTGCGAGGCGACGTCGAAGCCCGCGGCCGCGCCGGCGCTGGCGACCCAGGGGTTGCCGTACTGATCGAGCGACATGCCGTAGCTCCACGACATGTCCTGCGGCGGCTGCGGGAACGCCCAGCGATCGACCTGCAGCGTGTCACCGTCGATGCGGATCAGTGGCCCGAGCTGCCAGCCGATCACGAAGAAGTCGCCGTCCTTGTTGACCGCGCCGCCGTAGGGCCCGTAGTCGAGGCCGTTCCACGCCGGCACGTCGACCTCGTCGAGCGTGTTGCCGGTCGCACCATCGAGGCGACGGAACTTGCCGGTGTTGTTGGCGTAGTCGTAGTAGCCCATCCACAGCCGCGGGTTGGCGGCGGCGCAGCCACCGTTGTCGACCGCGCCTTCCCACGCGGTCGGCCGCGGGCCGTGTTGGTACACATCCGAGGGAATCTCGATGTTCCACAACACGCACTCGTCGGTGCCCCACGGCAACACGTTCGCGGGACCGTTGCTGGTCTCGATCATGCCGTTGGCGTTGAGATCGATGCAGTCCTCCTCGCGCGCGGCGATCTTCGTCACGCCGCCGTGGCCGCCGGCTTGCGAACCGCGATTGCTCACCGCGACGTCGCCGTACAGGCTCACCGAGGTGCGCGAGGGCTCGGCCTGCGTCGCGGGCCCGGTCGCGTATCGACCGACCTCGACTCCGGTGCGGGTGTCGATCTTCGACACGGTGCCCGCGGGGCTGTTGGCGATCCAGATGAAGCTGAACTCGACGTCGTCGCCCATCATGCCGCCGCCGCCGGGGCAGTCGCCGCCGTTGCCGGGACCCAGATCGTAGAAGCCGACGTCGACCTTGATGCCGCCGCTGCCGTCGCCGTCGCCGTCACCGTCGGCGCTGCTGTTGCCACCGGTGCCGCCGGCGCTGGTGATGCCCGAGCCCGCCGACAGCGAACCCACGCTCAGACCACCGGTCTGACCGTTGTCGCGACCGTCGTCTTCGCCGCAGGCCGCGACGCCCAACGCGAGCACGGCCGCAGTACGCATCAGGACGGAGCGGGTGGAGTGCAGGCCCATGAGAGCAGGAGAGCATGCCCGCGCGCGGGGTGTCGAGTCCTTGGCGCGCGGCGCTGCTGCGAATTGTCGGTGCGGCGCGAGGGGGGAACGCACGCGCGCGGCGGGGAACCTACGTCCGGTGCAGCCGCCAGGCCGCGGGCGCCTGATCCTCGGTCCACGCGAGGTGCGATACCGGCAGCACTTCGAGCCGCGGCACGCCGGCGGGCCCGGCCTTGCTGTCGGCGACGGTGACGACCCAGCGCAGCGCGAGGTCCGAGGACAGCTTGCGCGCGGCACCGAGGCGGCGGAACAGCCCCAGCGCGCCGAGGCCCGCGAGCGCGTACCAGCCCAGCGCGACCGGATCGACGAGGTTGTGCCAGTCGGGATCGGCGACCAGCCGCGCGACCAGCACACCGGTCGCGGCGGCCACGGCGGCGAGCGCAGGTCGTGCGGCGCGACGCAGCCGGGCGATGTGCGCGTCGATCTCGAGGTGTTCCCCCGGGGACAGGCTCCGTCGCTGCAGTGACACGCGGGCGTCGTCGTGCACGCGCATCAAGCCGCGCGGCAACGCGGTGCGAAACGCATGCGGCTGGGCCGGTGCGACCTCGGCGATCTGCGCCAGGCCCAGCCCGCGTGCCACGCGACCGTCGCGACTGAGCACCACGCCCGAGCGCGGCAACAGCTCGAGCTCGCGCGGTCCGTCGACGGTGCCGCTGGCCGCCGCAAAGCGGTGCACGACGCCCGCGTCGAGATCGCGACGCAGCAGCGAGCGCCGCGCCAACACGCGCACGCGCGCGGCGATCGAGACCGCACCCAACCCCGCGCCGAGCAGCACGACCATCAGCCAGCTCGATCGTGCGAGCAGCAGCGTCGTGGGCGAGGGCAGCAGCGCTGCGAGCACTGCGGCCGGGATCGCGAGCGCGACGGTGCCCAGCGCGACGGTGCGTACCCACGGCCGCAGCAGCGGCACCGCGCGCGGCACCAGCGTGGCGTCGACGATGCCCGCGACCGCCGCCGCCGCGAGCACGGCACCGGCACGGCCACCGAGCACCAGGCTCGGCAGGGGCGTGAGCGCGTCGCCGAGCACTGCGAGCGCCGCGGTCGCGACCGCGAGCAGCGCGAAGGCGCGGATTGCCTCGGTCCCGAGCACGGCCTCGCGACGGCGCAGCCGCGCCTGCTCGTCGGCGCGCAGCGGTCGCGTGGACTGCTCGCGCAGGTTGCCGACGTAGCGCTGCGACGCGACCGGATCGTCCACCGGACCCCCGTGGGTCCGGCTCGAACCGTGCCGCACGCCGCTGCCCATCGTCACACCACGCGGCGCATCACGATCGCGGAGATGTTGTCGGGCCCGCCGGCCTTGTTGGCGGCCTCGATCAGGCGGCGCGAGGCGTCACGCACGTCGCGTTGACCGACCAGCGCCGAGATCTCCGCGTTGCTCACGACGTCGCTGAGGCCGTCGCTGCACAGCAGCAGGTTGTCGCCCTTTTCCAGCGTGTGCTCGGCGATGTCCGCGTCGCACTTCGACTGGCCGTGACCGAGGCAGCGGCTGATGCGTCCGCGGTAGGGATGCACCGCGGCCTGCTCGGGCTTGAGCAGGCCCTGGCTGACCAACTCCTGCACCATCGTGTGGTCGGTCGTCAGCTGCTCGACGCTGCCCTCGCGCACGCGATAGGCGCGCGAGTCACCCGCATGCGCGATCCAGAAGTGATCGCGGATGCCGAGCACCGCGACGCAGGTGCAGCCCATGCCCTGCGCGGCCGGGTTGGCCGCCGCGTGGTCGTCGATGCGCTCGTTGGCGAGCGTGAACGCGTGCCGCAGCAGCTCGGCCGGGTCGCCCTGGCCGAAGTGCGTGGCGAGGTACTCACCGATCACCTGCACCGCGATCGCGCTCGCGACCTCGCCGGCGCTGTGGCCCCCCATGCCGTCGCAGACGATGGCGAGGTGGTAGCCGCGCCCGTCGTCCTCCTGGATCGCGATGGCGTCTTCGTTGTGATCGCGCGCGATGCCGGTATCGCACGCACCGGACATCTGGACCTCGAAGATCCCAGGTACATGGCTGCGTTTGAACAGCTTGTACATGACCTCGTATGGTCCAGACGTCGGTGATCAGTTCAGTGGAGCTGAGGGGGATCGAACCCCTGACCTGTGCATTGCGAACGCACCGCTCTCCCAGCTGAGCTACAGCCCCGAGGGAGGCGGGACAGTAGCCGAAGCGGCTGGGGTGTGCAACCCGAAATCGGCGCGCAGGCGGGGTGGGTCAGGCCCGCGGGTCGTCGGGGGCCGCGGCGCGGCCGGTGAGCCAGCCCAGTGCGCCGAAGCCGAGCAGCAGCACGAGCAAGGCGAAGAGCACCGCGTCGTCGGGGGTCGTGACCCGCTGCAGCGTGCGGTCGAGCCACGAGGCCGGCGCGTGGGCCACGACGAGTGCGTGGTCGGCGTGGGGTCGCGACGCGGGCGCGCTGCCGAGCTCGACGACGGGCATCGCGAGCACGCTAGCATGGCGAGGGGCCACCCGTGGCGGCGCGCGAACGCATCGATCGGCTGCTGGTGGCGCGCGGTCTGGCCGAGAGTCGCACCCGCGCGCAGGCGCTCGTGATCGCAGGGCAGGTGCTGGTCGACGGCACGCGCGTGGACAAGCCCGGCAGCATGGTGCCGCTGACCGCGTCGCTGCAGGTCAAAGGTCGCGACCATCCCTTCGTCAGCCGCGGTGGCGCCAAGCTGCAGGGTGCGCTGCTGCACTTCGGTGCGCGCACCGAGCCGCCGGTGCTGACGCTGGCGCAGCGCGTCGCGATGGACGTGGGCGCGTCGACCGGTGGCTTCACCGACTGCCTGCTGCAGCACGGCGTCGCGCGTGTGCACGCGGTCGACGTGGGCTATGGCCAGCTGGCGTGGAAGCTCGCGACCGACCCGCGGGTGGTCGTGCACGATCGCTGCAACATCCGCACGCTGTCGCCCGAGGTCATCGGCGAGCCGATCGCGCTGTGCGTGATCGACTGCTCCTTCATCGCGCTGGCGAAGGTGTTGCCGCACGTGCCGGCGTTCTTGGGCGACGACGCCGACGTGATCGCGCTGGTGAAGCCGCAGTTCGAGCTCGATCCGGCGCGCGTGGGCAAAGGCGGCATCGTGCGCGACGATGGCGATCGCCGCGAGGCGCTCGATTCCGCCGAGGCCGCCGCGGCGGCCTGCGGCATGGTCGTGGTCGCGCACTGCGAGTCGGTGCTGGAGGGCAAGACCGGCAACCGCGAGTGGTTCACGTGGTTGCGATGGACCCGCGGCGAGCCCGGGCGTACCATCGCGCCGCCGTGACCGAGCCCGCCAGCAAGCGCGTCGCCCCCACGCTGTCGACCCGCGCGCGCGCCCACCTGCGCTCGCTCGCGCATCACCTCGAGCCGGTGGTCCAGGTCGGCGCGGAGGGACTCGCCGAGTCCGTGCTCGGGGCCGTCGACGTCGCGCTCGAGCGTCACGAGCTCATCAAGGTGCGCTTCGGACAGAACTTCCCCGGCGAGCGTCGCCAGAGCGCGCGCGAGCTCGCGACCTCGCTCGCGGCCGACCTCACGCAGGTGATCGGTCGCGTGGTCGTGCTCTACCGGCCGCGTCGCAAGCCCGACCCCTCGCGCCCGGCGATCGTGCTGCCGCAGTGATCGGCCTGTCGCGGCGGGCCCGGCTGGCCGCGACGCCGCTGTCGCGCCCCGAGGCGGCGGTGCGCGGGCCCTTGGGGCGCGCGCAGCGGCCGACAGCGTGAAGATCCTTGCGGTTTGGTCGATTGTGCGACAAACTGTCGCACAGTGGTCGGGGGCGTGCATGCCTTGCGGCTGCCCGGATGTGCCCGTGGCGTGCGTGGAGGGTTCGCGATGGATGCGGTGAAGACGGCGCGGTGGAACCTGGCGACCCTGATGATCGCGACGGCGGGCTGCGGTCCATTGATCGTGCCGGGCAACGACACCGACGGCAGCGACTCGTCGTCGACGTCGAACTCGGGCAACCCCACCGAGGATCCGACCAGCGATCCGTCGGCGCCGACGACCGATCCGACGATCGATCCCACCGGCACCAACTGCTACGACGTGCCGTGCGAGCCCGGGTACTACTGCGTCGGCGGCTCGTGCCAGCCGTACTACTACTGTAGCGACGGTGGCTGCTGCGAGGACGGGCCCTGCTGTGACTACTACGACGGCAAGGGCGGGTGCTGCTACTACGACGGTGGCTGCTGGAACTACTGCTCGTCGCACGCCGACTGCCCCAGCGGCGAGTACTGCAACGGCTACGGTTGCTACCCCGCGCAGCCGCTGCTCGGCTGCGGCAACGATCTGACGCCGATCCCCGTGATCGCGCTGCCGGTCGAGGGCAACGTGCTGTCGCTCGCGTTCGTCGACGGCACCGGCGACGCAGCGAAGGAGATCGTGGTCGGCCACACCGCGGGCGCGACGTTGCTGCCCGGTGGCGGCGGCGAGGGCATCGCGCTGCCGCTGCCGCAGCAGTCACAGGTCGACGACATCGGCACCGGCGATCTCGACGGCGACGGCGACGAGGACCTCGCGCTCGCGGTCAGCGGCGCGACCTCGGGGCTGCTGCTGCTGTACAACGACGCCGGCGTGTTCGGCCTGGGCGTGTCGCCGCCGTCGGTGGTGCAGCAGGTCGAGATCGCGGACGTCGACGGCGACGGTGCCGGCGATCTGGTGATCCTCGGCGATCTCGGCGGGCCCAGCCCCGAGGTCGCGATCCGGGCCGGGCTCGGTGGCGGCATGTTCGACGCGCCGTACGTGCACTCGGTCTCGGGGGACGTCTACGACTTCGCGCTGCTGCCGTTGTCGTCGTCGCTGCGCGCAGACCTGCTGGTCGCGGGGGCCTACGAGATGCTCGAGTACGCCAGCGGTCCGTTCGACGGCAGCTCGGACGCGTTCTTCGTCGGCACGGGCACGCTGCGGGCGTCGATCGACGGCGGTGACTTCGACGCGGATGGCGACGGCGACATCGCGCGGCTCACCAACCAGTCGCGCGTTGCGTTGCTCGAGAGCTGGCCCCGCGACGAGGCCGGCAACTTCTTCAACGCCGTGCAACCCCAGCAGGCCGTCGGTGACTTCGACCAGCTGGCGGTCGGGGACGTCGACGGGGACGGCCGCGCCGACGCGGTGCTGGCAGGGCCCACGGGCTCGCTGGCGGTGGTGCCGGGCACGACGTCGGACTTCGGCGCGCCGCTTCTGTGCATCACCGACACGGTCTACGGCGGTTCGGGTCCGCCGGTGCTCGGCGACTTCGACGGCGATGGTCGACAGGACATCGCGCGCGCGGACGGTCCTGCGGTGCAGCTGTTCACAAGCCCGTGACGTGCGGGCGGGCACGGCCCGCGGCTCGAACGCGGGAAATCGTTCGCCCGCCGCGAACCGCGGCCCGGTGATCGACGACAGACGGATGCGAGCCGCGGTGCTGCGGCTCGCGAACGTGGGATGGGTGGCAACGCGCAGGCGGTGGGCCGGCGCGTGGGATGGATGGAGCACGACGATGGATTTCGGACGCGTGGATGTGAGGCCGTGGAACCTGGGTGTGTCGCTGCTGGTCGCGGCCGCGTGCGGGCCCACCGTGGTGCAGGACGGGCCGCAGGCGGATTCGCAGGGCGACACCGAGGGCGAGACCGAGTCGAACACCGGCATCGACGACGACTCGAGCACGACCGACGATCCCGGCCGCTGCGTCGTCGACTCCGACTGCGCCCTGGACGAGGTCTGCACCGACGGTGTCTGCGAGTACCAGGAGCCGGAGTGCTTCTACGAGTGCTGCTACGACCCGTGCTGCTACGACGGCGGCTACGGCTGCAACGACTACGAGTGCTACGACGACGACAGCTGCGGTGCGGACGAGGCATGCATCGACTACGAGTGCGTGCCCGATCCCGGGGTCCCGCACGAGTGCTCCGGTTGGCCGGTGTTGCTCGGCAGCCCGACGCCGCTGATCGACAACACCGGCCCGGTCGCGCTGGCGTTCGTCGATGCGCACGCACCGTCGGGCCGCGAGATCGCGGCGGCGGGCGTCGCCGGCGTGCAGCTGGCGTCGGCCAACGGCACCGTCGTCGCGGTCACCGAGGAGCCCACGACGGATCTGACGGTCGCGGACCTCGACGCCGACGGCAAGGAGGACCTGCTGCTGCTCGAGCCGACCGGCCTGCGCACGATGATCGCGGATGGGCCTGGTAGCTTCGTGTCGTTTGCCACCGTGGCGCTCGAGCAACCCGGCGACGCGGTGCTGCTGGCGGACTTCGATCGCAACGGTGTGAAGGACGCGTGGGTGCGCACCGGCGCGTCGCTGTCGCGCTTCGTCGGTGCTGGCGACGGCAACTTCGGTCCCGCCGAGCTCGTCACGGACAGCGCCGGTGCGGTGCTGGCCTCGCCCGCCGGCTCGGGCTTCGACAACCTCCTGGTCCAGGCCGACACCTCGCTCTCGCTCGCGCTGGCCAACGACGCCGGCACGTTCGAGCCGACGCCGTTGGCCAGCTTCGCCACCGCGCCGAGCTCGCTCGCGTCCGCCGACTTCGAGCTCGACGGTCTGTTCGACGCGGTCGCGCTGGTGCCTCCGGTCGGTGACGGCGTCGGCAGCGTGACGATCTTCGACAACCTCGCTGCGGCCGCGCCGCCGGCGACGTGGCAGCTGCCCAGCGGCGACTGGGTCGCGCTCGCGGCCGGGGACGTCGACGGCGATGGCCGCCCGGACCTCGTCGTCGCCGGCTCCACCGGTGGTCTACTGGTCCGCTTCGGGGCAGACGCGAAGATCGGTGACGACGGTGCGGTCGACCCGCTGGGGTGTTACCTGGTGAAGCAAGACCCTGCGGTGGTGCAGCGCGTCATCGCGGGTGACTACGACGGCGACGGCACCGGCGACATCGTCACCAGCGATGGCGTCGGGGTGCTGCTGTGGCCCAGCCTCATCCCGATCTGACGGGCTCCGCGGCGGCCGCGACCTGACCGAGCGGCGGGCTTGTCCGACGACCCACCGCTGCGGCACGCTCGCGCCGCATGTTCGTCCACTACCAAGGATCCGTGCTCGGGCTGCTGACGTGGCAGTGGCGCGCGTTCGCGCTGTTCCTCGGCATCGCCACGGTCGTGACGGTGCTCGACCGCGTCGCCGGCGTGCGCTGGATCGAGGTCGACACGCTGCCGCTGGCGGTGCTCGGCGGTGCCATCGGCATCTTCGTCAGCTTCCGCACCAACTCCTGCTACGACCGCTGGTGGGAGGGACGACGGCTGTGGGGCCAGCTGGTGAACACCTCGCGGCACTTCACCACGCAGCTGCTTTCCTACACCGAGCGGGTCGACGACGCGGTGCGCGAGCGGCAGCACGCGATCGTGCGCCGCCACATCGCCTACGTGCACGCGCTGCGCTGCGCGCTGCGGGGCCAGGATCCGTTCGAGGACGCCGACGTCAAGCGCTTCGTGCCCGAGGCCGAGCGCGAGGCGCTGCGCAGCGAGTCCAACCTCAACCATGCGCTGCTGCACGCGCAAGGGCTCGCGCTCGTCGCACTGTCCGACGCCGGCCACCTCGATCCCTACCGGCTGCAGTCGCTCGACCGCTCGCTCGCGACGCTGCTCGACGTGCAGGGCGGCTGCGAACGCATCAAGCGCACGCCGTTTCCACCGGGCTACGGCTTCCTCGCCTCGCGGCTGACGATCATCTACGCCGCGCTCATGGCCACGGGCATCGTCGGTCAGGTCGGCTGGGCCACGATCCCGCTGGTGGCGCTGGTGTGCATGGGCTTCACGTTGATCTCCGAGGTCGGCCGCGTGCTCGAGGATCCCTTCACGATGTTCTGGCCCGCGCTGCCGCTGACGGCGCTGTCGACCACCATCGAGATCAACCTGCGCCAGCGACTGGGCGAGACCGGCCTGCCGCCGCTGCCCAAGCCCGACGAGAAGGGCATCCTGATGTGACGCGCGCGGCCGAGGCTCAGCCGCGTCCGACCCAACGTCGCAGGATGCGTTGCAGCTCGTCCACGGACAGGTCGATCTGCTCGACCACGTGGCCGTAGAGCATCGCGGTCGGCACGTTGGCGCCGCCGCGCTCGCGCTGCAGTCGCCACAGCGTGTGCAGCACGATGCGCTCGGCGCGGTTCAAACCGTCGCGTGCGTCGGGCAGACCGTCGGACTCACGGGCCATCGCGCGCAGGCTTCTCGGCCGGGGCCGCGAGCTGGCCGGCACGTTCGTCGCCCACGAGCACGCGCAGCCAGATCGGCATCAGCTCCGCGATCTCGCGCGCGCACGCGGCCGGCACCACTGCGTGCGCGAGACCGTGGTTCGACATGAACGCGATCACGCCGGCGGTGCCGGCCTCGAGCTGCGCCGCGAGCTCGGGCTCGAGCACCAGGCGCCCGATGCGACCGGTGGGCAGTGGGAAGTGGAATGGCGCCGCGGTCTCGCTGGGCGGCGCGCCGACCGGATCGAGCCGGACCTTGTCCACGAAGCGGCGCACCGCGTCGTAGATCTCGCCCTTGGGCTTGCCCCGCAGCGATGCGACCGGCAGACCGCCGGCCGGTGGCGCTTGGCGCGGCTCGCCCTTGCGACCGCGGCCGCGCTTCTCGGCCTCGGCTCGCTCGACGTCCTGCTTGGTGACCAGGCCCGCGGCCGCGAGCTTCGCCTTCAGATCGAGCACGCCGCGAGCGTAGCACCGCCGATGCCGTCGCGTCGCTCGTCGCGACCGCTCAGCCGCCCTTGGTCGGTCGCGCGGGCGGCTTCTTCGACGGTGGCTTGCTCGGGGTCGTCGGTGTGCGGGGCGGGTTCTTCGGGCGCAGCGTCGGCAGCTTGCCGCCACCACCACCGGGCAGCTTGCCGCCGCCACCGCCACCGGGCAGCTTGCCGCGCGCACCGGGCAGCTTGCCGAGCTTCTTGGCGACCTCCGCCGGCGACTCTTCGAGCGAGTACGCGACGCAGCGCCAGTCCGAGTCGGGGCAGCGGAAGCGGACGTGCATGTGGATGATGTGCCCGGGCTCGTGGCTGATGAGCGCGAAGTAGCGGTCGGCCGCCGCAGCGCCGACGTCGGCCTCGGCCGCGGCGCGCAGCCACACCTGCTGCGACCGGTTCAGGAAGATCGCCACGACCTCGCCACCTTCGATCAGCGTCTTGACCAGAAACCAGTTGCGCTCGCCGTCGAAGCGATCACCCGCGTCGGTGGCGATGAGGCGGATGTCGATGTCGCGGCCGGCCTGGTGCGACTGGTGGCCGGAGATCGGACCGCCGCGGCGCGCCGAGATCTCGCCCAGCTGGATCGGTGGCGCGGTGGGGAACTGCGCCGCGTAGGCGTCGAGCGCCGCGAGCACGGCGACGAGGGTCTCGCCGGTCCCGAACGCGCGCGTGCGATCGGGCGCGAGTCGCCACGCGGCACCCTCGGGAAAGGGGATGCCGCCGATCAAGCGGCCGTCGTTGGGCGGGCCCACGGACTCGGCACCGGTGATCGGTCCGGTGTGCACGACGACCTGCGTGCCCGCGGGCAGCGCTTCGGTCGCGGACAGCGTGGGGTTCTGCGCGACCAGGGCTTCGCGCGGCAGCGCCCACGCCGTGACGAGCTCGTCGAACGTCGCCGGTGTCGCGACGGTCCACGTGATCCGCTCCAGCGAGCGCTCCCCGGGCGGCGCCGCGACCGGTATCGCGCTCGGCGATGGGGTCGGGGCGGGTTCGGTGCTCGGCGTCTGCGCCGCGGGGGTCGGCGCGTCGGTGGCCGCCGCGGTGGCGCTCGCGCTCTCGCTGGACGGCTCCTGGGCTCGCGCGGTCTCTTCGGTGCGCGAGGCCAACAGGTACGCCACGCCGCCCGCGACCATCGCGACGAACAACCCCGCCGCGAGCCACACGCCCGCGCTGCCACCGCTCGAACGGTGCGGCGGCGGCACCTGACGCGGCGGCGGTACCGAACCCCACGACCAGCCCGACGAGGCAGAGCCTGAATCAGCGCGGCGCATGGGCTCGTCCCGACAGGCTAGCTTGGACGGGCGCTCGACGCCGCGATTCGGCGATCAGCGGCCACAGCTGCGCGGCACTGCCGCTGGATGCCGCCTTGGGCCGCAGGACCGTGCGCGGGCGCCCGCGGCGGGCTCACGCCAGCAGATCGGCCGCGGCCAGGGCCGCCGCCGTGCGCCCCGGAAACAGCGCGTACGCGCTGCTCCCCGGCGGCAGCTCGAGATCCCCGCGGTACAGCAACGCCAGCGCGGGCGCACCATCGTGGGGCAGCGGTGCACGGGCATGGTCGTGTTGCCGCAGGCGGGCGAGAAACTGCACCGGGTCCTCGCCGGCGGCGCGCTCCACCACCGTCGTCGTCGTGCTGCGCAGGTAGACGCGGGGTGACCGGGCCGCGGCGTGCAAGAGTGCGAGCTCGAACATCGACATCCGGACGCCGCTGCCGAAGTAGGCGATGAGCTCCGGGCAGATCTTGGTGATCGCCTTGTTCGAAGTCGCGACGTTGTTGAACTCCAGCGCGCCGCGCGAGTACGCGTCGGTCCAGTGGATGCGGTTGGTCGCGAGATCGTAGACCAGCGGCATGAAGACGCCGTGCTCGCCCTGCAGCGCGAACTTCAGCTCGACCGTACGCGGATCGAAGTGGAGCCCGTCGGCGCTGTTGCGCAGCATCAGTCCCGCGAAGCAGCGCTCGAGCGTCGAGAACGTCATGCCCGCGTAGGCGTTCACGACCATCACCGCGAATCGCATGCCCTGGGCGCGTGCGCGCGCGAGGTCGAGGTCGACGAACTCGCTGGCGCCGTCGGGAAACGGCGCGTCGCGGAGATCGCCGGAGCTCTGGGCGACGATGTTGCCCTCGGGATCCGTGAACTTGAGCTGGTAGTAGGAGCAGACGCCGACCGGTTTCCAGTCCGCGTCGTAGAAACCCACCGAGAGATCGAGGTCGGTTTCGTGGCCGCCGCGTTCGGGCTCGCACCAGTGGACGAACATGCGTGCGAACTTGTCGTCGGGCACGTCGATGATCGAGCCGCGCGGGAGATTCACGGCGGCGGGGCTCGCGGTGCGCTCGTTGAACGGGACCATGGTCGCGCGGAGCGCTTCGTCGACGATCGCGTGCTCGAAGCCGGGCTTCGCGGCGAAACGCCGCAGCAGCTCGCGCTCGACCGCAGCCACGGTCTCGGCGATCGCGGCCGGGGCCAGCGGCGGCCGGAGGTCGGGCGCCGAGACGCCCGTCACCGTCCCGCCCTTGGGGAAATAGACCCGCACGGGCGCGCGCTCGGTCCGTGTCGGAAGCCCCGCGGCGAGGCTCACGAGCACCGGCGTCGCCACGCGCTCGACCACGCCGACGAACGCCTCGATCGCTGGCTGGTGTCGGTGGCCTGCGATGCGCAGCACGTGATCGAGTCGCCGCGCGAACTCGCCCGGTCGCTCGCGGAGAACCGTGACCATCGCGCCCGCGTCGTGCGCCGCGGCGGCGGCCTCGACCCGCGAGTACCAGCCTCGAAACCCTGGCGCCGGCGTGCCGTCGGGCGCCTTGCGCCGCACGATGGCGAATCCCCGCGCTGCGTTGGGGTAGCGATCCGCGTACTCGTGGGGGTGCAGGAACTCGCCGAGCCCGACCCAGTACGAGCGGTGACGCAGCATGTCCTCCGCGAGCGCGTCGGGGTCGAGCTGATCGAGGATCGCGAGCAGGGCGCGACGCAACGGGCGGCGCAGCTTGGCGACCTTGAACCGCTTCACCTTCACCGTGATCGGCAGTCGAACCACCGCCGGGCCCGCCTGACGGCCGAACATGCGCGCGACTGCGGACCACCACGGCTCCGGCGGTGCCTGGCGATCGACGTATCGCACGATGATTTCGCCCTGCAGCGAGGCGTTCGCGCCCGAATACACCGCGACGAGCCGGAGCACGTCCGTCGCGGTCCGCAGGTACTTGCGCGCGACCGGCATCACCGCCAGCGGATCGCAGGTCTGGAACAGCGTGCCGAACACCACCGCGACGTTCTCGCGCACGGGGATCTTGTCGGCCAACCACGGCAACACGCGTTCGCGGTACGTCCGTACGATGGTCTCGAGGTCCTCGCGATCGACCGGCGACAGCGCCTGCACACGGGCGGTCAGCGCCGCGAACGCCTGTCGCGCGTCGTCGTCGATGTCGGTCCCGAGGTCGAGCAGCTTGAACTGCACGCGCTCGGCCGTGGTGGGCGCAGCTTGGGCCGGGGTCGGCGCGAAGAACGGCGAGCTACGGTCGACATGGCGCTCGCAGATCGGACACGCGGAATAGTTGCTGCCGTCGAAGCAGTGGTCGCAGACGACGTGTTGGCAAGGGCGCAGCACGTGGGTCGTCCCGACGCGGCGACAGAAGATGCAGGGCTGTTCGGGCGCCTGTACGAAGTGAACCGTCACCTTCGTCCACCACAGCGCATGCGTGTCGTCGGGGATGTCGTGCGGGAATTTGCGAAACAGCGGCTCGTGGACGAGGTCTGCGCCCAGCTGCGCCGCGATCGTGCCGCAGAGGGTCCGCTGCGCCTGCGCGAGGGCGTCGTCGTCGAGCCGTGCCAGCGCGGACCGCAGCCGCGTCGAAGCCACGAACCCGAGCGCCGCGAGCTCGAGGTCGAGCGCCTCCATCACTGCCGCTGGCTGCTCGTGCGCGCCTGGCGTGACGAACACCAGGGCACGCCGGCGAAGCAGAACCCCCGCCACCGTCGGGGGCTGGGGGTTCGAAGGGGAATTCATGCGGAGGGAATCGCCCGAGCTCTTGCAAAGGTTTGAGAAGGAAGCCCGGACTCAGCCTCCGCGCGTCGATTGTAGGAGGGCGCGCGCGTCGTGTCGACTGCGGCGCGCGGGCGCGTGATCCGAGCACGCGCGGCGGCGCGTCAGGACGGCGCGCCGTGGCGCATGGTCGCGATGCGCTCGAGCTGGCGCCGCGTCGCGGTCTCCAGCGAATCGAGCCGCGCGATGATGCGCATGACGTTCTCGACCTGCGTGCGGTGGGCATCGCCGAGCTGGTTGACCATGTCGCTGATGGTCTCGACCGCGCGCGTGATCTGACGGCTGCCGCGGGTCTGCTCCTGGGTCGAACGCTCGACGTGGCGCGTGATCGCCTTCATCTTCTCGGCCGAGCGCATGATCTGCTCCGCGCCGCGGGCCTGCTCGGCGGTGGCGGTCGCGACCTGCTGCACCGTGGTCGCGACCACGTTGATGGCGTCGGTGACCTGCTTGCTGCCCTTGGTCTGCTCGACGGTGGCGCGGGCGATCTCGCGGACCATCTGCGTCGAGCGCCGCGCGGCGTCGGAGATGCGCTTGAGCGCGTCCTCGGCCTGATGGCTCACGCGGACGCCGTCGTCGACGCTCTTGCTCGAGCGCTGCACCGCCGCGACCGCGTTCTTGCTCTCGCGCTGCACCGCCTTGATGATCTCGGCGATTTCCTTGGTGCTGGTGGCCGAGCGCTCGGCCAGATCCTTGATCTCGTCGGCGACGACCGCGAAGCCCTTGCCGTGCTCGCCGGCCTGCGCGGCGATGATGGCGGCGTTGAGCGCGAGCAGGTTGGTCTGCTCGGACACGTCGTCGATGACGCTGAGGATCTTGCCGATCTCGTCGATGCGGTCGCCCAGGCGACCGATGACGGCGACCGCGTCGGCGGCCGACTTCTTGATCATGTTGATGACCTCGATGGTCTGGTTGATGGCGTCGACGCCACCTTCGGCGGCCCAGACCACCTCCTCGGACAGCTGCGCGGTCTCGTTGGCGTTGTTCTCGACCTGCTGGATCGAGATGTCCATCTCGTTCATCGCGCTCGAGGTCTCCTCGGCGGTGGACGAGAGCGCCTCGATGTTCTTGGCGACCTCCTTCACCGAGAAGGTCATCTCCTCGATCGAGGTCGCGGTCTGCTGCACCGAGGCCGCGAGGTTGAGCATGCTCTCGGCGACCTCGTCGTTGGCCGCGGCCATCTGAAGGATCGAGCTCGAGCTCTCCTCGGCGTTGCTGGCCAGCGACTCGACCGAGCTGCTGATGCCCTGCAGGTTGTCGCTCATGGTCGTGAGCGCGCTGCGGGTCTCCTCGATCTTGTCGAGCTCCTGATCGAAGTCGCGACCGAAGTCGTCGAGCAGCGGTCGCAGCGTCGCGCCGGTGGGGCGATCGGCGAGCTCGCGCTGCAGCGACGTGCGCTGGGTCTGCGCCAGCGCCAGCTCGGCCTCGAGCTCGCGCACGCGCGCGCGGCCGGCCTCGAGCTCGGCCGAGAGCTTCGCGCTCGACTCGTCGCGTCGGGCCTCGAGCTCCTTGGTCGCCGCCGCGGCGCGCTCGCGCACGCTCGCCAGCTCGGCGCGCAGCGTCTCGGTCTCGGCCGACGGCAGCGCCGGCTGCGATCGCGCGACGCGGAGTTCGTCCTCGAGCTTGCCGATCCGATCCTGCAAGCGCTCGCCGCCGCGCAGCGCCGCGGTGGCCTCGTTGCCGAGCATCCAGCCGGTCATGCCCGCGACCAGGGCCAACGCGCCGACGATCGCTGGCTGCAGCCCGGCGAGCGCGGCTGCGAGTCCGCCCAAGCCGAGTGCGACCGGAATCCACGGGGGCAAACGGAGGGGCTCGGACGACTCGGCCACGGGGCGGGGCCCATCATATACGGGCCCGCCGCGGGGATGACAAACGCCGGCGTCTGCGGGCGCGCGTCACAGCAGTTCGAGCTGCGTCGCGTCCGGTTGGACGCCGACCACGCCGCCGTGCTCCGAGAGCATCCGCGTGCCCGCGGCGACCCACGACGGGTCGCCGCGCAGCAGCACGCGCGGCTGCCCGCATGCCTGCCAGTAGGCGAGCAGGCCCTCGCGGTCCAGCCGTCCGGGGCAGGTCACGTCGACGAGCTCGATCGATTCGGCGCGGGGGCCCAAGCGCGAGCGCCACGCGTGTGCCTCCTGGCGCACCGTCTCGGGCGCGCCGACCAGCACCAGCGCCGCAATCTCGTGGCGTCGCAGGCCCGCACCGTCGAGCGCGTCGTGGGGCCACAACAGCACCGGAGCCTCGGGGTCGTGACCTTCGATGTGGGGCGCGAAGCGCGGGTGGGCCGCGAGCGCGACCTTGCCGGCGCAGGCCTTCGCGATCTGGACCGCACCGACCGCGGTCGGCACCAGCACCACGACCTCGCCGCCGAGTGCCGCGAGCATCTCGAGGCCCTCGGGTCGCAGCACCGGCGGGCTGGGATCGATGGCCCAGTCGGGCTGCGCGCGCAGCAACAACCAGTCGCAGGGCACCGGCGTCGCGCCCGGTCCCAGCGCCCAGGTGTACAGGCACGTCGGTCCGCCGCTGCGGTGGCGCAGGTGCAGCGACGATCCACCGAACGGCAGGCCCGACGCGAGCGCCATCAGCTGCAGGTGACCGACGCCGAACTCGCGCTCGTGCTCGATCATCACCGCGCGCGCGAGGCTGGTGCGTTGCGGCTGCGAGAGGTTGGCGAGCGCGAGCGCGTACAGCAGATCGCGATGGCCGACCCACGGTCCGGGCACCAACTTCGTCTGCGCGCCCAAGTGCGACAGGAAGCAGGTGCGACCGGGTTGGGGGTCGTCGATGCTGAGCCGCTCGCGCGCGAGGATCCGCTGCACCGCGGCGAGCTCTTCGGCGACGTCGCCGGTGCGCACCGTCGGTCGCGGCGCGGTGGTGCGGTGCCCGCCGGTGGTGGTGCGGTGCCCGCCGGTGGTGGTGCGGTGCCCGCCGGTGGTGGTGCGTTTGCCGGTCACGTTCGTGCCCGACGCGGCTGTGCGCGCGCGTCTCGGAAGAAGGTCGAGAGGATCTCACCGCAGGGTCCTGCGAGCACGCCGCGCTCGATCTGCATGCGGTGGTTGAGCCGCGCGTCGTCGCACAGCGAGTACAGCGATCGCACCGCGCCGGCCTTGGGGTCGTCGGCGCCGTAGACCAGTCGCGCGACGCGGGCCGCGACCAGCGCGCCGGCGCACATCGGGCAGGGTTCGAGCGTCACGTACAGCGTCGCGCCGTCGACCCGCCAGCGCCCGGCCGCGCGGCAGGCATCGCGCAGCGCGACGACCTCGGCGTGCGCGACCGGATCCGCGTCGCGCTCGCGGCGGTTGCGACCGACGCCGACGATGCGACCGTCCTGCACGACGATCGCACCGACCGGCACGTCGCCGTCGCGGCGCGCGAGCGCGGCGATGCGCAGCGCCTCGGTCATGAACGCGGCATCCTGTTGCGCCTGCGCGCTGTCGGCCTGGGCGCTCACCGTACCCGAGACCGTAGCAGGCCCGCGCGCACCCTGGAAGCCGCGCTCACGCGATGCGCCACGGTGGATCGCTCCACCGCAGCGCGAGGTAGTCGACGAACAGCCGCACCTTGGGCGACAGGTGCCGGCTGTGGGGGTAGATCGCCCAGACGTGGCCGCCGGCGCTCCAGCGCGGCAGCACGCGCACGACCTCGCCGCGCTGCAGCGGTCCCGCGGCGATGAAGTCGGGCAGCAGCACCAGCCCGTGGCCCGCGGCCGCCAGCCGACCCAGCGCCTCGCCGTTGTTGGCGGTGACGCGGCCGCTGACCGCGACGGTCTCCGAAGTCTTGCCGTCGCTGAGCTCCCAGTGGTGACCGTTGGGGCTGTACGAGTACAGCAGGCACGCGTGATCGCGCAGATCGGCGGGCGACTGCACGCGCGGGTGGCTCGCGACGTACTCGCCGCTGGCGACCACCACCAGCTGCGTGCTCGCGAGCTTGCGCGCGATCATGCTCGAGTCCGACAGCTGACCGATGCGGATCGCGAGGTCGAAGCCTTCGTCGAGCAGATCGACGCGGCGATCGGACAGCTCCATGTCGATCGACAGCTCGTCGTGCGAGCACAGGAACTCCGCCACCGCCGGCGCGACGTAGCCGACGCCGAAGCTCATCGGCACCGCCAGCCGCAGGGTCCCGCGCGGCGCCGCCTGCAGGTTCGCGACCGCCGCCTCGGCCTGCTCGAGCTCGTCGAGGATGCGACGGCAGCGCTCGTAGAAGACCGTGCCGACGTCGGTGAGCGTCAGCTTGCGGGTGGTGCGGTTGAGCAATCGCGCGCCGAGGCGATCTTCGAGCTGCCCGATTTGTCGGCTGACGAACGACTTCGACACGCCCAGGGCATCCGCCGCGGCCGTGAAGCCGCCGTCGGCGACCACGCGGACGAACACCTCGAGCTGCGACAGATCGCTCGATGACGGCACGGGCGCCAGTGTAGACGCGGCACGCCCTGAACACACCACCATCCGTGGCCTGCCGCCCCCGCGCGGACGCCCGCGGCCGTGAAGTGGCCGCGCACCGCGATCGCTTGCTACCTTGGACGGACATGACCTTCGCTTGGCTTGGCTGCTCGAATGCGGCACGGGTGCCGGCCGCGGCACTGCTGTCGGCCGCGGTGCTGGGCTGCGCCGCGGGCCAGGGCGCGCGTCACGACGACGAGGGCAACACCGAGGCGTCGGTCGGGGACAGCAGCGCGTCCGAGGGCGGACCCGGGACCACGCCGTCGACCACGCTCGACGCGGAGAGCTCCGGCGGCATGGTCTCGAGCCTGACCAACGCGGACGACGACGACGGCGGCGGGCCAGCGGCGTGCGGCGATGGGCACCTCGATCTCGACGAGACCTGCGACGACGGCAACACCGAGGACGGCGACGGCTGCAACGCCGACTGCACGCCCTCGGGCGAGGTCACGTGGCAGCAGACCATCGGCTCGGGCCTGATGGCGGTGGACCAGGGCTACGCGATCGAGGCCGATGGCGACGGCAACTTCATCGTCGTGGGCGCGGCCGCGGTGCCCGGCGGGGTCGTCGACGGCTGGATCCGTCGCTACAGCCCCATGGGCGGCGCGTACTGGACGCTCGCGCACGCGGGCCCCGGCGGCGGCAACGACGAGATGCTCGCGGTCGCGCTGGCCGACGACGGCAGCGCCTACGTCGCGGGGTATCAGTCCGGTGCGGACATGAGCAACGACGGCGTGCTGCGCAAGATCGACACCTTCGGCGCGGATCTGTGGATGAGCGCCTTCGATGCGCCGACCGCCGCCGCGAGCACGGTGGTGCAGGGCGTGACGGTCGACGCCGCCGGTGCGGTGATCGTGGTCGGCTATCACGACAGCGCCAGCGCGAGCAACGAGATCATGCTGCGCAAGTACGCCGCCGACGGGACGCCGTCGTGGACGCGCAGCTACGGCGGCACCGCGCTCGGCGACGATCGCGGCTACGCCGTCGCCGCGACCGCGGGCGGCGATCTGTACGTCGCCGGCACCGAGTCCGTGGTCGCCGAGGGCGTCAACATGTGGCTGGGCAAGTACGACGTCGACGGCAACCTGCTGTGGTCGCGCGGGTACAACGGCGCGGCCAGCACCGACGACTACCTCGTCGGCGTGGTCGTCGACGACGAGGACGCGGCCTATGTGTGCGGCTACGAGACCACCGTGAACCAGCCCTGGCAGGCGTTCCTGCGGCGCTACGACGCCGACGGCATCATCGACTGGACCGATCAGTATCTCGGCGAGACCGACGAGGGCGCGCACTGCAGCGGCCTGGGGCGCGCGCCCGATGGCGATCTCGTCGCGGTCGGCGGCGAGCTCGACACGATGGTGCGCGCTGCCCTGGTGCGGCGCGTCTCCGCCGACGGCGTGGTGCAGTGGTCGCGCAAGTACCCCGGCGGGGCCATGGGCCCGGACTACGCCCGCGACGCCCACGTCGACGGCGACGGCACGATCTACGTCACCGGTGCGATGGACGTGGGCACCGACGTGCGCGACATCTGGGTCGCGCGCCTCAGTCCGTGACGCCGACGCGCGCGCGCTGTCCGTGGCGTGGACGCTGTGCTTGCCGTGTCCGGCAGCTTCGGGTCGCTTGGCTCGGTCGATGGAGGGGAAGCTCCGCTTCCGCTCAGCCGTGCGGCGCGCACACGGTGCCCATGGTCGCGGCTTCGACGAACGCGACGTCGGCGGTGCAGCTGCCTGCGAGATCGTTGCCGCGGCAGAAGCTGCAGTCGGCATCGCTGGCGCACGCGCGCAGGCACACCGCGGTGTCGCCGACGGTGGCGCACGAGGCATCGCCGCCGCAGTCGGCGTCGGCGCTGCAGCCCACCGTCGTGCAGTAGCCGCCGTGGGCGTCGGTGAAGCAGGTCAGTCCGTTCGCGCAGTCGCCGTCGGCGCTGCAGGCCGCACCGACGCCGCAGTCGCCCGGGACACAGACCTTGCGGTTCTGTGAACCGCCGCCGCTCGAGCGACAGATGAAGTCGGCCGCGACGTACTGCTGGCAGAACGCCTGATCGTCCGCGGCATCACTGGCCGCGACGTCGTCGGGCTCGCACGACAGGAAGCACATGCGCATGCCGGACGACTCGAACGGCGAGCACACCTGCGGCAGATCGGTGATGCACTCGCCATCGACCGCACAGCAGTCCGCGTCGTCGGTGCACTCGTGGGTGCAGTAGCCGTCCCGCGCGCGGTCGAGGCACAGCGGCGCGCCCTGCAGCGTCGTGGGGTCGATCTCGGGGTAGCAGTCTTCGACCTGGTCGCAGGCGGCACCGGCCTGGTCGGGGCTGCCTTCGCTGCCGTCCGCACCCGGGTCGTCGCCACCGTCGTCGTGGCACGCCAGCGAGATCCACAGCATCGAGATCGAGCACCATCGAGCGCAGCGCCGCATGGTCACCTCTTTCGCACTCCACCATAGCGCGAAAGTCCGTGGGTTTCGGCGTTGGAATCCGCGGCCGCGGTGCTGTCCAACCCGATCGCGGCGCGTGCGACCGCGCGACTCAGGGGTTCGCGTCGAGCTCGGGCGCGACCTCGTGGAACTTCGTCAGATCCATCTGCAGCCGCCCCGGCGAGTGCGGCGAGATGATGTCGACGTAGCGGTGATCCCAGCGCAGGTCGT
>JAIBBS010000005.1 GCA_019694555.1 Nannocystaceae bacterium
GCCGGCGGTGGTGCCGTCGCCGTCGCCCGTCGCCGCGCCGCACGAGCCCGCGCGCGCGGACTGTCCGCCCGAGCCGGGCCTGCCGCCCGAGCCGCAGGCGCCGCAGATCGAGTGCATCGTCGAGCCGGTCACGCGCTGCGTGCCGCCCTCGCCGGTGCGCAGCGCGTGGCAGCCCGAGCCGTTCACGCAGTGTCCCCGCGAGATCCCGCCGTGGGTCGACGACGCGATGCAGCAACCCGGCCGCTTCAGCGCGGTCGCGACCCGCAGCCGGCGACTGGGCAGCACCTGCGCCGCGACGCCCTCGGAGGGCGAGTGCTGCTACGTGCAGTTCACCGGGCATGTGTGTCGCTGATCGACGCCGGTGCTACGCTCGGCCGCACGTGGCGACGAGGCGACAGCGCGTGTGGGCTCCGCTGCGTCGCATCGCGATCGCGGCGCTCGCGGTGACGCCGGCCTGCGGCTTCTCGCTGCCCGAACCATTCGAGACCGACCGTGGTGCGTACGCGGAGTTCGTCGAGTTCGACGCGCTCGAGCTCGAGCTGCCGACGCTGGTCGACACCCAGACCGCGCTGGTGCTCGGCATCCGCCCCGACGACGTCGGCACCGGCGCGCTCGAGAGCCTGCTGCTCGCCGCGCGGCGTCACGGCGTGCCGGTGCGCGCGTGGCTGTTGCTCGACGACGACGACGGCTACTGGCCCGGCGAGGGCAACCTCGAGGCCTACGATCGCCACGTGCAGGCGTTCTGGCGCTGGAATCGCGGCGGCGAGCTCGGCGTGCAGTGGCTGCAGGTCGACATCGAGCCGCCGCTGCCGGTCAGCACCGAGCTCGCGGCCGCGGTCGAGGCCGGCAACCTCGCCGACGCGCTGCCGGTGCTGCTGGCCAACCGCGACGCCGAGGCCTTCGCACGCTCGCAGCGCGCGTGGGCCGACGCGGTCGCGGGCTGGCAACACCAGGGCATGAAGGTCGCCGTGGTCGCGCTGCCGTACGTGCTCGACGATCTCGGCGACGGTGACACCGAGCTGCAGGACCTGTTCGACAGCCCCGTCAGCGACATCGCGTGGGACGAGGTCGGCTTCATGGTCTACCAGAACCTCTTCGGCACGCCTGCGGCGCGGCTCGGCCCCGCGCTGGTGGCCTCGTACGCCGCGAGCGCAGTCGAGCACTTCGACGACCGCGCCGCGATCGCGCTGGGCACCATCGGCACCATCGGCAAGAACACCAGCAGCGCCGGCTACGACGATCGCGACGCGCTGCAGGCCGACGTCGACGCAGCCGCCGGCGTGGGGGTGCAGCGCGTGCAGCTGCTGGGCATCGACGGCATGCGCACGCGCGGCGGCGTCTCGAGCTGGCTCGACGGTCTGACCGCGACGGCGCGCATGGTCGAGCCCTCGGCCGAGGTCGACGACGCGCGCGCGCTGATCGGGCTGCTCGACTGATTCCCGGGGGAGGCGTCGCTTCGCCTCCGGTCGCACGAATTCGTGGTGCCGGGTGTCACGGCGCGCAAGCCCGACGCTGGCTATGGTGCGGGCATGGTTTCGTGGCTTCGAGTACTTCCGTTCGCGGTGGTCTTGCTGGGTGGTTGCGCCTCGATCGCGATCGAGCGACTGGGCGATCCCGGGGTCTTGCCGGTCGCGTCGCGGGCTTCGCCGTGGTCGGGCCGCATCGAGGTGCGCCCCTTCGCCGAGGGGCGCGGCACCGTGTTCGCGCGGCCGCTGCGCGTGAACGCGGTGCCGGTGGTGAACCTGTTCTATGACGGTCGGGTCTACGCGTTCCCCGACGCGACCGGCGGCTACAGTCGGCCGCCGCACCGCCGCACGCGGGTGCGCGCGGTCGGAGAGCTGCCGCTCGAGCTGCCGCACGTGCTCGCGCGCGCGCTGGGTCCCGCGGCCCGGGTCGCGGACGCCGACGCACCGGCCGCGCGTGACTACGTCGTCAGCGGCACCGTGCTCCGCACCGAGGCGCTGACCCGCGGCAGCACCGTGCTGGCGTTCGTGGCCTTCCTGGGCGTGCCGTACCTGTTCGCGCGCAACGACACGGTGGTGCGCGTGACGGTGCACCGCCGCGACGATCCGCTGCACGCGCTGATGGCCCGCGACTACCGCTCCAGCGGTCGCAAGACCATCGGCGCGTACTACAACACCCGCGCCGAGTCGGAGCTCGCCCGCGCGACGCTGGTGGACGTCGTCGACGAGGCCAGCGGCGACATCGCGCGCGTGGTCGCCGACGACATCGCGCGGCGGCGGTGATCGCCGATCAACGTCGCGGCCGCACGTACTCGGCGGGGTCGACCTCGGTGCCCGGGCCCATGCGCTCGACCAGCCGCGACACCCGCGGGCGCTCGATCGCGACCGGACCGGTGCGCGCGCGCTCGGCCTCGTCGATGGGCTCGCGCACGACCTGCCACAGCCCGTTGGCGAAGGGGATGTCGGGCGCGACCGAGACCAGCTCGATGCGCTCGCGCACGCCCATGCGCTCCATCTCGAGCGCGCGGTGGTGACAAAAGGGGTTGTTGCCCGGGCGCCCGAGCAGCGGCTCGGCGGTGGCGGTGCAGCCGGCGCGGCACTCGTCGGCGTAGTAGCAGTCGCGGCAGAAGCCCCACAGATCGTCGAGCGTGCGCTCGCGGATGTACGTGATCTCGGGCGCGTCGGCCCACAGCGCCGCGAGCCCGTGCTCGCGCCACGAACCGGCGATGTTGGTCGGGCCGCCCACGCTGGGGCAGCTCTTGATCATGCCGTTGCTCTCGATGCCGAGCGTCACGACACCGGCGGTGCAGCCACCGAAGTGGCCGCCACGACGCTGCACGTAGCGCAGCTTCTGTTCGTTGGGACCGAAGTAGCCGAGGTTGTTGCCCGGCAGCAGTCGGATGCCGCGCTCGCGGCAGCGATCGGCGATCACGTCGAGCTGCTCGAACAGCTCGGGGATCATGTACGGCTGCAGGATCAGCTCGGGGTGATCGGCACCGTTGCCGTGCACCATCGTGAGCTGCAGCTGCCAGCCGACGACACCGGCCTCGGTGATGCGGTCGAGCAGCGGCAGCAGATCCGGCACCGTGAGCGCGTTGATCTGCGTGTTGACGCCGACCTTCATGCCCGCGGCGCGCGCGTTCGCCAGCGCGGTGAAGGCCCGACGCCAGCTGCCGGGCTTGTTGCGCACGCGATCGTGGTTGGCCTCGAGCCCGTCGATCGAGACCGACGCCAGCAGCAGCCCGGCCTCGGCCGCAGCCGCGCAGCGCTCGGGCGTGAGGCCCCAGCCGCCGGTGACGATGCTCGAGCCCATGCCGTGCTCGCGGATCGCACGGACCACGAGGATGAAGTCGTCGCGCAGGTAGGCCTCGCCGCCGATCAGCGCGACCTCGCCGACGCCCAGTGCCGCGAGGTCGGCGACCAGGCGCAGCGCTTCGTCGGTGGTGAGTTCGTCGTCGCGCGCGTAGCCAGCCCGGGGCCCGCAGTGCAGGCACCGGTGATCGCACATCAACGTGAACTCCCACACCGCGAGCGTCGGCTTGGGTGCCGGCCCGAGGTTCTTGTCGGTGAAGCTCCGGTCCTTCGCCCGCGGCAGCGAGGCCACGACCGGGAGTCGACGGCGGACGTCCTGCAGCGCCAAGGTCGTGTCAGCCGGTCGGGGGGCCGTACAGCGGGCCCACGGAGTCGCTCGCGCCCGACGTGCTCGCGCCGGTGCCACCGCCGGAGGTCGAGCCGCTGTCGGAGCCACTGTCGGCGCCGCTGGTGCCCGAGGTGCCGGAGGGATCGGTGTCGCCGGTGACCGGACCGTACAGCGCACCGGTCATGACGCCGCTGCTCTCGGTCACCGTATCCGAGGTGCCCGTCGTACTCCCGCTCATCGAACCGCCGGTCGTGCCGCTCGACGACGTGGTGCCGTCGGTCGCGGTCGCCGTGGCCGACGCGGTCTGACTCTCGCTGCCGCCGTTGCTGGCGGTGCCGCTGCCGTCGTCACCACCGCAGCCGGCGAGAGTGACACCGAGCAACACGCCCAGGAAACCACCCAGCGGGGCACGGGCATCGACGAGACCCTGTCCGCAGAACGGGCAGCGCGACGACTGTTCCTTCACGAATCGACGACAACCAGGACAAGCAAGCATCGCGTCGATCTTGCGCCTCATTGCAGGCGTCGCGCAAGTGCGACGTCAATCGACCGGCTCTGCTGCCACTGCGGCGTGGGCCTGCGTCGGTTCGGCATCGGGGTCGGTCGGGGTCGGGGGTGTCGCGGGCGTGGGCCGTGTGGTCGGGCGCTGGGGCCGCCGCGGATGCTTGCGGATGATGGTGCGCTCGTCGACCTCGGGGAAGCCGTGGCGCGCACGGATCTCGTTGGTCAGCTGACCGTCTTCTTCCTTCGCGCAGTCGACCTCGATGAGCGAGCTGCGATGGCCCTGGCGCTCGAGCAGCTCGGCCGCGCGGTACCAGCCGCGCTTGGCCACGACGTCGGGCGCAGGGATCTCGTACCAGTGCCGCACCAGCTCGACCTTGCGCGGCACCTCGCCGCCGTGCTCGAGCGCCCATGCGCGACAGTGGTAGCGCGCGACCCACACGCGGTACCACTTGCCTTCACCGATGACGCGGCGCGTGATCTTGCCCGCGCGATCGTAGGCCAGCCACGGTACCGGCTTGTTGCGCGGCGAGTTGGCGTCGGTCCGCAGATCCCAGACCTCGCCCGCGGCGTCGGTGACGTAGACCTCGAGGAAGTCGTTGGTCCGCATCGGGTTGGGCGCGAACATGTCCCAGCTCTGCGAGGTCTGGGTGAGGTTGAGCCACAGCGCCAGCGGTGCGTTGGCGCGGCCGCGCCACGCGGAGCAGGTGTCCTTGTCGGGGATGCAGTGCATCGCGACCGCGGTGATGTACGTCGCGACCACCGTGGTCGCGAGCGCGCGACCCAGCGGCCCGTAGGACCACGCCGGCGTGTCGACGGCATCGGCACCGCGGCGACGCCAGCCCACCAGCGTGCCGCCCAGCAGCGCGGCGGTTGCGAGCGCGACGCTGCCCCAGCGCACGCCCGCGCCGCCGCCGTGGACCTCGCCGAGCACGAACGCCGCGACCGCGCCGAGCACGGTCAGCATCGCCGCGGTCGGCATGCGCGCGGTGTCGTGGTGCAGCGTGGGCAGCCGCGGATCCTCCGGCGGCACCGGCGGCTCGCCGTTGCGCACGCCCGCGGGCATCGGCACGTGCAGCCGCGACAACGCGCGGCCCAGCGCCCGCAGGATCGAGGCCGTCTCGGTGCCGTTGAGGCAGCACAGATAGACCATGATCATGATCGGCGCGAACATGCCGATGTTCATCAGCATGAAGATCTGCACGTGGAAGAACATGCCGATCGTCAGCCACACGCGGCGACCGAGCACCCACGTGCAGAAGCCGTTCAGATCGATGCGCAGCCGGTGACGCCGCAGCCGCAGCTCGAACGGACGATCTCGCAGCCGCCGCCAGCCCCAGGCGATGCCGGCCATCAGCGCGAGCCAGCCGCCCGCGACCAGCCACTGCACCGTGAGCAGCGAGGGGTCGCCGGCGCGCGGGGCGTAGTGCACCGGCAGCGCGACGATCGTGACCGCGAGCGAGCACAGCCCGATCACGGTCCACAGCCCGCGGGTCAGCCACGCGCGCACGCCGGTCGGCCGCGCGAAGCCCTCGCGCAGCTGGAACCGCGCGACCAGGCCCACCAGCATGAGCGGGAAGCCGATCTGCCAGAAGTGCACCGTCCAGGTCATGAGCCGGAACACGTTGGTGCCGAACATCCACGACATCAGCTGCGGCGGCACGCGATAGAAGTGGTCGAGGTTCAGCGCGTAGTACAGCGAGTCGCCCGAGGCCCAGATCGATCCGGTCTTGGCCGAGCCGGTGTAGAGGTAGATCGTCGCCAGCTGCAGCATCATCAGCATCCGCGGCCACGCCGGCACGCCGCGGTAGATCGCCGCCAGGCCGTGGGGATGCTCGGCGCTCGGTGCTGCGCCGGCGCCATCGCCGGGGCCGCCACGCTCGCTCAGCCGACCCGCGCGACGCAGCCGTCGACACCGCAGCCAGTTGTCGAGGCTGTAGGCGTGACCGCTGCGCGAGAGCATCAGCAGGAAGAAGAAGACCTTGTAGACCACGTCCGCGCCGGTCCAGTAGACCGGGTTGCGCGAGGTCAGGCTGGTCATGAGCAGCCAGCCCAGCACCGCCATCGTGCGGGTCTGCCAGCCGACCAGCAGCAGCGCGCACACGATCACGTAGGCCCACAGGTGCAGCCAGAAGAACCACGGATCACTGCGCAGCAGCAGCAACGAGTAGCGCGGCCCGCGAAGCAGCTCGAACACCGCGGCGGTGTCCTGGAAGCCACCGGGGTCGCCGCCGGTGGGCTCGACGTAGCCGGCGAATTGCTTGCCCGCGAGCAGCTTGCGCGCGCTGTCGGTGTAGAACAGCCCCTCGTCGGTGAAGAGGAACTCGAGCTGCTCCCACATGCCCACGAGGTTGAGCAGCAGCAGCGTCGAGAACAGGATGCGGAACAGCCCCAGCGTGCGCGGGTCCTCGGTGCGCAGCCACAGTCGGCGCCAGCGATCGGCGTGCACGATGCACAGCGCGAGGAAGGCGAACACGGCCGTGAGCACCAGCCAGCCCACCGTCGGCGACAGCGCCTTCGCCTCGAGGTTCGGGATCCGATCCGCGATCGCCAGCAACGACCACTGCGCCACGTCCATCGCTCCGAGCGTGGCCGGAGCCGCGAGCGTTGGTGCGCGCAAAACCGGCGGTGCGCGTCGGTCGTGCGGGTCGTGACCGAGCACGCGCGCGTGGGCTCACACGCGCGCCCGGACGCGGGCCCCGCCGGGCGGCAAAGCTTTCGCGGGCCAGCGCGGCGCCCAGCTGCTTCGATCGAGACCATGACACTGCTCGCGGTCGAAGCGGTCGACCTCCTCGCGTTCGTGGGTCTGGGTCTTTCGATGCTCGTCGGCGGTTCGGTCGTGCTGGGCCTGGGCCTGTGGCTGCGCGAGCGTGCCCGCCGGCCCCCGCAGGGCGGCTACTACGCCGGGCTCTGATCGCGCGCGACGCGGTTGCTACGATGGCAGCCGCGATGCTGGTCAGCCGCACGGTCTACAGCCTCTATCTGCCCGAGACCCGCGCGGTGCTCGACACGCTGTGGAGCTCGCACCCGCACGCGATGTACGAGCGCAACTACGAGCGCAGCCAGGACGCGATGCATGCGTCCTTCCTCGCGCGGTGGCGGGCGTGGGCCCGCGAGGGTGGCGTGGAGCTGGGCGCCGGCTTCGCGCACGAGTACCCCACCGGCGGCGCGAGCGAGGGCATCACCGCGACGCTGGCGCGCGTGGCGACGCGGCCCGGCAGTGTGCGCCCGCGACTGCACGTGCTGGAGGGCGAGTACGAGGGCTACGGCCACATCGCCGCGGCGCTGGGGCTCGAGGTGCTCCGGCACCCGCGCGCGCACGCGCACGACCGCATCGCCGCGGCGGCGCGCGACGGCGACGTGCTGATGATCTCGCAGCCCTCCGCCATCGACGGCATGCGCTGGCCCGGCTTCGCGTCGCTGGTCGAGCACCTCGAGCGCGCGTGCCCCGGGCTCGAGCTCGTGGTCGATCTGACCTACGTCGGTTGTCTGAGCGAACCCGTGGCGCTCGCGCTCGATCGGCCCAACGTCGGCGTCGTGCTCGCGAGCCTGTCCAAGCCCTTCGGCGTCTACTACCACCGCATCGGTGCGCTGCTGTCCCGCGAGCCGCAGCCGCTGCTTCACGGCAACCTGTGGTTCAAGAACCTGTTCTCGCTGCGCCTGGGTGAGGCGCTGATGGACGGCTTCGGTCCCACCGCGCTGCCGCGGCGCCATCGCCCGCGACAGCAGCAGGCGCTGGCGCAGGCGATCGCGGCGGGCGCGGTGCCGCCGCAGACGCGCGTGGCCGAGGTCGTGCTGCTCGCGAGTGCGCAGCTGCACGGCGACGGCAACGAGTTCGACGAGTTCGTGCGCGTGCGCGAGCGCGACGGCCGCACGCTGCGCTTCTGCCTCTCGCCCGCCATGGACGCGCTCATCGCCTCGGGAGATCCGTCATGAGAGACCTGGTGCTGCTCGATCGTCCCCAGACCGCGCGCGACTACATCGAGTCGCTGTGGCGCACCGAGGCCTTCCGCACCAGCGCGTACGTGCGCGACTGGGTCGATCGCTTCGCACAGCACCCGTGCGTGTTCGCGAAGATGAGCGAGCTCGAGCTCGAGACGCCGCACTTCGGCACCTTCTTCGGCATGACCTACGAGCGGCACTACGACGAGCCCGCGGTCAGCGATCTCTACTACCTGCACGAGATCGTCCACGCCGCGCTGCTGAGCTTCGATCCCGAGCAGCTGTTCACCGCGTGGTACCGCAAGATGAACGGCATCGAGTTCGCGGCCTCGCTCGAGACCGAGGGCTACGTGTACATGCGCATCCCCGGGCTGCGCGAGCAGTCGTTCAAGGACGAGATCTGGGCCGACCGCTACATCGGCGCGCAGCGACGCCTGGGCGAGGGCATCTTCGACATCATGCGTCAGGATCGCTACAAGGCCATGCAGCAGCCCGACCCGATGGACTGGTGCGAGCAGCAGATCGCCGGCTACGCGCGACAGAACTTCGAGTGGGCGGCGATGTGGCGGCTCGACTGCGAGCTCGGTGGCGTGCGCCAGCCGGCCTATCGCCACGTCGAGGCGCACATGGCCGCGCTGCGTCGCGGCGAGCGCAGCCCCGCCGATCACCTGCGCTGGCTGACCGACCAGGGCGAGGTGCCGTTCGTCGATCAGGCGCGGCTGTTCGCGCCGATGTACTGGAACAACAAGCTGTCGTATCGGCTGCGCAAGCTCGGCTGAGCGTCGCGCCGCGCGATCACAGCATGCCCGCGCGCGCGGACTCGGGCAGATCCCCGAGCGCGTCCGCGAACTGAGCCTCGAGCATGCCTGCGAGCTTGGCCCGCTCGCCCTCGAGCACCTCGTCGGGCGCGCCGGCCTCGACCATCGTGTCGTACTCCCAGCGGAAGCGCTCGATCTTCACGGTCGTCGCGGGCATGTACGACAGCAGCGGCCACACGTAGCGCTCGAGCGCGTGCTCGGGCGTCGGCGACAGCCGCCAGCGGTTGCCGAGGTTGAAGCGATCGGCGCCCTCGAGCGCCGCGGAAATCCGCAGCCCGACCACGCCGATCACCACCGTGCGGGCCTCGAGCAGACGCGACTGCACGCCGAAGGCGTCGAGACGCTCGAGTCGATCCTTGGCGGGGTAGCGCTCGTCGGAGCGACGGAACGCGAGCCACGACATGAACTCGTGGCTGTGCCGCCACACCAGGCGCTGGGCCTCGATCTGCGCGACCATCTTCGCGAGCCGGCTGCCGTGACGCGTGACCAGGCCGGTCGCGGTCTCGCTCATCTGCTCGCGCAGCTCGCGATCGAACTGCGACAGCGACGCGCCGCTGTGGTGCTCGTCGAGCACCGACAGCGCCAACGCGACCGCGAGCCCGAGGTGGCCGGCGAGCTGGACCTCCAGCTGCACCATCTGCTCGTACAGGCCCGGCATCACCAGCCGCGCCCGTTGCTCGTCGACGGCCTTGGCCTGGGCCAAAGCCTCGCGCTTGAGGTTGGTCAGGTTCTGCCGCAGCTCGAAGACCTCGGTATCGAGGTCTGGCGTGCGGACCTGGGCGAGGAACGACTCTCGCGGGCTCGACGACATCGAAGGCCGCCAGGGTAGCGCCTTTGGGGGCTGGCCCGGCGCGAAATCAGCCCCGGGCAGCAGATCCTAGGCCACACTCGCGCGTTGGGTCGCCGACGCGAACCCGCACCCTGGTGCGCCGCGGTCCAGACCCGCGGCCGCGGCCCGTGCGTTGTCGTCTCGTCGCCGCATCCGTTGCCGAGGTCCGTCATGCCCGTCGCCCGCCCCGCCGCCGCCTTTGGCCTCACGCGCCGCCCTCGCGCCCGCACCCGCTTGGTGCGGCTCGCACTGCCGCTTCTGCTCGGTGGCTCGTCCTGCAACGAGGTCCCGACCGAGACCATCGCGCAGCAGGCCGGCGCGGCCGCGCCGGTGGCCGAGGCGGCCAAGCCCAACCGCGGTGCCGAGGTCACGGCGATCAGCGGACCGGGCGGGCTGCGATCGAGCGCGCTGGCGGAGGGCACGTTCTTGGGCAAGGGCGCCAAGCTCGACGCGGGCCAACGCACGTGGACGCCCAAGGGCACGCTCGCGGAGCTGCAGCTGCCGGGCGGCACGCGGCTGCGACTCAACGAGGACACCGAGGTCACCGTGCCTGCGCCGGGCGCGGAGCTCGTGCTCGGTCGCGGTGAGCTGGTCGCGCTGGTCGAGGGCCGCGCGAGCGAGCCGCTGGTGGTGCGCGCGGCCGACGACACCATCCGCGTCGAGGGCGGCGAGGTCCAGATCGTCCACGGCGGCGGCAAGCGTCAGATCGCGGTGGTCCACGGCCGCGCGATCGTGGAGTCCAACGGCCAGCGCGTGGAGCTCGGCGCGGGCGAGCGCGTCAGCGCGCCGCTGGCCGAGCCCGAGCGCCGCGAGAAGCCCGAGCTGAGCCTGCGCCCGCTGACGGAGACCAGCTGGTCGCGCGCGTTCGAGCAGGCCGCCGATGCGATCGACGACGTGCCGCGTGGCGTCGGCAGCCTCACCGCGCGCGTGCCCGGCTCGCAGGCCGAGCAGGGGCAGAAGATCCGCCTCACCGAGCAGCGGGTCACGGTCAACATCACCGGCCGCCTGGCCCACACCGAGATCGAGCAGGCCTTCTTCAACGACCGCGCGGCGGTGCTCGAGGGCATCTATCGCTTCCCGCTGCCGGGCGACGCCTCGATCGCGGGCCTGCAGCTGTTGGTCGGCAATCGCTGGATGGAGGGCGAGATCGTCGAGAAGCAGCGCGCGCGGCAGATCTTCCAGCAGATCGTCGACGCGACCGTGCCGCGCGATCCGGCGCTGCTCGAGTGGGAGCGCGGCAACGTCTTCAAGCTGCGGCTGTTCCCGATCCCGGGCCGCGGCGAGCGGCGGGTCAAGCTCTCGTACACACAGGTGCTGCCGGTGGTGGGCGACAACGTCCGCTACCGCTTCCCGCTCGGGGGCACCGGCGCGACCGCGACCGCGATCGACGACTTCTCCTTCACCATCAACGTCGACAAGAGCGAGATCGACACCGCGCAGCTCGACCAGATCGACACGCCGATGCTCGCGCTCGATCGGCGCGACGACGGCACGCGCCTGCAGCTGTCGACCGAGCAGAAGAACTTCCAGCCGACCTACGACCTCGGCGTCGACCTGCCGGTGGCCGAGTCCGAGCGCACGGTCGCTGCGAGCACGCACCTCGACCGCGACGGTCAGGCCTACTTCATGCTGGCGCTCGATCCCCACATCGAGTTCGCGCGCGACGAGCGACCGGTGCACTTCGCGTTCGTGGTCGATCGCAGCCACAGCACCACGCCCGAGCTGTGGACGGTCGCGCGCGGCATGGTCGAGGCCATGGCCGGCGGCATGGAGACCGACGACCGCTTCACCGTGTTGGCGTGCGACACCGCGTGCGACGAGCTGCCCAGCGGCCTGCAGGCGCCGTCGGCCGCCGCCATCGACGCGACGCGGCGCTTCCTCGACGAGCAGGACATGGCCGGCGCGAGCGACGTCGGCGGCATGCTGATCGAGGCCGGTGACGCGCTCGCGCGCAGCGGTGGCGCCGACGCGCGCCGCGTCGTGGTCTACCTCGGCGACGGCGCGCCGAGCTCGGGCGAGCTCGCGCCGGACAAGCTCGCGACGCTGGTGCGCGACGCGATGCCGGACGTGCGCGTCGAGGCGCTGGCCCTGGGCGCGCGTTCGGATCTGGTGGCGATGGGTGCGGTGGTGCAGGCCACCGGCGGTGACGTGGTCCAGGTCGACGCGCGCGACGATCTGCGCGAGCTGGTCCGCGAGCTGCGGCTGCGCGCGCAGGTTCCGGTCGCGCGCAACGTCCGGCTGCAGACGCCCTCGGGCATGGTCGACGTGCGCCATTCCGAGGGCGCGGGCCTGCGGCCGGGCGACGAGGTCATCGTCACCGGCAAGCTCGCGCATCCCGTCAAGGGCGAGCTCACGCTCGTGGCCGACGGTCCCAACGGTCCGGTCGAGGCCCGCTTCCCGGTCGATCTCAACGTCAGCAAGACCGGTGCGCCGGCGCAGAACCAGCACCTGCCGCGGACGTGGGCGGCGATGGAGATCGCGCATCTGACCCGCACGCAGGGCTTCGACGCCCACGATCGCATCGTCGCGCTGTCGAAGGACTACACCGTGCTGTCGCGCTTCACCGCGCTGCTGGTGCTCGAGAACGACGCGATGTACCGCGAGTTCAACGTCGTGCGCACCGCCAGCACCACCGACGCGTGGCGCGGCAAGATCGACGACAACAAGGAAGCCCGTCCGCCGCTGCCCGATGGCGCGGCGACCGAGGTCCCGGCGACGGCCCAGACGGCGCCCGGACTCGCAGCGCCGAGCCCCGAACCCGCGCCGCAGGAGGAGACCAGGATCACGGGTTCGCTCGCGACCAAGGGCGACGCGGACAAGGCCGGCGGCAAGGCCTTCGGACCCGCGCCGACCCTGGCCGAGAAGGACGTCGAGGCCGAGTTCGAGGCCAAGCTCGAGGAGCGCGAGCAGGGTGAGCTGCGCGCGCGCGGGTCCGACGACGACGGCGACGGCCTCGATCGCAGCGAGGACGCCCTCGCGGACGACGAAGGCGGTGGCGTCGCCGGCGGCGGTGGCGGTGCCAGCCCCTCGGCCGATCCCAAGCCCGCGGACGCACCCAAGACCAAGAAGGCGCCGGCGCCGGCCAAGCCCATGTCGACCCCGTCGAGCGGTGTCGGCGGCTGGGGTGGCGGCGAGGACGTGTGGGGCAACCGCGGTGGCATGTGGCGTCGCCCGCCGCCGCCGCGGCTCAAGATCGCGGCCGCGAGCGGTCCCTCGGGCAAGAACCTCGCGACCATCGCGTCGCTGCAGCGCGCGCTGTCGTTCGACGGCACCCGTCGCTCGGCCCACGGTGCGCTCGTGCGTGCGGCCATCCGCGTGGGGCACCCCGAGATGCTGAGCTTCGCGCGGGCGTGGGCCGACGTGGATCCCGATCACGCGCCGGCGCTGCTGTCGTTGGCCGACGCGCTCGCGGCCAGCGGTGATCCGTTGGCGTCGCGTGCCTACGCCAGCGCGCTCGAGGTCACGCCGTTCTCGCGCAGCCAGCACGACGCGATGGCGCGGGCCTTCGCGAGCAAGGGCGACCTGCGCCGCGCGTGCTCGCACCGCCGCGCGCTGGTCAGCATCGATCCTGCCGACGGCGATCTGCACGCCGCGCTGGTGGGCTGCCTGCAGCGTGCCGGTCGCACGCACGAGGCCACCGCCGCGCTGCACGACGGCCGCGTGCGGGCGAAGCTGCACCACGGCGCGCTCGCGCGCACCGAGGCGGAGCTGGGCCTCGCCGCCGCCGGCACCGGCGTCGCGCTGCGCGGGCAACTCAAGGCGACGTTGACCTGGGCCGGCGAGGACGATCTCGACATCGCGATCGTCGATGCCGGCGGCCACCGCCTGGCCGCGACGCACCCGTCCAAGCTGACCGTGCGCGAGGCCGGCGGTCTCGAGCAGCTCGCGATGGCGAAGGTGAAGAAGTCGGTGTTCGTCGAGGTCACGCGCACCGGCGTGGCCGCCGACGAGCGGCGGGGACCGGTGCGGGCCACGCTCGAGCTGCGCACGCCCAGCGGCAACAAGACCTTCCCGGTCGTGATCGACCGCGGCAGCGTCCGCGTGGCGCGGGTGTTCTGGTCGACCTGATCAGGGTCACTCGCGCACGGCCATGAAGATGTCCTGGCCCATGCCCGCACGCGTGCTCGAGAAGTAGATCACGTCGCCCTGCGGCGACAGCCAGGGGTCCTCGTCGCGCGAGTCGTCGTTGATCGCGGCGATGGCCTCGGGCTCGCCCGAGGGCGCGCCGTCGACCAGGTCGACGCGGTAGATGTCCTCGAGGCCCTCGCCGCCGGCGCGGGTGCTGGCCCACCACAGCTCGCTGCCGCTGGCGTCGACCCACGGCGTGCAGTCGCGGCCGTCGGCCTGCAGCCCCGCGACCACCGCGGGTTCGGCCCACAGGTCGAAGTTCGCAGCGCGCGTGGAGATGAGGATCTGATCCTCCTCCGGCGGCAGGAAGTAGCGGCACAGGTACACCGTGAGAGCGTCGGCGGTCATGACCGCGCTGCCCTCGGCGTCGATCGAGCTCAGCTCGAGCACGGACATCGGCGTCGACCATGCGCTCTGCCGGTCTGTGCGCGTGCTGACCCACACGTCGAGGCCGCCTTCGCCGAAGGGACGATCGCTGGCGAAGCTGATGAACAGGCCGTCGGCGGAAAGTTCCGGCGTCGAGTCGATCGAGAGGTCCGACAGCTCGAGCACGACCGTCGGCGTGTCGAAGGGCTCGTCGACGGCGCTGCGGCGCGCGACGAAGATGTCCTCGATGCCATCGCGCGTCGACGCGAAGTAGATCTCGAGCTGGTCGGCGGACAGCGAGGGGTCGTCGTCGTCCCAGAACGAGTTGAGCTCGGCGACGGCGACGGGCTCGCCGAAGTCACCGAGCGGTCCGCCGCTGCTGCTCTCGCCGGCGCTGCCGCTGTCGCTGCTGCTGCCGTGGGTGCCGGCGCTCGAGGAGCCGCCGCCGCCGGAGCTGCTGTCCGCGGTGCCGGTTGCGGTGCCGGTGGCGGTGGTGTCCGTCGCCGTCGCGGTGGTCGCGGTGGTCGCGGATGCGCCGGTCGCGGTCGAGTCGGCCGTGCCCCCGGTGCTGCTGGCCTCGCCGCCTTGACCGGCGGAGTCGAGCGAGCACGCGAGCGCGACGGTGAGGCCGCCACAGAGCCGACTGCAACGCAACCATCCCACGTTGGCAAGGTATCACAGCTGCGGGCGGCTTGAACCGCGGGCGGTTTTGGTCTTCTCTTGGCCCCCGGAGATCGGGCCCCCGCGATCGGGCCCGGAGATCGGGTCCGCGAGCGATGGCAGCGAACGAGCAACTCACCGATGGCGGCGCAGCGCCGCACACGGCTGCCCAGCGAGGGGCGGACGCGCTGGCCGGGTGGTCGCGTCGACGCACGTTCGCGATCGTCAGCCACCCCGACGCCGGCAAGACCACGCTGACCGAGAAGCTCTTGTTCTTCGGCGGCGCGATCCAGATCGCCGGTGCGGTGCGAGCCCGTCGCGCGAGTCGCCACGCGGTCAGCGACTGGATGGCGATGGAGCAGGAGCGCGGCATCTCGGTCACCACCAGCGTGCTGAGCTTCCAGTACCGCCTGCCCGAGCAGGCCCAGGACGCGCCGCCCTTCGAGGTCAACCTGCTCGACACGCCCGGTCACGCCGACTTCGGCGAGGACACCTACCGCGTGCTCACGGCGGTCGACGCCGCGCTGATGGTCATCGACGGCGCCAAGGGCGTCGAGGCGCGCACCGAGAAGCTCATCGAGATCTGTCGCCTGCGCGACACGCCGGTGGTCACGTTCGTCAACAAGTTCGATCGCGAGTGTCGCTCCCCGATCGAGCTGCTCGACGACGTCGAGGCCAAGCTGTCGATCAAGTGCGTGCCGATGACCTGGCCCATCGGCATGGGCAAGCGCTTCCGCGGGGTCTACGACATCGTGCACAAGCAGGTGCACCTGTTCCGCTACGCCGACGCGCACGGCGAGGACCGCTGGCCCGATGCCGGCATCGCGGTCTCGGGTCCCGACGATCCCAAGCTCGACGAGCTGCTGGGGGACCAGGCCCAGGAGCTGCGCGACGAGCTCGAGCTGCTCGCCGGTGCCGCGCCGGAGTTCGACCCCGCCGCGTTCGCGACCGGGCGGCAGAGCCCGCTGTTGTTCGGCTCTGCGATGAACAACTTCGGCGTGCGCGAGCTGCTCGAGACCTACCTGCGGCTCGCACCGCGCCCGCAGCCGCGCGTGGCCATCACCGGCAACGCCGCGGTCACACCACCGGCGCCGGGCGAGCCGGTGCCCACGCGCCAGGTCGAGCCCGACGAGCCGGCGTTCTCGGGCTTCGTGTTCAAGATCCAGGCGAACATGGATCCCAAGCACCGCGACCGCATGGCGTTCCTGCGCATCTGCTCGGGCCGCTTCACCCGCGGCATGCGGGCGTTCCACTGCCGACTCGGCCGCGAGGTCGGACTGGGCAACGCCACGACCTTCTTCGCGGCGAACCGCGAGATCGTCGAAGAGGCCTACGCCGGCGACATCATCGGTCTGCCCAACCACGGCACCATCAAGATCGGCGACAGCTTCACCGAGGGCGAGCTGCTGCGGTTCACCGGCATTCCCAGCTTCGCGCCGGAGATCTTCCGTCGCGTGCTGCTCAAGAGTCCGCTCAAGGCCAAGGCGCTGGGCAAGGGCCTCGAGCAGCTGGCGGAGGAGGGCGCGATCCAGGTGTTCAAGCTGCTGCTCGGCAGCGACTACGTCGTCGGCGTGGTCGGCCAGCTGCAGCTCGAGGTGATGAAGCACCGGCTGCTGCACGAGTACAGCGTCGAGGCCGACTACGAGTCGGTCGAGTTCACCACCGCGCGGTGGATCACGCCCAAGACCGAAGGCAAGTCCGCCGACGAGGTGCGCAAGCTGATGGAACAGTTCCAGCGCAAGAACGACGCCAACCTCGCGATCGACGCCCACGGCGATCTGGCCTACCTCGCGCCCAACAAGTGGAACCTGCAGAAGGTCGAGGAGCGCTTCCCCGACGTGCGGTTCTCGGCCACGCGCGAGCACACCTGATCGCGCTCAGGTGTCCGACGCGTTGGCGTCGCGCAGCAGATCCTCGAGGTCGGCCAGGTCGATGCGCCGCAGCTCGCCCAGCTGTGCGAGTGCGTCGAGGTCCATGCGGTCGGCGTTGCCGATGATCGACAGCACCAGCGGTGCTTCGCCCAGCGCGCTCTCGTAGCGCTCGAGGTCGGCGTAGGACAGCCCCGGCAGCGCGAGCCACTGCGCGAGCCGGGGGTCGGTGCCCGGCTCGGGCCAGAAACGCACCGCCTCCGGCACCGCGCGCGTGGGCGTGCGCCAGGCACGGAACGAGACCTCGAGCCGGCGCCGCGCCGCATCGAACTCGGCCGCAGGCACGCGCATGCGCACCAGCGCGATCGCGGCCTCGGCCGCGGACAGCACGTCCTGCTCGCGCGCGGCGTAGGTCGCCTGCGTCGCGAGCGGGTGCCGTGCGGCCCACCACGGCGTCGTCGCCCAGCGCGGTTCGAGGTGCGGCGGTCCGTTCTGCAAGCCGTCGATGACCTGATCGACGTGCAGCTGCGCCGCGAGCTGTAGGCGCGGCTCGAGCTCGGGCCACGGGACCGCCGCGCGCACCTCGACGCCGTCGCGCGCGGGGTCGTGCAGCACGAACACCAGGTCGCGTCGCAACGCTCGCGTGCGCGGCACCGGGATGCTCGTCGACGCGGTGCCCGAGCTCGGAGGCACCAGCTCGCGCACGCGCGCGGCATCCGGGCCGATATATAGTAGATCGGCCGCGTGCCGCCCCAGCCGTCGCAGCGAGGCGGGCAGGGCCGTGGCACCGCGCTCGCGCAGCGTCGCGTCGTCGGGCATGTGCGCGTCGATGCCGGCGTCGCCGCGCAGTGCCCACGCGTGGAACGACGGCTCGCGCCACGCATCGCTGAGACGGCGTGCCGCCCGGGTCTGCAGCGCGCGCGCGAGGTACTCCTCGAGGTCCTGTTCGCTGGGCATGCCGCGCTCGAGCCAGTCGAACACCAGCGGTGCGTCGCGGACGAAGCGATCGGCAGGGGCCACCACGTCGATCCACACGAAGTCGTTCGCGCAGTAGGTGCCGAAATCGATGCCGGGAATCGCGACCGCGCGCATGCGGGCGCGGACCGCATCGCAGACGAACGGATCCTGGTCGACGCCCACGGGATAGACCCACGACGCCATCGCGAGCGGACCGGGCGCGTCGGTCGTGATCACGCGGCGGTTGCCGCGTTGCGACTCCTGGTAGTGGCTGCCGGCGAGCAGGAAGCGCGGCTCGGGCGGAGTCACCGGTGCGTCGACGATGGCGCGCGCGAACGCGGAGCGCCGGCCGTAGCGCGTCGGCAAGCGCGTGCCGGGCAGGTTCGGCATCGGCACGTGCCAGGTCTCGCCGGGGTGCTTGTAGACCACCGCGCGCGAGCGATCGACCAGACGCCGCGCGGTCGCGACCATCGCGGCGCGGCTGGGCTTGACCGTCAGTGCGTTCGCGACGACCTGCCACGAGCGCCGGTCGATGAAGGAGCCCGCGATGGTGCTCGCCAGTGCACCCGACGAGCGCGCCCAGCCCAGCTGCTCGAGCTCCGCGCGCGCGAGCGCGGGCGCCCAGGCCTCGTCGGGCAGAGCGTCGCCGGCGATCGATTCCAGCGCGGCCATGGTCGCGGCCTCGGTGTCGGCGAGCGAGCGCTCGCCCAACGCGGTCGCGCGCACGTCGAGCGTGCGGTAGGGCGTGACGCTCCACGAGACCTCGGCGGTGTCGCGGCGCAGGCCCGAGGCGAGGCCGTCGTGATCGCCCAGCGCCGACGCCAGCGTCACGAAGTCGCCGTACTCGGGTGACTGCGTCGGCGGCAGGGGCCACGACATGAACACCGCCGGCGCACCGCCGTCCTCGATCTCGCGCCGGACCACGCCCTCGGGCAGCGGCGCGTCGACCGGCGGCTGCGCCGGGATCGGCGCGGGCGCCCAGTCGCCGAAGTGCTTCTCGCACAGCGGCAGCGCCTGCTCGGGCGTGAGGTCGCCGACCAGCACGATCGCGAGGTTGTTGGGGCGATAAAACGAGTCGTGGAACCGCATCGCGTCGTCGAGCGGGAAGCCCAGCAGGTACTGCGTCGCGGTCTCGTAGTCCTCGCGCAGGCCGGTCGCGGCCGCGAGCTCGCGCTGCAGCAGCTGCCACGCGCGATCGTTCGACGTGGTCGACGCGTACAGGTCCAGCTGCGACTGCACCACCGCGAAGGTGTCGCGGAACGCCGGGTGCCGCACGGTCTCGGCCAATATCGCCAGCCACGCGTCGAGACGGTGCGGCGGCAGCTCGAGCGTGAAGGTGGTGCCGCTGCCCGAGCGCGAGCTCGACAAGCCTTCGCCCGCGATCGCGGTCGCGGCGTCGTCGAGATCGGTGGGTGCGAGAAATGGCGCCGCGGCGTGTTCGGTCGCGCTCGCGGCCGCGATCATCGCGTCGCGGGCGGCATCGTCGGGTGCCTGCGGCAGCGCGCGCAACAACGCGTGCTCGAGGGCCAACGACGGCCGCGCCATCGCGGGGTCGACTGCACCGAGCCGCTCGCCGCCGCGGTACAGCGACATCATCACGAGGTAGCCCAGGCCCGGACCGTAGCCGCGCTCCTGATCGCTGCCGGCACGGACCGCGAGCGTGACGGCGACCTCGGGTTCGAGCGGACGGTGTGCGACGTAGACGGTCAAACCGTTGCGCAGGCGGTGCACCGTCACGCCGGTGGGATCGCCCGGCAGCGGCGACGCCAGCGGCGGCGGCAGGTCGGCGGTGTGCGCGACGATCTCGCGCCAGGGATCGATCGGCGTCGGCTCCGGCAGCGGTGCGCTCGGGGCCTCGGGCACGACCGGCGTCGGTGCGGGTGGCCGCGCGAGCTGTACGATCGCCGCAGCCGCGGCCGCGCCGAGCCCGGCGTAGACCAGGCCGCGACGCGAGCCGGGGGCCCGCGCGCGACGCAGCGCCGCGAGCAGCTCGTCCATCGACGCGTAGCGATCCTCGGGTGCACGCGACAGCCCGCGCAGCAGGATCCGTCGCACCGAGCGCGGCACGCCCAGCGGGCCCGCGTCGGCCTCGACGCGCAGGCCGGTGACGATCGCTCGCACCAGCTCGGTGTAGGTCGAGCCGGCGAAGGGCCGGCGATCGTAGAGCATCTCGAACAACGTCACGCAGTACGCGAACTGATCCGTGCGCGTGTCGGGCTCGGACTTCGCGAGCTGCTCCGGTGCCATGTACGCCGGCGTGCCGAGCACGGTGCCGGCACCGGTGAGATCGAGCAGCCGCGCTCGACCGCCGCTGGGCGGTGTCGCGAGCAGCGGGTCGGGCCGGTCGCCCGAGAGCGCCTCGCCGCCGCCGCTGGTGCCCGGTGCGCGCGCGAGACCGAAGTCGACCACGCGCGCGCGGCCCTGCTCGTCGATGAGCACGTTGTCGGGTTTGAAGTCGCGGTGGACCACGCCGTGCGCGTGCGCGGCCGCGAGGCCCTCGCCCGCGCCGATGCACGCGTCGACGATCTCGCGCCAGCCCTTGCCCTTGCAGTAGCGCCGCAGGGTCTCGCCGCGGATCAGCTCCATCGCCATGAACACGTGGCGGCCGCTGTGGCCCACCTCGTACACGTGCACGATGTTGGGATGCGACAGGCGGGCGATGGCCTGGGCCTCGCGCAGCAGTCGCTCGCGGCGCGACAGATCCGGCGCGAGATCGGCACGCAGCAGCTTGATCGCGACGTCGCGGTCCAGCTCGTCGTCGTGCGCGAGGTAGACCACGCCCATGCCGCCGCGGCCGATGCGTTCGACGATGCGGAAGCGACCCAGGGTCTCGGGCGCCGTGTCGCCGCCCGACTCCTGCGCGCGCGCGAGGGCGTCGCGTGCCTCGGTCGCGAGCGCCGCGCCCTCGAGCTGCGCGGTGTCGGCCGCGTCGTCGCCCTCGAGCGCGACGGTGTCGGCCAGGACCACGGTGGGCTCGGGTCGCGACTCGTCGCTCATCCGCTGGCTCCCATGTCGCCGCCGGGCGGATCATCGCAGGTCTCGCCGACCGGGCGCGTCAGCTCGCACTGCACCTCGACCGTGGTGCCGGCGGGTTCGAGCGCGCCCTCGGGGCGCTCGACCACGAGCTCGAGGTTGGCGCCCCGCGTGACGCACTGCCGTGACATGTCGTCGCCGGCGTTGCTGGTGCTGCCGTCGACGTCGAGCAGCGCGCGGTGACACAGCTCGAGGCTGGTGCCGGGGAAGCTCCAGCCGTCGGCGGTGAGCTCGCAGCGCGGCACGATGCGCTCGTCGCCGTCGGCGCTGCGCTCGATCAGCCGGCAGTCGGGCTGCAGCCCGGGTTCGTCGGCGTCGTGGTCGGCGACGCAGCCGGGCACGCACGTGCGCGCGCTCAGCCGCGCGAGGCCGTCGACGATCTGCTGCAACGCGATGGTGTAGTCGGGCGAGCAGATCGACGACAGGTTGGGCGCGTCGGTCGCGAACTCGGCCGCGAACTCCGCCAGCCGCACCGGCGGGATCCCGGGCGGGCTGGTGGGGGTCTCGGTGCCCACGCCGCAGCCGGGACCGATGCCGTACTCGAGGTTGAAGTCGGGCAACGCCGAGTCGGCGAACAGCATCTGCTGGGTCTGGGGATAGTCGAGCGGCACGCCACCGATCACGCCGACGAGCACCTGCGAGGCGCCGCCGCGCTCGGCCTTGGCCTGGGCCACGTCGCGCACCGCGTCGACGTAGCGCGACACCGGGTACAGCACCGCCTCGCTGGGATCGGCGACCGGCATGCCGTCCCAGCCCATGTCCTGCGCGTGGCACTCGTCGTAGACGCCGGGCCCGCCGGTGCACACGGTGCCCGCGCGCCAACACGCACCCGAGCTGGGCGAGTCTGCGGACGGATCGGTCCACAGCGCGCGGCCGCGGTCGTTCATCAGGCCGTCGATGTTGTCGAACGGCGCCGAGCAATCGGTCTCGTCGGTGACGAAGACGATCGCCAGCAACGCCTCGTCGCGCAGGAAGCCGGCCGAGTTGCCCTCCTGCTCGAGCACCGCGCGCATCGATTCCAGCGGCGCCTCGAAGCCGGCGCCGTTGATGCCCTGGGGCCCGGCACAGCGCATCGCGTCCGCGATCGAGATCCCGTCGGCGAGGTTGCTGCCGCCGGCGGTCTTCTCGATCCACGGCCGACCCGAGAGCTCGGCGCCGTCGGCCACGGTCGCGACGGTGTCGAAGCCGCACGAGGCCAGGCAGCCGGCCTGGGTCTCGTCGATGACGAGGCCGTCGAAGTCGTTGAACACGAACTCCTCGAGCCGCTCGCGACAGCTGCTCACGCGCAGGGTCCCGTACGCGTCCGTCGTGGTCAGGCCGATGCGGTAGCTGGCACCGAAGCGCTGCTGCTCGAGCACGTCGACGAACGCGGGGAAGTTGGACGCCAGCGTGCCCTGCTCCACGCCCATCGAGCCGGAGTTGTCGATGACGAACAGGATGTCGACCGCGCGCTGCAGCTTCGCGACCGAGGTGCAGGCATTGTCGGCGCAGGGGTCGGGCACGATCTCCCAGAACGGCCCGCGGCCGCAGCCGACCACGAGCAGCGCCGATGCGACCGCAGCGCGCCGGGCCACGGCGGGCAGCGGCGCACGGCTGCACCGCTGCCATCGCGCGCGTCGCCCGGATCTGCGCACTGTGACCACGGTAGCACGGCTGGTGCGGCCACCGCTGTCGACGCGCGGGGCTGGATCGAGGTCGGCGGGCCCTCGGGGTTTGCCGAACTTTCGCGCCGGCAGCCGAGCCTGGGGTAGAACACGCAGACGTTCGGTGTCTCGCGCGTCCCCGCCGGCGGGATCGGCGGTACGCCACGGCGTGCGTGCCCATGTTCGCGCCATTCGTCGCGCTGCTGCTGTTCGCGCCGGCCGGGTCATCGCCGGCGAGGGATCCGGTGCACCCGGCGACGCGCGCGTACGTGGGTCCGCGCGAGGTCGCGCTGCCGCCCGGTGCGGACCCCGGCGTGGCGGTGGATCCGACGCCGAGCTCGGCGCCGGACCCGGGTGCGAGCACGACGCCGTCGACCCCGCCGACCGCCGACGCGCATCACGAGGGCGAGCGGCCCAGCGCACCGGCGATGACACGCAGCGCCGACGAGACCCTGGTCCGTCGCGTCACGCGTCCGGGTGACAGCGACGTGCGACGCACGTGGGTGGTCGGTGGCTTCGTCGACGCCAGCTACGTCATCAACTCCAACTCGCCCGACAATCACATCAACCGCGGCATGGGCACTGCGCCGCGCAGCGGCGAATTCGGCGTACCGCTGGCGGTCGCGTACATCCGCCACGACGCCGATCGCCGCGAGCCGTGGTTCCTCGAGCTCGCGCTGCAGGTCGGCCCCGCTGCGACCTCGCTGCTCGCCGCCGACCCGCAGCCGGGCGGCGACGCCAGTCGCCTCGCCGGCGTGAACGTGTGGCAGCACCTCGGTCGTGCCAACGCGGGCATCCGCATCCCGCGGGCGCGCACCGAGATCGGCGGCGGCGTGTTCGGCACGCCGATCAGCTACTGGAGCTTCTGGGCCAAGGACAACTGGACCTACTCCACGCCGTGGCACCTCAACGCAGTGCCGTACGTGCTCATGGGCCTGCGCGTGCTGCAGCCGATCGGACGCAAGTGGTTGTTGCAGGCGTGGGTGCACAACGGCTGGGCGACCTACGCGGACATCAACAAGGCGCCGAGCTACCTCGGCGGCGCCATCGTCGAGCCGGTCGCGGGGCTGCACCTGGGCCAGTTCTTCCACTTCGGTCCCGAGGACACCGACATCCGCGCGCGCGCGTGGCGAATGCTCAGCGACACCTGGATGGCATTCGAGCGCGGGCGCTTCGGTCTGGTCGCGATCGCCGACGTGATGCGCGAGCGCGTCACCGCGCAGCCTGGTGAGCCGGTGGCGATGTACCTCGCCGGCGCGATCTCGCCGCGCGTGCGCGTGCTCGAGCGTCGCGGTGGTCGCATCGCCTGGTGGCTGGCCGCACGCGGCGAGGCGTTCTGGGATCGCCACGGCCGCATCTACGGCGTCGATCAGCTGATGGGCTCCGCGGTCGCCAGCAGCGACCTGCGCCTGTTCGAGTTCGTGCAGCTGCGCGTGGAGTATCGCTTCGACGCCTCGACCGCGCCGCAGGGCTTCTTCTATCGCGGCGCCGCGGTCCACGACAGCGACGGTGGGCTGGCGCAGCAGCAACACGCGGTCTACATCGCGCTCATCGGCACCTTCGAGCACTGGTTCGGTCGCCGCGCGCGATCGAAGTGATCGGACGGGCTCACGCCGTCGGCGTGGCGATCGCGGCCGCGACCCCGTCGAAGCGCCAGCGCCAGCCCAGCTGTTGCAGCTTGGTCGCGACGCCGTCGCGACCGGTGCTGCGCAGCAGGTGTTCGAAGCGCGCGCGCCAGCCCGAGTCGGGCTGCAGGCCGGTGGGCCCGTCGGGATCGAAGTCGCCCAGCTGCAGCATGACCTGCGGCACGAAGCCCGAGCCCTCGGCGAGCTCGAACACCAGGCGCAGCGTCGGCAGCGGCAGCACGCGGAACATCGCGCTGCCCAAGAACATGATGCGCTGGCCCGCGACCGGCACGCGCGCCGGCACCATCGGCATGGGCAGCGTGACCACGGCGCCGTCGCTGCCGGGCAGCGCGAAGCAACCGCCGACGGTGCCCTCGGGCAGCTGCTGCAGGCGCAGCGACGCATCGCGGCGGTAGCCGGCCTCGCGCAGGCCGGCACCGAACCATGGCTCGCAGTCGTCGGCGGAGAAGTCCGGCGCACGGAAGCACACCACCTCGACGCCGGCGACGTCGGCGAGCGCCTCGCGGCCGCGTCGCGCATCTTCGGCGAAGCGCTCGGGCCCCAGCCGCGCGACCGAGGTGCGCGCGAGTCCCTGACACCCGAGCTCGTGGCGCGCGACCAGCGGTGCCCACACCTCGCGGCGCAGCTCGGCCGCGAGCCGCCCCTCGGCGAAGAACGTCGCGCCCACGCCGAGGCCGTCGAGGGCCTCGAGCGCGCGCTCGAGTCGACGCTCGACCAGCGCCGGCGAGGCCGGCGAGACCACGCCCGCACGCTCCTGCTCGACCCGCGGTTCGTCCTCGAGCTGGATCGTGAGCACGGCCGGACGGCGCTGCGCCTCGCGTTCGTCGTGGCTCATCGCCGCGCCTCCGCGCGTCGCTGCACCAACGCTTGCAGCTCGTCGGCGTAGCCGTCGGCGAGCGCGTCGCGATCGAAGTGTTGCTCGACGAAGCGACGGCCCGCGAGCCCGCGCGCGCGGGCGAGCTCGGGGTCGCGGCGGGCGTCCAGGATTGCGTCGGCCATCGCGGCGGCGTCCTCGGGCTTGGCAATGTAGCCGCAGCCGGCCTGCAGCGCCAAGCGGCGCGCCTCGCCCGCGACCGCCAGCAGCAGCGGCCGCGCGCAGCCCATGATCTCGAACATCTTCGAGGGCAGCACGGTCTCGAACAGCGGCGTGTCCTTGAGCATGACCACCGGCAGGTCGGTGGCCGCGAGCACCGCGGGGATGTCGGCGCGCGGGCGCTGACCCACGAAGTGGACGCGGTCGAGCCCGCGCTCGCGTGCGGCGCGGCTGAGCGTCTCGCGCTCCGCGCCTTCGCCGACCACGAGCACGTGGACGTCCTCGTGCGATCGCAGCCGCTGGGCCACGTCGAGCAGCGTGCCGAGCCCGTGGGCCATGCCGATGGTGCCGATGTAGCCGACCACGAACGCGTGCGGCGGCAGACCCAGGCTCGCACGCATGGCGCTGCCGTCGAGGTCGGGTCGGAACAGCCGCAGATCGACGCCGTTCTTGACCACGCGGATCTTCGCCGGATCGACGCCGGCCTCGCGCCAGATCCGTGCGAACGAGTCGGTCACGCCCACGAGCAGATCGGCCTGCGCGTAGACGAAGCGCTCGAGCACGCGCAGGCCCGTGACGATGGGGTGGTGCTCGGGCAGCGCACCGACCTCGACGATCGACTGCGGCCACAGGTCGCGGATCTCGAGCACGTAGGGCACGCGCCACGCCCGGGCCAGCGCCAGCCCCGAGAGCGCGCACAGGAACTGCGGCGAGGTCGCGAGCACGAGATCGGCGCGTCGGACCTCGCGTGCGAGCCCGCCCAACACCACCGACGAGCCTGCGAACGAGCCGTACGCGAGGCCGCGGCGCAGCACGCCCTTGTTCGGCGCGGCGTAGATCCACGTGCGCAGCACCTCGACGCCACGCCAGCGCTCGCGCTGCACGATGTGGCCGCGGTACTCCGGCGGGATCACGCCGGTGGGGTGGTTGGGGAAGCCGGTGAGGACCGCGACCTCGTGGCCCCGCTCGACCCAGCGCGCGGCCAGCTCCGACACGCGCGCGGCGGGTGCACCCATCTCGGGCGGGAAGTACTGCGACAGGTACAGGATGCGCATCCGACTCGCGGCGGCGCGAGCCTAACACGCCGATCAGAGATCGCGGCCGACCTGGATCAGCTCCGGCAGGAAGTGACCGCGGAGCGTGAGCAGGCTGGGGAACTTGATGTGGCGGCGCGCGTCGATGTTGGCGCCGGTCGGCGCGATGACCTCGCCGGTGAGGCGATCGCCTTCGACGAAGTCGTACACCGCGGTGATGTTGCCGCTGCCGTCCTTGCGTGCGGCCTCGTCGGCGTCGCCGTCGTCGGTGGTGGTGCGGGCCGCGGTGGCGCGCTTGGCCTTCGCTGGCGCGGCGGCGGCGGTGGTGGCGACGCTCAGCGGTGCGGCCGCGAGCGCGAGGGCGATCGTGGCGTGCGCGGCGGGGTTGGTGCGGCGGGACTTCATGCCCGCATCCTTGGCCGGCTCGCCGAGATCCTGTGCCGTCGCGATCGCGATCGTCGGCAACGCGATCGTCGGTGCGGCATCGATCGCGGCGTGGGGCACGACCGCGACCATCGCGACCATGGACGCGGTCGCCGACATCGTCGCGAGCTTGCCCGGCACGGCGGTGAACCACGGTGCGAACGCCCGCAGCACGCGCTGCGACAGCGACTCGGGCTCACGCGACAGCAGCTCGCGCTCGAAGCGAGCCCGCACCGCGCGGATGCGGGCGTAGGTGGTGTTGAGGTTGAGGCCGAGCTCGGCCGCGATCTCCGGGCCGGCGCGGCCCTGCAGCTCCGCGCGCACGAACACGTCGCGGTGGATCGCCGGCAGGTTGCACACGAAGTCGGCGATGCGGCCGGCGGCCTGCGCATGCGCGAGCGCGTCGTCGGGCGCCGGGGCTTGTGGCGCCGGCTCGCCCGCCAGCGCGTGGACCAGCGCCGCGCGTCGCCGCCGAGCGCGACGATGCGTCGAGGCGACGCCGCGCGCGATGCCCCAGATCCAGTTGACCAGCGAACGCCCGCGATCGAAGTCCGCCGCGCGGCGGACGATCACGGTGAAGACGTCCTGCATCGCGTCGTCGAGCGCCTCGGGTTCGACCCCGAGGCTCCGCAGCGCGCGGCGCACCAGCGGCGTATGTGCGGTTGGGTCCAAGTCCAGCGCCTCTGCCATGCCGGTGGGTCCTTGGCCGGCGGCGGTGGGTTCTGTGATCGCGTGCACGTGCATGCCCGGGCCTCGGACGTGGCACGTGCGGGAGCCGTGCCGGGTTCCGGCCGTCGCGGTCGGCGCTGGGCGTACAATCCCGCCGATGCCCGAGTCCGGTCCCATCGCCGCGCTGCCGACCCACGACGTCCTCAACGTGCCGGGTCCGATGCCCGACTACGACCTGTTCGCCCACGATCCGGCCCTGCGCGAGGGGGTCGAGCGCGAGGGCGGGGCGTGGGCGCTGGCGCCGTGCGCCGCACTGGGGCGCGACATCGGCCGCGCCGAGGTCTTCGCGCTGGGCGCGGCCGCGAACCGCGTGACGCCGTTGCTCCACAACTTCGATCGCTTCGGCCGGCGCATCGACGAGGTCGAGTTCCACCCCGCGTACCACGAGCTGATGTCGATCGCGGTGCGGCACCGGGTGCAGTCGATCGCGTGGCACGAGCCGCGAGCGGGCGCGCACGTGGCCCACGCGGCGCTGGTCTACCTGATGACGCAGGTCGAGGCCGGCGTGCTGTGCCCGATGGCGATGAGCTATGCCGCGGTGCCGACGCTGCGCGTGCAGCCCGAGCTCGCGGCGTTCTGGGTGCCCAAGCTGGTCTCCGATCGCTACGACGGCCGCTGCATCCCCGCGCGCGACAAGGCCGGTGCGACCTTCGGCATGGCCATGACCGAGAAGCAGGGCGGCTCCGACGTGCGCGCCAACACCACGCGCGCGCGCCCGGTGGGCACCGCCGGACCCGGCGAGGCCTACCTGCTCACCGGCCACAAGTGGTTCTGCTCGGCGCCGATGTCCGACGGCTTCCTGACGCTGGCCAACACCGAGCGCGGCTTGACCTGCTTCTTGGTGCCGCGCTTCCGCGACGATGGCAGCCGCAACAACTTCTTCATCCAGCGGCTCAAGGACAAGCTCGGCAACCGCAGCAACGCCTCGAGCGAGATCGAGTACCACGACACCTGGGCGCGCATGGTCGGCGAGGAGGGCCGCGGCGTGGCCACCATCATCGAGATGGTGCACCACACCCGCATCGACGCCGCGATCGCGCCGGTCGGCATCATGCGGCAGGCACTCACGCAGGCGGTGCACCACTGCCGCCAGCGCCGCGCGTTCGGCAAGCTGCTGGTCGACCAACCGCTGATGCGCAACGTGCTCGCGGATCTGCAGGTCGAGATCGAGGCCGCGACGATGCTGGGGCTGCGGGTCGCGCGTGCGTTCGACGAGGGCGCCTCGGATCCGTCGGCGCGCGCGTTCGCCCGGCTCGCGACCGCGATCGCGAAGTATTGGATCAACAAGCGCGCACCCGGTGCCGTGGTCGAGGCGCTCGAGTGCCTCGGCGGCACCGGCTACATCGAAGACTCGATGATGCCGCGGCTGTACCGCGAGGCGCCGCTGTCGTCGATCTGGGAGGGCTCGGGCAACGTCATCTGCCTCGACGTGCTGCGCACGCTGCAGCGCGAGCCCGCCGCGCTGCAACAGCTCATGGACGAGCTGCGGCCCGCCGCGGCGGCGCGGCGCGAGCTCGCCGATCACCTGCGCAACATCGAGTCGCTGCTGCGCGAGGGCGAGCTCGAGGCCCGCGCGCGCACGTTGGTGCAGATGCTCGCGGTCGCGCTCGAGGGCGCGTTGCTGGTGCAGCACGGCCACGCCGGCGTCGCCGATGCGTTCTGCCGCACGCGACTGCAGCGGGAGCCGCCGGCGGTCTACGGCACGCTCCCCGGGGACGTCGACACCGCGGCGCTGCTGGCCCGCGCCATGGTCGCTGCGTGATCGCACTGGGGATCGTGTGCGCGCTCGGCCTGCACGGCGCTGCGCCCGATCCGGGACCGCCGCCGCCGGACGCCGACGTCGCCGCGACGACGACCGCCGCGACGACGTCCCCCGACGCGGGCGCGGCCCCCGAGGCCGCAGCCGACGAGCCGACCGTGCCGCTCGATGAAGCGCTGTCGGTGCACGCGGGCGCGACCTGTCTCGAGCGCGAGCGACTGGTCACGCAGATCCGCGCGTGGCTCGACGTCGAGCGCATCGATGCGCGCCTGGTGGTCGAGGTCGTCGGCGATCTGCACGAGCCACGCAAGCTCGCGTTCACGCTGCGCCGCGGCGAGACCGTCATCGCGGTGCGCCGCTTCGATCCCGCACCCAAGCGCTGCGACGACGTGCACGCGGTGGTCGGCCTCGCGATCGCGCTGGCGATCGACGCGACGTTGCTCGAGTCGGTCAGCGGCGATCCGACCACCAAGCCCAAGCCCGATCCGGTGCCGGTCGAGCCCGCGACCGACGACGAGACCCCGCTGCCGCGCAAGCCCGACCCACCGCCGGCGCGGCCGCGCCCGCCGTGGCAGCTGCGCTCGGCGATCATCGGCGTGTTCTCGCTGGGCGCCCCGCCGGGCGTGGGCGGTGGCGCTCGCTTCGCGCTGGTGGGCCGCTACCGCAAGGCGCTCGATCTCTCGCTGGGCGTGCTCGCGACCTCTTCGGGTCGACAGCGCATCGGCGACGCGAGCGCCCTGCAGTCGGCGGCCGCGGCCCGCTTCGATCTCTGCGGTGGCTGGGCGTTCGGCCGCGTGCGACCGCGGGGGTGCGCAGGCGTGATCGCAGGGGCGGCGCTCGCGGCGGGGCAGGGCTTCGAACGCGATCGGGCGATCCGCCTGCCGTGGGTGGCGGTCCCGCTGGGCGCCCACCTGGAGATCCGCCTGGTCGACCGCATCGCGCTCGAGTTCGGGGTCGAAGGCGTGCCCACGGTGGTGCGGCCGCGCTTCGACGCGGTCACCGACGCGGAGCAGCCGGTCGCGCGCCGCTACTCGAGATTCGCCTTCATGGCAGGCGCAGGACTGACGTTCCTGCTGTGGGAGCCGCGCCGGCCCCCGGCCGCGGTCGGAACCGCCCGACGTCGCTCGGCTCGCAGTCCTTCGGGAATGTGAGCGATGCAGCAACTTGGGTGTGTTGGCTGACAACCGCGAAGGGAAAGGCCTGGAACCGCCATGGAGTCCGTGGGACCCTACCACCCGGTCGTGACCGGCGAACACCTGGACGCGGAGGCGCTGTACCGCGCCCACGCCGATTTCGTCGCCCGCTTCCTTCTGCGGTTGGGGGTGCAGGGTCAAGACGTGGCCGATCACCTCCAAGAAGTCTTCCTCGTTGCCCACCGCCGTGGTGGGTTCATCGTCGGCCCCGCCAAGCCGACCACTTGGCTCGCCGAGATCGCGTTCCGCGTCGCCTCCGATCGCCGCAAGAAGACCAAGCGAAAGCTCGAAGATGCCGACACCGAATCCATCGCACTCGCAGCTGCCGCCGGGGCCACCCCGGGCGACACTGCCGAGGCGCGACAAGCTCTCGACCGCGTGCAGCGTGCCCTCGACGCGCTCACGGTCGACAAGCGCGCGGTGTTCGTGCTCTTCGAGCTCGAAGGTGAGTCCTGTGATGCGATCGCACGCGTGCTCGGCATCCCCGTCGGCACCGTCTACTCGCGACTTCACGCCGCGCGCCGAGAGTTCGCGCGCGTGCACCAGACGCTCACGTCCGAAGCGGCGCTCCCCACGAGCCGCCCGGGCAAGGCGATGGCCGGAGCAGGCGCATGACTGAGTCCCCCCACACCGAGGTCGAACCCACGCGTTGGCTCGACGAGCCCTCCGGCGCCGCCGATTTCGGTGGTCCGGCGATGCTGCGCGATCTGGCGCAGTTCGGCGCCGCGAAGGCGTCGGGGCTGGATCACGCCGCGGGCCTGGTCGCGCTCCGCGGTGCGATCGCATCGCAGACCGCCGCGGTGCCTGCCGCCGCCGCGGCGACGAAGGCCATCGGCATCAAGACCGTCGTCGGCGGACTCGCACTCGGTGCTCTCGTCGGTTGGTGGGCGCTGCAGCGGCCCAGCCCGTCCACGCCAGCGAAGCCCGAGGTCGTCGCGGTCGCGCCGGCGACCGCCGAACATGCGGCGTCGGGCAGCGACGCGACTGCGCCTGCGGCCACGCCGGCCGTCGGCCCGCGCGCGCCCGCGGTCGTGCCACCGCCCGCGGAGCCCGAAGCGATCGGCGACGATCCGGTGATCGTCGACGACGACGAGGCCGACACCCCGCGTCCGCGCACGGCCGTGCGCAAGCCCAAGCCCGACGTGCGCGAGGGCGAGGACGCGAGCGCAGACCGCTACCTCGAGGAAGCGCAGCTGGTCGCGCGCGCGCGCAAGGCACTCTCGGGTGACCCCGCGACCGCGCTGCAGCTCACCAAGCAGCATGCCAAGGAATTCCCCAAGGGCGCGCTGGTGGAAGAGCGTCGCGCGCTGTCGATCCGCGCACTCGCGGCCCTGGGTCGCATGGACGAGGCGCAGCGCGACGCGGAGTCGTTCCTCGCGAGCTTCGGGGACGGCCCCCACGCGGCAGCGGTCCGCCGCGCCGTCTCGACGCCCTGACCCGCGAGACTCGCGGTCGCGTGCGTGACGTCGCTCCGGACGCCCTGGGATCGCGATTCCTGGTGGCGCCGGGGGCACACCGTGCGCTATGGTAGTCGAGGATGGGGTTGCGATTCGGTCTCGGTGCGCTGGCCGTCGCATGCGCGTGCTCGATGCTCGCGTGCGAGGTCGGTGGACTCGTGGGCTCGAACGCCAGCGGTGACGGCACCGGCGGAAGCGGTGGCAGCGACGACGGCACGCCGACCAGCGGCGGTTCCACCGGCGCCACCAGCCTCGAGACCGGTGTCGAAGGCAGCGGCAGTGACACCACCGGCTTTCGCTTCGACGTCGCATTGCCCGACGCACCCGCGTCGTGCATGCCGCCGATGTACGACGCCTGCGACGGCGCGGACGAGGATCCATTCCACGCACTGGGACTCGGTTGTCCCGGTGATCCCGGCGTGCAGGGCAGCTTCCGCGGGCATCCCTCCGCGCTGATGGTGCAGCACGGACAGCTCGGCACCTCGGGTGAGTACGCACCGCGCGAGGGCGAACGCTTCGTGGTGCTCTCGACCGGCATCGCGGCCCAGCTGCCGCGCACGCCCGAGGAGCTCAAGCTCGAGGATCCCGATTGCAACCCGCGATCGTGCCCGAGCACCCAACACAGCGACGAGGTGCTCGGCGTGCTGCCCGAGCCCATCGACGTGCGCCGCGTGTCCGACTCGGGCGTCGACTGCAAGGACGACCCCGGTCTCATCGGCACCGGTGACTGCTCCAACTCGCTCGAGGACGAGTTCCTGCGCGGCGGCGGGGCCTACGACTACGCCGAGCTGCGCTTCTCGACCGCGGTGCCGATCGGCGTCGATGGGCTCAGCTACGAGTTCGCGTTCTTCACGGTCGAGTATCCCGACTACGTGAACCACGCCGCGCCGTACTCGGACATGTACCTCGCGTGGCTCGAGTCCGAGGCCTGGACCGGCAACATCTCGTTCGACGCGCTCGGTCACGCGATCACGGTCAACGGCGTGTTGTTGGACTACAAGGACGCGCCGACCTCGGCGTGCCCCGATTGCAACGCGCCCGAGCTCGCGGGCTTCGCGATGCAGGGGCACGGCGCGACCCGCTGGCTCAACACCACCGCGCCGCTGCAGGCCGGTGAGCTCGTCACGCTGGTGTTCGCGATCTTCGACATGAACAACGGCGTCTACGACAGCTTGGTCGCGCTCGACCACTTCGAATGGACCTGCTCCGGTGCGCCGCCGTTCACGACTCCGGTCGGCTGAGCGGGGTCTCGCCGTCGTCGTCGCGCTCGCGTGCGGCTGCATCGTCGTCGACGACGGTGAGCTCGGCGCGGCCGGCTCCACCGACCGCGGCACCGACACCGGCGCCGCGGCGGTCGGCGTGAGCGGCCCCGCGGGCGAAGCCGACGGCGGTGGCGACGAGCTGCCACCGCTCGCGCTCGACATCGGAGCGGAGACCGGCGGTGCGAGCCCGCCACCGCCACCGCACAACCGCGGAGACTGCTGCACCGTCGCCGCGGCGCTCGGTTGCGTCGACGCGGACATCGAGGCGTGCGTGTGCGCGGCGGATCCGTACTGCTGCACCGACGGCTGGGACGAGCTGTGCGTCGATCACGTCGCCACGCTGTCGTGCGGCAGCTGTGCCGGCGCCAGCGCCGATGCGCGCACCATCGAGGGCTGTTGCGCCGCCCACGACACGCCCGCGTGCGCCGACGACGTCGTGGCCCAGTGCGTGTGTGCGAGCGAGCCGTTCTGCTGCGCGGTCGCGTGGGACGAGCTGTGTGTCGACGCGATCGCGACGCTCGGCTGTGGCGAGTGCAACCCGCGACCGGTCGCGGATCCCACCTGCTGTACGCCTGCGAACGAGCCGGGCTGCATCGATCCCGACATCGCCGCGTGCGTGTGCGCGATCGATGCCTACTGCTGCGACACGCAGTGGGACGAGCTGTGCGTCGACGAGCTCGCCAGCTATGGCTGCGGCAGCTGCGGCGACGTCGGCGGCAGCAGCGACGGTGGCGGAAGCAGCAGCAGCAGCGGCGGAAGCAGCAGCGGCGGCAGCGGCTACGGCAGCACCGGGATCTGAGTCTGGATGAGACGTCTGGGCCGCGCGCTACGGCAGCGGCACCGAGTGCACGAGGTCGTTGTCGGCGGCGCCGAGGTGGCAGCTGTTGCAGTCGGCCATCTCGAGCTCGGTCGCGGGATCGACCCCGGGCGGGCACCCGTAGCACTCGCCCTCGGGCGGCGCCTCGCCGCGCCAGATGATGACGGGGCGGTCGCTGTCGTCGAGCGCGAGCTCGAACCACTCCCAGCCGTGACCCTCGGGGTTGAAGTCGCCGCCGCGCTTGGCCATCGCGTGGATCAGCAGGCCGCTGTCGACGTCGCTGGACTCCATCGTCTTGACGATGATGGTGCCGCGCGCGAACGCCTCGCCGGCGGCGGGCGGCTCCTTCATGTACACGGTGCGCATGCCCGCGGGGTGGGCCTTGAGCGCCTCGCCGGCGCCCGACCACATGATCATCCACTGCGCGAGGCCGTCGAAGTCGTGCTGCAGCGCGATGAACTCGCCGCTGGCGTCGTTGCCGTCGTCGCCGTCGTCGCAGGCCGCGGCGCCGCTCGCCAGCAGCGCGCCGAGCACGAGCCGCCGTGCGCGCGTCATGGCAGCACCGGGATGTCGAGCAGATCGGCGCCCGCGGACATGCGCGAGACCACGCCGCTGTCCTTCGCCGGATCGGTCTGGTCCTGCAACAGCTGCCACAGCGTGCCGTAGGGCGTCGCGAGGTCCTCGGCCGAGGGCGCGGTGGGGTCCCACGTCGCGGGCACTTGCGGCAGCGCGTCGCCGTCGATCGCGTCGTACGCCGCGGCGATGGTGTCGAACTGCGCGGCGGTGTCGTCGGCGATGTCGTCACCGCCCATCTCGCGCAGCCACGGCTCGAACGCCTCGAAGACCTCGCGACCGCCAGCGAGGTTGGCCCGCATGTCGGCGAGGGTGTACTGGGCGTAGCGCGACTCGTCCTCGCCGGTCGCGGCCAGCGAGACCTTCTCGGCCTGCTCGGCCATCGAGCCGAGCACGCCGCCGTAGGCCGCGGCGGAGTCGAGCGCGAGTGGCTCGAAGTCGTCGCGCATGGTCTGCACGTCGCGCACCAGCCGTGCCGTCAGCGCGTCGCGGAACGCGGTCGCCTGTGCTGCGTTCGCGGGATAGGCCGCGGCCTGGTAGCCCGGCAGCGCCGACTCGAACTCCACCACCCATGCCGGATGCGCGTCGGCCCACAGGATGCGCTCGACCGCGTGCACGCCGATGACCCCTTCGTCGTCGAACAGGTCGTCGTCGGGGCCCTCGCCGAGGAAACCGTCGTAGCGCTCGTCGGTCGCGGCGTCGAGATCGGGGAACAGCACCGCGATCGCGCCCTCGATGCTCTCGTAGGCGTCGCGGGCGTCGGCCCAGTGGCCGCGCATCGCCAGCACCGCGTCGGCGTCGGCGGTCGCGTTCCAGCCGTCGGCGTCGGGCGCCGGCGCGGCGTCGTGCAGCGCCTGGGTCGCATCGGCGAGGTCTTGCAGCCGCGCGGTGACGGTCTGCTTCACGCGCGCGATGGCCTCGCGCTCGGGATCGGGGGCTTCGCTGCTGGCGCAGGCGGTGGCGAGCAACAACAGGGCGCAGGTGCGCGTGGGCGTGGACATGGTCGACGTGGTTCCTCGTGGTTCAGAGCGAGCCGACGAACGCGAGCAGATCCTCGCGCTCGTCGTCGGAGAGCGCCTCGTAGGCGGCGGTGACCTCGCGGGCTTCGGATTGCGGGTCGCCGTGGGCGCGCACGGCCTCGTCGAGCGAGGCGGCGCGTCCGTCGTGCAGGTACGAACGCAGGTGACGCAGCCCGATGAGCGGCGCGGTCCGCCAGTCGCGCGGGCCGGCGTCGCCGTCCTGCAGCCCGTCGGCGAGCGCATCGCCCATGTCGTGCAGCAGCAGGTCGGTGTAGATCGGCGCGTCGATGTCCGCGACCGCGGCGATCGGCCAGTCCGGGCGCGTGTGCAACGTGGGCACGTGGCAGTCGCCGCAGCCGACCTCGTCGAACAGCGCCTGGCCGTGGGCGAGGCCCTCGTCGCTGTCCGGATCGATGCGTGCGGGCAGGCCCAGCAGCCGCACGTAGTCGGCGGCGAGGTTGACGACATCGAGCTCGACGTCGACGCCCGCACGCATGTCGTCGGTGATGCCGTCGGGGTTGGGCAGCTCGTCGGGTCGCAGCGGCGAGGTGATCGACATGTCGCCCAGCAACGCCGCGGCGCTGAACTCGTCGAGCGTGGGGATGCTGGCCTTGAGTCCGAAGCGACCGATCAGGCCCTCGTCGCCGGGGCCGTAGCCGTGGAAGCGCGCGTCGGGGTTGGCCTGCGAGCGCCAGGCCACGCGGTGGATGTGGCCGCGGATGATCCCGCCGGCGGCGGCCTGCTCGGCGGCGACGCGTTCGATCTCCGCGTCCTGCACCGCCTCGAGGTAGCCGCGCGCGAACACGGCCGGTCCCACGCGGGTCGACACCACCGCGCCTTGCTCGGGCTCGATCGGCGTGGACGCGCCTGCAGCCGTGTAGGGCCGCACCGTGTCACCCCAGGGCAGCATCGCGTCGGGCTGCGCCGGCGCCATCTTGTTCACGAAGCCGGGACCCTTCGCGTCGTCTTTGTGGCACGACGCGCACGAGGTGCGGATGTAGACCGGGCCCAGGCCCTGCGCGACGCGATAGTTGGCCTCGAACGCCGCATCGCCGGCGGTGAAGCGCTCGCGCCACGCGTCGTCGAGATCCGCGATCGGTGCGTCGCTGGGATCGGGGCCGACGAGCATCGGCCCGGGCGCGGCGGTCGGGTCGCACGCGAGCGCCATCAGGCACGCGCCCAGCCAGGGTCGAGAGCGAGTCACGGGATGGACGATATTGAATGTTGTTTTCATTTTCAACCCAAATGCATCGGGAAACCCCGAAAAAAGTGCGTTCTCGCGGCCACCCGGCGTGCGGCAGCTCCGGTTCGCCGGGCCGGTCAGTCGCCCGCGGCCCGATCGAGCACCGCGATGGCCTCGACGTGGACCGTGTGCGGGAACATGTCGAGCGGCTGCACCCACGACAGCGCGTAGCCGCGGTCGACCATCGCCCGCAGGTCCCGCGCCAAGCTGCCGGGATCGCACGAGACGTACACGACCCTGCGCGGACGCAGCGCGACGATCGCATCGAGCGCGTCGGGCAAGCAGCCGGCACGCGGGGGATCGACCAGCGCGACGTCGATCGCGGTGCCCTCGTCGACCATCGCGCGCAACACCTGCTCGGCCTTGCCCAGCCGCAGCGCCACGTTGCTCAGGCCACCGAAGTTGTACGACGCGTCGCGCACGGCCGGACCGGATTCCTCGACCGCGATCACGTGCTCGACGTGCGCGGCCAGCAGCGCCGCGAAGGTGCCGACGCCGGCGAACGCGTCGAGCACCACGGTCGCGCCGACCTCGAGCACCGCGGCGCGCACGAGCTCGACCATGCGCTCGGCCTGCGCGCGGTGGACCTGGAAGAACGCCGGCGTCGACACGCGGAAGCTGCGTCCGCCCAGCACCTCGATCACGAAGGGTTGCCCGCTGGCGGGCTCGTCGAGCGACAGCCGCGGCTGGATCGAGATCGCATCGTCGGGGGCGCCGACGCGGATGTTGCACTGCGTGGTCTCGTGCAGCCGGCCCTGCAGCGTCGCGAGCAAGGCGTTGATGCGCGGCTCCATCAACAGGCACTGCGGCACCTCGAAGAAGGCGTGGCGATGGCGGCGTACGAAGCCCAGCCGACCGCGCTTGACGGTGAAGCGCGCGTGGTTGCGGTAGTGCCACGGCGACGGGGCCGCCAGCGGCGCACGCACGCACGCGGGCTCGAGCCCGACCGCGCCGAGCTGGTCGGCGACCATCGCGTGCTTGATCGCGAGCTGGCGCTCGATCGCGACATGCTGCAGCTGGCAACCATTGCAGTGGCCGAACAGCGGGCACGGCGCCTCGACGCGGTGCGGTGACGGTCGCAGCAGCGCGATCATCTCTGCGCTGGTGCTGATGCGGCCGCGCTTGTAGACGCGCGCACGCACGCGCTCGCCGGGGATGCCGCCCGCGACGTAGATCGGCTTGCCGTCGTCGTCGCGGCCGCAGGCATCGCCGCGCGGGCCCAGGCCGTCGAGCTCGACCTCGATGATGTCGTCGCCCGCGTGCGCCGCGGGGCTGCCCGGTTCCGCCATCGTCGACTCAACCGTCGCCCAGCGGCGTCGACCACGGCAGCTGCGCCCAGCGCCCGCCGTGCAGGTGCGCGATGTTGTCGCGGATCGCCTGCGTCGACGCGTCGTCCTCGGTGCCGTCGGCGGCGAGGCCACGCGCCTGGCGGCGCGCGAGCAGGTACGCGTGCGCCATCGCCGGCCAGTCGCCGTAGGCCGCCTGCAGTCGCCGCGCGATGGGACGGATGCCGGCCCACGCACCGGCGTCGTCGACATAGCCCGCGGCCACGCCCAGGCGCATCAGCAGCACGAAGCGCAGCAGGTCCCACGCGTTGTCGGGGCGGCCCGATTCCGCGAGCTCCGCGAGCATGCGGCGGTGCTCGTTGGGTCCGTGCACGTCCCACCAGCTCGACAACATGCGCACGGCTTCACCGCGCGGCAGATGGCCGTAGTCGCAGTTGCCGGTGACGACCAGGAACGCGTTCTGCACCCAACCGCGATAGGGATCGCCGGCGTCGTGCTCGAGTCGCTGCGCGAGGAAGCGCAGCGGATCCTCGCGACGGATCCGTCGCCACAACCACCACGACAGCGCGAGCGCCCCCGCGAGCAGGGCCATGCCTCGGAACGACCACAGCGACAGCGCGATCATCGCAAGCGCGCGCGAGACTATCACCGTCACACCGTCACGGGTTCGAGAAACTCGAGCGTGCACTGATCGGCGGACAGGCGTACCTGCGCGCCGAAGGGCAGGGCGGCGTTGCGGTGGGCGTCGTGGCCGAACGGGAAGCCGGTGACGACCGGCACGCCGAGCGTGGCCAGGCGCTCGTGCACCACCTGGATCGCGGACGGGCCGAAGTTGCCGTCGGGCGGCTCCTCGCAGCCGATGAGCTGGCCGACGACCACGCCGCGCACGCCGCGGAGCGCACCGCTGGAGAACAGGTGTGTCAGCGATCGGTCGATGCGATACGGCCGCTCACCGATCTCCTCGAGCGCGACGATCGTGCCGGCGAGCTTCGGCATCGCGCGCGTGCCCACCAGCGCGCGCAGCACCTCGATGTTGCCGGCGACCAGCGGGCCCTCGACCGTGCCGCCGTGCAGCACCGAGCCCTCCTCGGCGACCAGCGGCGCGGGCACCTCGCCGCGCAGCAGATCGACCAGCCGCGTGACGTCCTCGGGCACCAGCGTCGACAGCTGCGTGATCACCGGGCCGTGGATGCCGACCACGCCGCAGCGCGCCCACGCCCAGCACAGCAGCGCGGTGATGTCGGAGAAGCCGACGATCGGCTTGGGGTGCGCGCGCAGGCGCTCCGGATCCAACGCTGCGAGCAGGCGCGTCGCGCCGTAGCCACCGCGGGCACACAGCACCGCGCGGGCCTCGGGGTCGGCCAGCGCGGCCTGGGTCGTGCGCAGCCGCAGCGCGTCGCTGCCGGCGAAGTAGCCCTCCTGCTCGAGCAGGTTGTCGGCGTGCAGCAGCTCGAGATCGATCGCGCGACGCAACATTCGCAGCCCGCGATCGAAGCGCTCCATCGCCACCGGTCCCGACGGCGCGATGATGTGCGCGCGATCGCGGTCCTGCAGGCAGCGCCCGCGCGCGCTCATCGTCGCTTCCGTCCGCGACGCTTCTTGCCGCGCGCGCCGTTGCCGGCTTCGGATCCGCCGTTGCCGCCCTCGGCGTCGTCCTCGTCACCGCCGGCGACGTCGATCGGCTCCGACTCGTCGTCGCCGACGACCGGGGCCGGCACCGCCATCTGGCTGCCGTAGCCGGGCTCCTCGTTCGATGCGCGCGGCTCGGCGCTCGCGTCGCCCTGGGCCTCGGGCTCGGGCTCGGGCGCGGGCGCGGGCGCCGGTCGCCCAGCCGGGGTCGGCAGCTGCTCGCTTCCGACCTCGCGGGCCGGTTCGCTCGCCAGCACGCGGACCTCGCAGCCGCGCTCGGCCTCGGCTGCGCTCTCCGACGCGCGCGTCACCTCGACCGCGCGGGAATTGCCGTCCGGCAGCGCGATCGTCAGTACGGTTCTTACCGGCGGCGGAGCCTCGAGATGAACGAAACCCACGCCCTCGCCGCGATCGACCCACGACGCGGCCGCGGCGAGCTCGACATGGCGGTACAGCACTCGGACTGTATTCGTTGCGGGCATGGAAACCTTTTGCGCCGTCGAGGATACCGGCGCTCGCGGCTACGTACAACCATCGAGGGCGCTCGCGCGCGCACGATGCTCGTCGGCGATGCAGCCCCGCGTCCGAGCACGCGCTGCTATGCTGCCAACATGGTGATGCGCACGAGAACCGTCCTCGGTGTGGCGTTCGCAGCGATGGGCGCGTGCGGTGACGACCCTGGTCGAACCGGACAGAGCGGCAGCGCGAGCCTGAGCGTCGGCGACGGCATCGGTTCGCTCTCCGCGACCGACAGCGCCACCGGCAACGGCGACGGTGACGGTGACGGCGACGGCGGCATCAAGCTCGACGCACAGTCGCAGACCGATCTCGGCGTCGAAGGTTGCGCCGGCGACAGCCAGGGCGGCGGCGGCGGTGGCATGGGCGAGGACGGTGAGCTCGAGTTCTCGTACATCTGGATCGCCGACAGCGGCGAAGGCACGATGTCGAAGATCAACACGCGCACGCTGGTCGAGGAAGGCCGCTACGTCGTGCGCCCCGATCAGGCCGGCAACCCCTCGCGCACCTCGGTCAATCTCTCGGGCGACGTGGCGATCGCCAACCGTGCCGGCGGCCTGACCAAGGTCGCGGCCACCAAGGAGCGCTGCGTCGACGCCGACGGCGACGGCATGATCACGACCTCCAGCAGTGCCGCGTACCTGCCGTGGGGCCAAGACGAGTGCGTGCTGTGGCACTACGCCTACCAGACCGAGTCGCAGCGACCGGTCGCGTGGGCGCCGGGCACGTGGAACCAGCAGACCTGCGCCTACGACAACGAGGACGTGTGGACCGCGACCGGATCCACGGCCATGGGCATCGACGTGTGGCTGCACGACGGTGACACCGGCATGCAGATCGGCACGGCGCACATCGGCGAGATGACCTTCGACGGCTACGGCATCTACGGCGGCGCCGTCGACGGCGAGGGCAACTTCTGGGGCACGATGCTCGGCGGCATCCTGCTCACGCGTGTCGACAAGGAGACCTTCGAACACCAGGTGTGGCCGGTGCCGATCAGCAGCTACGGCATGACCGTGGACTCCGACGGCTACGTCTGGGCCTGCTCCTTCGACGTCGCCCGCTTCGATCCCGAGACCGAGACGTGGCAGACCGCGATGGGCGTCGGTGGCAGCGGCGGCTGCATGGGCGACGGCAACGGCAAGATCTGGCTGGCCTCGTCGCCGCTGGTGGCGGTCGACACCGCGACGCTCGCGGTCGTCGACACCATCATGATCCCGAGCTACGCCCACGGCGTGAGCGTCGACTTCGACGGCTACGTGTGGGGCGTGACGCTGCAAGAGCCCTACGCGTACAAGGCCGATCCGACCACGCACACCGTCGAGACCTTCACCGGCCTGACGCTGCCGTACACGTACAGCGACATGACCGGCTTCGCGCTCAAGAACGCCGGCACGATTCCGACGCCGGCCGGCTGAGCCTGCGCGCGCGATGGCAGCGCGGCCCGAGCACGACGACGCCGCCGATCCCGGGACGGGTCGCGACGTCGGTCGCTACGTGACCCGCGGCGGGCCCGGGCGCGAGTGGGTCGCCTTCGACCCCGAGCTCGATCGCGAGGTCGTGCTCGAGCGCGCCGAGGGTGTCGATCCCGATCGGCTCGCAGCGCTGCGGGCGAAGGCGCGGGCGCTGGCGGTGGTCGTGCACCCGGTGCTCGTGCGCGTGCACGACGTCGTGGTCGAGCGCGGCGTCGCGACCGTGGTCAGCGAGCGCGTGCGCGGCGAACCGTTGCGACACTGGCTGTCGTCGTCGCCGTCGTGGTCGCGGCGCATCGCGTCGTTGCGGGTCTTGGCCGACGGCCTGCTCGCGGCGCACGCCGCCGGCGTCGCGCACGGTGGGCTCGAACCCGCGGTGGTGCAGGTCGACGAGCAGGACTGCCCCCGCGTCTCGGCGTGGCTGCGCGTCATCGCCGGCGCCGACGCGGCCGGCGACACGGTCGCATTCGCCGAGCTGGCGCTGCTCGTGCTGGGCGGCGCCGGTGCGGGCGGACGGCGGCACCGCGTGATCGCGGCGCTGCAACGCGGCACGCGAGCGGGCGGCGCGACGCTGCAGCAGCTGCGTGGCGCGCTGACGCAGCGCGAACCCGGGCGCGTGCCGTGGGCCGTGCTCGCGGTCGCGGTCGCGCTCGCGGCGGTGGCGATCGTCGCCGGCACGCCGATGCCGGCCGCGGATCCGACGTGGTGCACCGTCGCGGCGAGCCAGCTCGACGGCGTGTGGAACGACGACGTCCGTGCGCGCTTGCGATCGCGGCTCGACGAGGTCGGGGCCGGCTTCGGCCACGGCCTCGGCGATCGCATCGACGGTGCGCTCGATGACTTCGCGCAGACGTGGCGCGCGGCGCAGCAGCAGCGCTGCGCCGCGCAGGCGCCCGATCCCGCGGCGAGCGTGTGCCTGTACCAGCAGTTCGAGGGCTTCCGTACGCTGGTCGAGGTCCTGCTCGAAGCCGACGCCGCGGCGGTTGCGGGTGCGGACGGGGCCATCGCGGGCCTCGGTGCGCCGGGATCGTGTCTGCAGCCGGCCGCAGGGCCGTGGCGCGCGTTCGCGGGTGGCGACGAGGTCCGCGCGAACCTGGTGGCGGCGGAGCTGCTGCGCGAGCTGGGTCGCTACGTGCAATCGCAGGTCGCAGCCGAGCGCGCGTTGGCCGACGCGGTCGTCGCCCGCGACGACGCGGCCGCATCCGAGGCCCACCTCGCGCTGGCGCTGGCCCTGTTGGCGCAGGAGCGCGAGCCCGAGGGCGAGCGATCCCTGCACGATGCCTTCACCACCGCGCTCGCGGCCGGCAGCGACACCGTCGTCGCCCGCGCCGCGGCAGAGCTCGCGCATCGTCTGGCCAAGCGCCGCAAGGTCGATCAGGCGCAGACGTGGATCGAGCACGCCCGCGCGGCGCTCTCCCGCGTCGATGACCCGCGCGTGCGCGCGCGGGTCGCCGCGGTCGAGGGCCGCGTCGCGATGGAACGCAGCGACTTCGCCGAGGCCGAGGCCGCGTACCGCAACGCGCTGGCACTGGCGGTCGCGCTCGAGCCCCGCGATCTCGCGACCGAGCTGCACGCGCGTCAGGGCATCGCCATTGCGCGCGGCCGCCAGGGCGATCGCGACGGCGCGATCGCGCTGCTGCGCACCAACGTCGAACAGACCCGCGCGCGCTACGGCGACGACCACCCCGATCTCGGGCGGCAGATGAACAGCGTCGCGACGCAACTGGCCGCGCAGGGCCTGATCGACGACGCCATCGCCCAGCGACGGCGCGCGCGCGACATCCTCATGGCGACGCTGGGCGAGTCGCACGGCGACACGCTCGCGGCCACCGGCGCGCTGGCCACGGATCTCGGGCTCGCGGGACGCCACACCGAGGCGGTCGCGATCCTCCGCGCGGCGCTGCCGCTGTCGGAGCAACGCTTCGGTCGCGACGACGATCGCACGACCTCGCTGCTGGGCGAGCTGGGCATGGCCGAGGCGACCGCGGGCGATCTCGACGACGCGATCGTGCACCTGCGCGACGCGGTCACCCGCGTCGAGGCCACCGACCGCCGCGATGGCATCGCGCTGCTGGCGATGACCACGAACCTCGCGGCGACGCTGATGTTCGCCGAGCGACACGCCGAGGCGCGCGCGCTGTTCGAGGCCCTCGTCACCCGCACCGAGCGCACGCTGGGCCGCGATCATCCCCAGCTGGTGCCGGTGCTGCTGGGCGCGGCGCGGTCGGCCCGCGCCCTGGGTGAGTACGATCCCGCGATCGCGGAGCTGGAGCGCGCGCGGCTGTTGCTGAGCCAGCACGAGGAGCGCATCGATCGCCGCGCGCGCGTCGATGCCGACCTCGCCGAGGTGCTGTGGCGCAGCGGTCGCGATCGGCCCCGCGCGGTCACGCTGATGCGCGCCGCCCATCAGGGCTTGTTGCAGGCACGCGCCGCCGGGCACGAGGCGCTGTCGGAGGACATCGCGGAGCTCGAGCAGTGGTTGCAGGACCACGCCGACGCGGTCACGGACGGACGTGCTCGAAGATGACGTTGTCCGCGAGCGCGCGCGCGCGCTGCAGCGCCGCGGGTGAGTCCACCGTCCACGCCAGCAGCGGCAGGCCCAGTCGACGTGTCGCGCGCGTCGGCCAGCACGGCAGGCCGCGCAGCGCGTAGCCGATGTAGTCGGGACGCGACAGCGGCGCCAGCAACAGCCGCCGCAGCACGAAGCGCTCGGAGGCCGGCAGGTCGCTGTCGCGGAAGTCGGACGCGAGCAGGCCCAGCAGCTGCGCCGGTGCCAGCCGCCGCAGCAGCGACAGCGTGAACGGGTCGAACGATTGCAGCGCGACCGGACCGCCATAGCGCTCGATCGCCGCGAGCACGCCGCGCTCGAGCGGCCCGCGATCGCGCGAGGACTTGAGCTCGATCACCAGCGGCACGCGCCCGCGCACCAGCGCGAGCACGTCGCGCAACCGCGGCACTGGCTCGTCGGTGCCCTCGAGTCGCAGCCGTGCCAGGTCTCGCGCACCGATCTCGGTCGTCCGAATGGCCACCGTCGTCGTGCGCGTGGCGGTGTCGTCGTGCATCACGACCAGCTCGCCGGTGCGCGTGCGGTGGACGTCGAGCTCGATGCCATAGCCCGCGTCGCACGCCGCCGCGAACGCGGCGAGGGAATTCTCCGGCCGACCCGCACCGTGCAGGCCGCGGTGGGCGATGGGACAGCGTCGCAGCCAGTCGGGCGCCCGGCGAGGCATCGGCAGCGAGCGTCGCGCGGCTGCGGCGACGCTGTCGAGCGCGGGCTCGGATCGCGCCGGCGCGCGGCGCGGTGACGGTTGCTGCGCAGGGGCGCCGCGGTCGCTGCGGCACCGCCCAGCACGCCCGCGCGCTAGCGCGAGGACGCGAGCGCGGCGGCGATCGGCTCGATCGCCGCCGCGAGCGCGCGCGCGAGCGCGTCGTCCGCGAGCATCGCGGCGGTGTCGAGGCGGTTGCGCGGCATCGCCACGATCAATCGCGGGTCGTCGAGCACCTGCGCGGACATGGTCTGCAGCGTCTCGCGCAGCGCCGCGTGCACGAACACCGCGCTGGGCGAGACCACCAGCAGCGCCACGACCTTGCCGGGAAAGTCGGTGCAGCTCACGAGCCAGTCCAGCGCGTTCTTGAGGCTGCCGGGCACGCCGTGGGCGTACTCGGGGCTGCAGATCACCAGCGCATCGGCGGCGGCGACCTCGGCCCGCAGTGCCGCGACTGCGGGCGGTGGCTCGGCAGCTTCGCCGTCGAGGTCGGGGTTGAAGTGCGGCAGCTCGCCGAGCCCGGGATACCGCGTCACGGTGGTGCCCGCGGGTGCGAGCGCGGCCACGGCGTCGAGCGCCGCGGTGTTGGTCGAGCGGGCGCGCAGTGAGCCGGAGATCGCGAGCAGGCGCATCGCGGGCAACGCTACCGGATGGCGATCCGCGCGGGTGTCGTCGTCACGGCAGCGAGCACACGCCGACGTTGCTGCCGATGCAGGGGTTGTCGGGCGGCTGCGCGTACCAGGCCTGGCACTCGGTGCCCGGCAGCATCGCGTCGCAGCCGTCGGGCGCTTCGGTGTCGCAGACCGGCGCGCAGCATCCGCTGCCGCCTTGGCAGTCGGGCACGAGGTCGGTCTGCAGGCACAGCAATCCGCCGGCGCAGTCGTTGATGTACTCGCACGGCTCGGCCAGGCCCGCGGGCATGGGCACCTGCGGCGCGCACAGGAACACATCGAACCACGGCGCGCAGGTCTCGTCGGCCTCGCAGGTGTCGTTCAGCGGATCGCAAGCCGGCAGACACAGGTTGAGCACGCCCGCGTCGGTGAGGGTGCACTCTTCGCACGCGCCCTCGCAGTGCGGGTTGGCCTCGTCGCCGGTGCACATCGCGACGCAGGTGCCGGCGAGCGTGTCGGGATCGACGTCCCAACACATCGCACCGAGGTCGCAGTCGTCGATGCCGCTGACACCCGAGCCCTCGACCAGGCACGGCTCGCCCACGGTGTGGGGATCGGGCGCGATCGGCGTGCAGCGCGTCGCGTTCCAGTTGCTGCCGCCGTCGTTCGCCCATGGCATGCATTTCTCGCCGCGCGGGCAGTCTTGCAGCCAGACGTCGCAGACGTGGAAGTCCCCGGCGTCGAACTCGTTCACGAACACAAACGTATCGCTACCGTCGTCGCTGGTGGTGCTGTCGGCGGAGGTGCTCGAGCTACTGCCGACGGAGGTGCCGACCGAGGTCGCGGTCGTGCCTCCGCTCGTGCTCGTGCTGGTGCTCAACGTGGCTGCCGAGGTCGAGGTGGTGTCGGCAGCGCCGGTCGAGTCCCCGCCGCCATCGCTCGCGACGACCTGCGGGCCACACGCGCACACCCAGGCCACAGCGAAGACGAGGACCGGTGTTCGCATGATGCCTCCGTGCGTGTTGGACCAGCGACGCGGCCGACCGATCGGGGCCGCGGTGTCAGGATCAGGCAGGCTCGTCGATTCCACGGTCGATCGCTCCTTCTCAACCCGGCAGCGCGCAGACGCCCAGGGTCGGCGTGACGCAGCCATCCGACGGCGGCTGCGCGTACCACGGCACGCACACCGTGCCGGGCAGCACCGCGTCGCAGTCGAATCCCGCGGCGGTGTCGCACACCGGCGAGCAGCAGCTGATCCCGTCGCCGCAGCCGCCGACCACGTCGGCCGCGATGCACTGCAGCCCCGCGGTGCACTGGTTGGGGAACTCGCACGGCTCGCCCAACCCGGCAGTGAGGTTCGGGATCGGTGCGCACTGGAACCCGTCGTCGATGGCGACGCAGACCTCGTCGTCGTCACAGCTGGGCGCGAGCGGATCGCACGTCGGCAGGCACACCGTCAGCGAGCCCTCGTCGGAGATGGTGCAGAACTCGCACGTGCCCGCGCACTGCGGATCGTTGGGGCTGCCGGTGCACAGCGCGACGCAGGTGCCCATCAGCGTGTCGGGGTCGACGTCGAAGCACATCGCACCGAGGCGGCAGTCGTCGATGCCGCTGACGCCCGAACCCTCGACCGTGCACGGCTCGCCGACGTCGTGGGGATCGGGTGCGATCGGAGTACAGCGCGTGGAGTTCCAGCTGTTGCCGCCGTCGTTCGCCCACGGCATGCACTTCTGTCCGCGCGGACAGTCCTGCTGCCAGAGGCTGCAATCGACGTCGCCACCCTGATCGAACCCGGGCACGAACACACCCGAGTCGCTCGAGGCGGTGCTTTCACCGCTGGTGCTCGAGCTGCTGCCGACCGAGGTGCCGATCGTCGTGCCGTTGCCGCTGGCGCCGGCGCTGGTGCTCGACGTCGCGTCCGCGGTGGTGCTCGAGCCCGTCTGCTCGGCGACGGGGCCAACCGCCGCCCCGCAGGCACAACAGCAACCCAAAGCGATGATCCACGTGCAGCGCATGGCACCCCTGGCGACCAGGCCATCGTCCCGATCGGCAGGAGCAACCTAACATAGCTTGCCGGAGCGCGAAAGGAATTCCGACATTGCTGCCGCGATTCGCGCTGGCCGAGCGACGATCTATCGGCCAGTGAACGCGGGCGCGCGCTTGCCCAAGATGGCCTCGACCGCCTCGCGGTGGTCGGCGGTGTTCTGCACCATCCCCTGATAGCTCGCGGCGAGCTCGAGCGCGGTCTCGAGATCGCAGTCCCAGCTGCGATACGCCGCACGCTTGGTCAGGCGCACCGCGAGCGGCGCGTTGTGGGCGATCGCGCCGGCGAGCTGACGCGCGGCATCCATCACCGCGCCGGCTTCCACCACGCGGTGCACGAGCCCGATCGCGAGCGCCTCGTGGGCATCGATCACACGCCCGGTGAGCATGAGCTCGAGCGCGCGCGCGAAGCCGATCGCCCGCGCGAGCACGTACGCGCCACCGTCGCCGGGGACCAGGCCCACCTTCACGAAGGTCGAGCCCAGCTGCGCGCCCTCGGCTGCGACTCGCAGGTCGCACATGCAGGCGAGGTCGAGGCCCGCGCCGATGGCCGCGCCGTTGATCGCCGCGACGATGGGCTTGTCGCACAGCGAGATCCGCCGCGGCACCCGCTGGATGCCTTCGATGTACTGCCGCCGCAGCGCGACCGGATCGCCGGCGAACATGCCGGTGGCGTCGCGCATCTGCTTGAGGTCGCCGCCGGCGTGGAACGCCTGACCTGCGCCGGTCAGGATGATCGCGCGCACCTGCTCGTCGCGCTCGGCCGCGTCGAGTGCGGCGACCAGGCTGTCGACCATCGCCGACGAGTAGGCGTTGCGCGCCGCCGGTCGATCGAGCGTGATGATCGCGAGCGGACCCTCGGTCTGGTACTGCAGATCGGTGTACATGACCGCGCTGCAGTAGCACGATCGCGCGGCGGTCGGTACCCGCCGCGGCTGCGCTCAACCGCCCGAACGCAGCACGAAGACCTCGCCGCCCGAATCGGGGCCGCCGCCGGCCGTGATCGCGGCCAGGTCCGCGATCTGGTCGCCATCGACGTCCCCCGAGGCGATGTCGTACGGGTAGCCCACCGGCACGATGTTGAAGACGTGCTGGTCGGTGAACGTGAAGTCGTCGCGACCCATGATGGTGCTGACCGAGCCGGTGTTGTTGAACACCGCGATGTCGCCACAGCCGTCGCCGTCGAAGTCGGGCGTGGTGCCCGCGAGCGTCGAGCCCTGCACGGTCAGCTCCACCGGTGCTCCGAAGCCGCCGGCGCCATCGCCCTGCAGCACCGCGACGATGGCGTCCCAGGTCGCGGCGATGTCCATGCTGCCGTCGCCGTCGAAGTCCGCGATGAGCACGTCGATCGGGTACGAGCCCGGCAGCGCGAAGGTCTCGAGCGCGCCGAAGCCCCCGGCACCGTCGCCGCGCAGTAGCTGCAGCTGGCCGGTCGACGCCGACAGGATGTCGCCGTCGCCGTCGCCATCGACGTCGCCGCCGCGGATCGCGTTGACCGTGGCCGCGCCGCCGTAGTCCGTCGTCGCGCCGAAGCTCTCCGCCGCGGTGGCGATGGCGACCCGCGCGCCCTCGGCATGCGTGCCCAGCAGGTCGCGACGGCCATCGCCGTCGACGTCGAACAGCGAGACGTCCCAGTCGGACGCGACCGGGTAGTCGGTCGGCGCGAGGAAGCTGCCGTCGCCGTTTCCACGCCAGCGTCGGACCGCGGGGTCGTACTCGGGCAGGATCGCGACCATCGCGACGACGTCGACGGTGTTGTCGGCGATCGGGGCTGCGGCCAGACGCACCGCCGCCGCGTCGCCGCCGGGCAGCTTCACCGGCGCCGCGAAGCCGCCGCTGCCATCGCCGGCGAGATAGAACACGCCGGATTGGTTCACGCCGCCGTCGCCGAAATCGCTGACGAGCAGATCGAGGTCACCGTCGTCGTCGACGTCCGCGAACTCGACGCCCTGGCTGTTGAACAGCGATGCGACCTGCACCGCATCGCCCAGCGGCGGCGCGTCGTCGACGAAGAGTCCATCGAGGCAACCGGAGACCTCGCCGGTGGTGCCGCTGCTGCCCGCCGAGGAGTCGCCGGTCGCGTCGGTGTCGCTGCCCGGGCCCGCGCTCGTGCTGGGCTGCTCGGTGGTGACCTCGGTCGCGGTGGTGTTGGTCGCGGTCGTCGAGGCGGTGGTCGACGCGGTCGTCGAGGCGGTGGTCGTCGCGCTCGTGCCGTCGGACATGCCGGTGCTGGAGCTTCCGGCGCTGCTGGCCGTGCCGCCGGCATCGGCGGGGTCGTAGCAGGCGGCCGCCGGCGCGAGGATCACGAAGCACATGGCCAACGACGAGCAGCGCATGGCGGAAGTCTACCCCCGGTCGCGGCGGGCCTGCGCCGCCGCACGCCGTCCGCGCCGCGGGGCCGGCCGTACCCGGGCACGGGCGTGCCACGCGTCAGATCGAGGCGGTTGCGGGGTAGGCTCGCCAGCGCCCAGGACCGCGCGCGCGATGCTGCGGGCTCATTGGACACGGGCGCGCCTGCGCCCGTACGCTTGCCCGCCGCCCCCGCCGTGACCACGGCGTCGGGCGCCGGGCTCCGCATCCGGATCGGCCATGTTCGGCACCATCGTCAAGAAACTCTTCGGCACGAAGTTCGACCGCCAGATGCGGAAGATCCGGCCGATCATCGACCACATCAATTCGCTCGAGGGCGCGATGAAGGCGCTCTCCGATCAGGAGCTCCAGGGCAAGACCGCCGAGTTCAAGCAGAAGCTCGAGCGCGGCGCCAGCCTCGACGAGCTGCTGCCCGAGGCCTTCGCCGCGGTGCGCGAGGCGTCGCGCCGCGTGCTGGGCATGCGCCACTACGACGTGCAGTTGATCGGCGGCCTGGCGCTGCACCGCGGCACCATCGCCGAGATGCGCACTGGCGAGGGCAAGACCCTCACCGCCACCAGCGCGCTGTACCTCAATGCGTTGCCGGGCAAGGGCGCGCACCTCATCACCGTCAACGACTACCTGGCCAAGCGCGACGCCGAGTGGATGGGCCAGATCTACAAGTTCCTCGGCATGTCGACCGGTGTGATCGTGCACGGGTTGTTCCCGGGCGAGCGCCAGCGCGCGTATCGCTGCGACATCACCTACGGCACCAACAACGAGTTCGGCTTCGACTACCTGCGCGACAACATGAAGGAGACGATCGAGAAGTACGTGCAGCGCGAGCTGCACTTCGCGATCGTCGACGAGGTCGACTCGATCCTGATCGACGAGGCCCGTACGCCGCTCATCATCAGCGGTGAGTCGGACAAGCCCGCGGACCTGTACCAGAAGGTCGATCGCATCATGCCGTCGCTGCGGCGCGACCTCGACTACGTCGTCGACGAGAAGGCCCACAGCAGCCAGCTCACCGATGCCGGTGTCGACCGCGTCGAGAAGCTGCTCAAGTGCGGCAACCTCTACGCGCCGGAGAACAACGAGGTCCTGCACCACGTGAACCAGGGCCTGCGCGCGCACACGCTGTACAAGAAGGACGTCAACTACCTCGTCCAGGGCGGCGAGGTCATCATCGTCGACGAGTTCACCGGCCGTAAGATGGAGGGCCGCCGTTGGAGTGACGGCCTGCACCAGGCGATCGAGGCCAAGGAGAACGTCCCGATCCAGCCGGAGAGCCAGACGCTCGCGACCATCACGTACCAGAACTACTTCCGCATGTACGGCAAGCTCTCGGGCATGACCGGCACCGCGGACACCGAGGCCGAGGAGTTCCACAAGATCTACGGCCTCGACGTCATGGTGATCCCGCCCAACCGCCCGGTGGTGCGCGGCGACGCCCACGACCTGGTCTACAAGAACGAGCGCGGCAAGTTCCGCGCGATCGTGGCGGAGATCCGCGAGCGCCACGCCAAGGGCCAGCCGATCCTGGTCGGTACCACCAGCGTCGAGAAGTCCCAGGTCATCCACACGCTGCTCGAGCGCGAAGGCATCCCGCACAACGTGCTCAACGCCAAGCAGCACGAGCGCGAGGCCTATATCGTCGCGCAGGCCGGTCGCAAGTACGCGGTGACGGTCGCGACCAACATGGCCGGTCGCGGCACCGACATCATCCTCGGCGGCAACGGCGAGATGATGGCGCGGGAACACTTCGATCCCGACAAGAACCCGGCCGAGTACAAGAAGCTCTACGACGGGCTCAAGAAGCAGTGCGAGGAGGAGCGCGCGCAGGTGGTCGCGCTGGGCGGGCTGCACATCCTGGGCACCGAGCGCCACGAGAGCCGCCGCATCGACAACCAGCTGCGCGGCCGTGCGGGTCGCCAGGGCGATCCGGGGTCGTCGGCGTTCTATCTGTCCCTCGAGGACGATCTGATGCGCATCTTCGGCGCCGATCGCATCACCGGGTTGATGGAGCGCCTGGGCATGGAAGAGGACGTGCCGATCGAGGCGCCGCTGGTCAACCGCGCCATCGAGAACGCGCAGCAGAAGGTCGAAGCCATGCACTTCGACACGCGCAAGAACCTCTTCGAGTACGACAACGTCATGAACGAGCAGCGCAAGGCGATCTACGCCCTGCGCAAGCAGATCCTCGAGGGTCGCTACCACCCCGAGATCCTCGATGACGCAGCGCGCAAGGAGCAGGGGCATCGCCTGCCGCCGGCGCCGGAGACCTCGGGGCCGCACACGGTCGAGTCGCTGTCGAAGCTGGTGCGCGAGCGCGTGCAAGCCATCGTGGACGCGCACTGTGCCAAGCGCATCGACGCCGGCGCCGAGGCCGACCCCGCGCGCCCGGAGTTCCCCAAGGACGGCGTCGATGCCGAGGCGCTCACCCACGAGCTGTATCGGCACTTCGGTGCGATGGTGCCCTTCGGTGCCGTGCGCAACGACTACGACGCCGTGCTCAAGGCCGCGGTCGACGACGTCGCGCGCGCGCTCATCCAGCAGCGCGAGCGCTTGCACGATCTCGCCTACGCCAACGTCGGCAAGGCCGTCGAGCAGCTGTGTCCGCCCGAGACCCACCCCGACGAGTGGGAGATCGAGGCGCTCGAGAAGACCATCTTGGATCGCTACGGCGCGACGATCTCGCTGCGCGAGGTGCCGCAGAACCTCGATGAGCTGATCGATCTGTGCTGGGCTGCGGTCGAGAAGCTGCTGCTCAGCCGCGAGCAGGAGTTCGGCCTGTACGTGTATCTGTTCCACATCCGGCAGCTGTGGCTGGCCGAGATCGATGCGCAGTGGATCGCGCATCTGAAGAACATCGAGCACCTGCGCACCGGCATCGGTCTGGTCGGGTACGCGACGCGCAACCCCAAGAACGAGTACAAGCTGCGCGGCTACAACCTGTTCCGCGAGATGTGGGAAGGCATCGAGCAGACCGTGCTCGACAAGGTCATCAACATGCGCCTGACCGAGGAGCAGCGGCGCCAGGCCGAGGAGGGCGCGGAGTACGAGACCGCGCTGACGCGCGCCAGCTCGCGGCAGCGTGGCGCGCCGGCGGGGCAGCAGCGCGCGGCCGCGGCCCGGGCGCAGATCGACCGCCTGCAGCAGGCCGCACGTCAGGCGACCGAGAGCGTGCGCGCGGCCGGGCTCGGTGCTGCGGCCGAACCCGCGCGACCCGCCGCGGCGGCCAAGCCCGCCGCACCGACGATGCCCGAGGTCGGCGCGAACGACCCGTGCCCGTGCGGCTCGGGCAAGCGCTACAAGAAGTGCCACGGCGCCCGCAAGGCCGCGGACGCGACCACGTAGGCACGGCTCGCCGCCTGCCCACATTGCGGCACCAAGGACGCGCACGCAGGTGCGCGGCTCGGTCGCGCGGCGTTGAACCGTGTCGCGCGCTGATACGATCGACGTCGCAGTCATCGTGGACGAGTCCGAGGACGCCATCGATCTCGACAGCGCGCGGACGCAGACCCTGGGCATCTCGTCCACGGGCGCGGTCGCGCTGTCGATCGCGCTCGAGCCCGGCACCCGCATCGGTCGCTACCTCGTGCGCATGCGCCTGGGCGCCGGCGGCATGGGCGAGGTCTACGAGGCCTACGACCCCGAGCTCGATCGCGTGCTCGCGATCAAGCTGGTGCACCCGCGCGCCGATCGGCACACCGAGGAGCAGCGACTGCTGGTGGCCGAGGCCCAGGCGCTCGCACAGCTGTCGCATCCCAACGTCGTGCAGGTCTACGACGCCGGCACCCACGGCGGACGCGTCTTCGTCGCGATGGAGCTGGTCGAGGGGCGCACGCTGCAGACCTGGCTGCGCGCGCACGGGCCGGACGCAGGGCGACGCGCGAGCTGGCAGCAGCTGGTCGACCTGTTCCTCGACGCCGGTCGTGGTCTCGCCGCAGCGCACGCGGCGGGGATCGTCCACGGCGACGTCAAGCCCAGCAACGTCATGGTCGGCAGCGACGGTCGTGCGCGCGTGTTCGACTTCGGCCTCGCGCGCACGAAGGCGCAGACGTCGGGTTCGATCGACGAGGTCCGCGATCTGGGCCGCAGCAACTCCGAGGTGCGCGGCACGCCGGGCTTCATGGCGCCCGAGCAGTTCCGTGGCGGCGAGCTGCTGCCGGCGACCGATCAGTTCGCGTTCTGCGTGTCGCTGTACGTGGCGCTGTTCGGTCAGCCGCCCTTTGCCGGCGAGAGCCTGGCCGAGCTGCGGCGCAACGTCACCGCGGGCGCGGTGCGTGTGCCGCGGGGGCACGACGTGCCGCCGGCGCTGCGGCGCGCGGTGCTGCGAGGCCTGCGGGTCGATCCGGCGACGCGGCACGAGTCGATGGACGCGTTGCTCGCGACGCTGGCGCGGCTGCGCCACGGTCGTTGGCGGTGGTTGATCGCGGCCGCGGCCGTCGCCGGCGGCGTCGCGGTCACGGCCGCATCGCTGCGCGGAACCGCCGAGGATCGCTGCGGCAACGGTCAGGCGCGCGCGGACGCAGTGTGGAACGACGAACGTCGCGGCGACATCGAGGGCGCGCTGTCGCTGCTGGGCAAGCGCTACGCCGACGATGGCGCGCGCGCGGTCACGACCGCGTTCGACGCCTGGGTGCCTCGCTGGGTCGGGACCTACCGTGAGGTCTGCGAGGCCGCGCTGGCCAACCCCGATCCCAAGGTCGATCGCGCGATGGGCTGCCTGACCGACGCGCTGCTGCAGCTCGACGCGACCGCGGCGCTGCTCGCCCGCGCCGATGCAGCGCTCGCGCGCAAGGCCGCGGTCATGGCCCAGGGCCTGCCCGAGCCCGCGCGCTGCCCCGAGCTCGCGGCCAAGGACGTCGGTCGCGGTGCGCTCGACGATCAGGATCCCGAGGTCATGCGCATGCGCGCCGCAATCGCAGCCGGACGCGCGCGGACCCAGGCCGCACGGTTCGACGACGCGATCTCGATGCTGAGCGCGGTGGTCGAGCAGGCCCAGGCGCAGCAACAGCCGTGGGTCGCGGTCGAGGCCAAGGTGCTGCTGGCCGAGGCCTACGATCTGGGCAGTCGGCGCGACGACGCGATGCGGCTGTATCGCGAGACCATCGCCGAGGCCGCCGCCTGTGGCCACGGGCGCGCCGAGGGCCAGGCGTGGACGCAGCTGGTCCGCGTCGCGGCCAACGCCTCGGACTTCGAGGAGTCGGATCGTGCGCGCAAGCAGGCCGAGATCTGGCTCGAGCGGCTCGACGATCGCCTCAACATGGGCGTCGATCTGGGGCTCAACGTCGGCATCGCGCAGATGGGCAAGGGTGACTACGTCGGCGCGTGCGAGACGTTCGAGCGCACGCTCGACGCCTTGGTCGCGGCCGGGCGCGGCGACGACTCCCGCGTGGCCGCGCTCAGCAACAATCTCGGTGCGGCCTGGGGGATGCGCGGTGATCACCGGCGCGCGCGCGAGTACTTCGAGCGCTCGGCCGAGCTCAAGCGCGCGGTGGTCGGACCCGATCACCCCGACGTCGCGACGGCGATGAACAACGTCGGCGTCGCGCTGTCGGCCATCGGTGAGGACGAACAGGCCCGCGATCGTCTCCGTGAGGTGCTGGCGCTGCGTCGGCGCGCGCTCGATCCCGATCACCCCGAGATCGCAGCGTCGTGCCACAACCTCGGCGCGGCCGAAGCCGCGCTGGGCAACCACGACGTCGCGGTCGCGCTGTACCTCGAGGGCCTCGCGATCCGCGAGCGTCGGCTCGGCGCCGATCATCCCAGCACCGCGGTCACGCGCAACAACCTCGCGGATGCGTACGTCGAGATGGGCCGCACCGACGACGCGCTCGCGCAGGCCGAACAGTCGCTCGCGCACCTGCAGCGCCGGCTGGGCGAGCAGCACCCGCACACCGCGTTCCCGCTGCACACCATGGGCGAGTGCCATCGCTTGCGCGGGGACTACGAATCCGCGATCGGGCTGCTGCGCCGCGCCGAGACCGTGCGCACCGGCACCACCGCCGACCCGTTCGAGCTGGGGCGGACGCGCCTGGCGCTGGCGCTCGCGCTGCGCGATGGCGGTCATCTGCGCGACGAGGTTCGCCGCATGGCCGAGGCCGCGATCGTCGACTTCGGCACCACGCCCCGTGGCCTGCGCGAGGCTGCCAAGGCCCGCGCGTTGCTCGACGGGCTGCCGGCCGACGACGGCGATCAATGACCGCCGGCGGTGCCCGCGATCGCGTCCGCACGCTGTCGCAAGCCGCGAGCACGGTCGCCGTCGCGCGGCTCCACCAGCTGCGCGAGTAGGCGCAGCGCGGCGACCGACTCGACCGCATCGCCACCGTCGGGCGTCGCGGTCGCGGCCGCGAGCGCGGCGATGGCTTCGTCGTCCCGCGCCAGCGCGTGCAGGCTCTCGGCACGCAGGCGGGCGAGCCGCAGGCTCAGATCCGGCGCGGCCGCGGCGATGCCCGCCGCGATGCCGTCGAGCCGCGTCAGCGCGGCCGCGGCGTCGCCCTCGAGCCGCTCGAGGCGGCCGAGCTCGAGCGCGATGCGAAGGTGCAGCGCGCGGTCGCGGGCCTCGGGCACCGCGGCCAGGGCGGTGTCGAGCTGCGGGCGCGCGAGCGCGAGTTCGCCGCGGTCGAGCGCGACGCGGGCGAGCGAGTAGCGGGCCTCGATCACGTCGGGGTGGTCGGGCGGATGTCGCTCGAGGTCGAGCGCGAGCGCCTCCTGCATGTCGCGCAGGGCTGCCGCGGTGTCGCCCCGCAGCAGGTGGACGTGCGCGCGGTTGGACAGCAGCGCCGCCAGCTGCGGCAGCGACTGCGCGCGGCACAGCGCCTCCGCGCGCGCGTAGCTCTGCAGCGCACCCTCGTGATCCGAGACCATCTGCAGCGCGTTGCCGAGGTTGATGAGCGGACCGGCCAGCGTCGGGTGTCGTGGCCCGAGGTCGGCCTCGCGTCGCGCGACGACCTCGCGCAGCCGCGCGATGCCATCGTCGAGCTCGCCGCGCGCCATCGCGTTGCTCGCGACGTTGCTCAGCAGCGAGACCACGTGCGGGCTCGACTCGCCCAGCTCGCGCCGCGCGTAGTCGAGGCCCAACGCGAAGTAGGTCCGGGCCTCGAGCAGGCGTCGGTGGCGGGCGGCGACCAGGCCGAGGTTGCGCAGGCGCATCACCTCGAGCCGCGGCGGCGGCGGATCCATGCGCGACAGCGTCGAGGCCGCCAGCGCGGCCCAGTGCTCGGACTTCGTCGCATCGGCGAGGCCGACGCCCGTGAGCTCGAGCAGCTCGATGGCCGCGCGCGCGGCGTGCTCGTCGTCGCGCGCGCGCATGGCCAGATGGAACGCCTCGGTGGTGGCCTGCTCGGCGGTGGCCGCGTCCCGCTGCACGCGCAGCACCAACGCGCGCTGCAGCGCGACCGCGGCCCGCAGCGCGAGGTCCTCGCTGTCGTCGACGCGGGCGTACAGCGCCTCGATCGCGGCCGCGGCGTCGTCGTAGGCGCCGGCATCGAAGGCGGTCTTGGCCCGGTCGAGCTCGCGCCGCAGCTCGGCCCGTGCCGCGGCGTCGTCACCCTCGAGCAGCGGCGCGACGTGCTGTTCGAGCCAGCGTGGATCGTCGCACTCGCTCGCGGGCGCCAGCTCGGTGACCAGCTGGGTCGCGCGCGCGAGCAGCTGCGCGTCGGGGCGCTCGAGCCGATCGACCACGTGCGCGACGTCGCTGGCGTGGTCGTCGTAGCAGCGCTGCGCGAGCGCGCGTGTCTGCGGCGTCGCGGTGGGCTCGAGCTCGGCGTGCAGGCACGCGGCCTCGCGCAGCGAGCGGTACTGCTGCGCCCACGCATCCAGGCGCGGGGCGATGCGTTCGAACACGTCGCCGCCGTAGTCGGTCGCCTCGGCCATCGCGGCCGCGACCGCGTCGCGCCGATCCGGAGACCACGCCGCCAGCACGGCCTCGCGTCCGCACGCCGCGCGTGCGGCCTCGCGTGCCGCATGGCTCGACCACGCCCAAGCGCCCACGGTGGTGGCGGCGAGCGCCAGGCTCGCGAGCGCCAGCCGCCGCGGTCGGACGTCGCGTTGCAGCGCCACGATCAACGCGTCCATGTCGCGGTGACGCGCGCGCGGATCGACCGCGAGCGCGCGTTGCAGCGCCCGCAGCAGGTAGCCCGGCGCCGGCCACCGCACGCTGCGGAGGTTGCCCGCCAGGACGTTGTCGAACAGCGCCGCCACGGTCGCGCCCGCGAACGGTCGCTGCCGCCCGAGGGCCTCGAACAGCGACACCGCGAACGCGAACTGATCCGCGGCCGGGCCGACCTCGGCGCCCTCGATCTGCTCGGGCGCCATGTACAGCGGCGTGCCGACGCGCGCACCGGTCTGGGTCAGCGTCGCTGCGCCGCCGCTGGGCGTGTCCACGTCGAGCGCGCGCGCCTGCTCGAGCTCGCGCGTGCCCGAGGGGACGTCGTCGAGCGCGCGCGCGAGTCCGAAGTCGGTGACCTGCGCGCGACCGTCGTGGCCGACCAGGACGTTGTCGGGTTTGAAGTCGCGGTGGACCAGGCCCGCGCGATGGGCCGCCGCGAGGCCGCGCCCGGCCTGCACGAACATCGCGACGACCTCGCGCCACGGTCGCGGTCGCTCGAGCCACCGGCGCAGCGTGGTGCCGTCGACGTACTCCATCGCGATGAAGATCTGCGGCGCTCGATCGGCGCGCGCGGCTGGCAGCACGCCGATGTCGTGCACTGCGATGACGTGCGGGTCCCGCAGGCGCGCCAGTGCCCGTGACTCGCGCCGCAGTCGCTCCATCAGCGCGTCGGCCTCGATCGCGCGCGGCCGCACCAGCTTGAGCGCGAGCTCCCGCTGCAGCTCGGGATCGTGGGCGCGGTAGACCACGCCCATGGCCCCGGCCCCGAGGACTGCACGCACGACGTAGCGGCCCACGCGGGCGCCGGGTTCGAGCAGCGTCGGCGGTGCGGCCACCGGCGCGGTGCCGCGGACCAGGTGCGCGACCAACTCGGTGCACGACTCGCAGTGGTCGAGGTGCGAACGCAGCCGCCGTGCCTCGACCGCCGACGCGCTGCCGTCGACCAACGCGGCCAGCTGCGCGTCCGACGGGCAGGGCTGCGATGCCGCGACCACCGGCGCAGCAGCATGCCACAGCGTCGCGCGGGCGAACGCGGCGCCGCTCGGTGACGCCGCACGGCCATCGCGCGCGCGCGTCAGCGCGACAGCGTCGCGAGCGCGAGCGCGACCTGGCGTTCTTGCTCCTGGGCCGGGTCGTGCACGCCCAGGCCCATCCGTGCCGTGCGCTCGAGCAACGACTTGGCCTCGAGCAGGCGATGGAACAGCTCGGCGCGGCGATCCTCGAGCGCACGCAGACGGTCGAGGCCCTCGAGGATCGGCGTGCGTGTGGCCGGCGGCTCTCCACGTGCCTCCGAGGCCGCGAGCGCCCGCACCATCGCGCCCTCGTCGAGCTCGGCGAGCTCGCGGCTGGTGTGGCGCAGCTCGGCGACGTGATGCTCGACCGCATCGACGATCGGCACCATCGGCGCGGTCAGCAGCTCGAACTCCTTGCTCTGCGGTCCCAGCAGCGTCGCGCGGTGGTCGACCAGCCGCTGCACCAACAGCGCGAGCTCGGCGATCACACCGCGGACGTCGCTGGGCGGATCGTCGGCGAGCAGCGCCGCGAGTCGGGCGACCAGCGGGTCCGAGGCGGGCAGGGCCGCGGCTGCCGGCCGCAGGCGGTAGTTGGGCGCGGTGCGCTGGCTGCCGATCCGTTCGCTCAACCACACCAAGAGGCCCACGAACATCGGGATGCCGGGGCCGAGGATCCACCACGGCGAGAAGCCGATCGCGCCCACGGCGGTCGCGAGCACCGCGAGGCCGAGCACGAGACCGCCGGTCGCGGCCCAGGCCCGCCGCGACGCGTCCGGTCGCACGATGCGGGTGTGCACGCCGTGCTCCGCGGCCAGCCGTTGCAGCGCCTGCGCGGTGTCCTCGGTGAGGTTGTCGTACAGCCGCGCGGGCAGGCGGATGCGCTGGGCCCGTTCCTGCTCCGAGTACATGTGCACCGAGCCGATGAGGAACTCGGGGCGGCGCATCGGCTGCGAGGAGATGTCGCCGAGCATGCCCTGCAGCCACCGCAGCGGCGCGGCATCTTCGTTGAGCTTGAGCAGGTCGAGCGCGAAGCCGTCGCGGCCCTCGCCGGCGTGCTCGAAGCGAACGGCCACGCGCCCGCACGAGGTGCACAGGCGCTGACCGATGCGCAGGCGTGTGCCGCAGTGCTGACAGTTGGCGGTCGCGCTGTCGTCCCACGGACTCGCGCCGCCGCGCAGCACCCACGCGATCACCGACATGCTGCCGGGCCGCTCGCTGGGATCGACCGCGAGGCAGCGGCGCATCAGCTCGTCGAGCGCGGCGGGGGCGTCGGCGCGCACCTGCGAGATCGGCGGTAGCCCTCGATGCTCGGCCAGCAGCGCCGGCCCGTCGCCGAAGGGCAACGCGCCGGTCAGCGCCTGCCACAGCATCATGCCCACGCTCCACACGTCCGAGCGCTGGTCGACCGCGGTGCGCACCAGCTGCTCGGGCGCGGCGTAGGTCGAGCCGCGCAGCAGCAGGCTCGAGGCGGTGTGGCTCGACAGCACGTCGACGCGCGCCAGCCCGATGTCGACCAACACGATCCCGGTCGCGGTGACCAGCAGCTGCTCGGGTCGGAGGTCGCGCAGCACCGCGCCCGCGTGGTGGACCTCGTGCACCGCGTCCGCGATCGCGGCGAACAACGCCGCGGCCTCGTCGAGCGGCAGCGGTGCGCGCTGCATGATGCTCGCCAGCGACTCGCCCGCGGGATCGAGTCGCACGCGCCACGGCGCCACCGCCGAGGGCTCGCGGGGATCGGGCTCGGGGCCGATCGCCAGCGTCGGCGCCACGCTGCCCGCGGCCAGGCCGCGGACGCGCTCGATGTCGCGGACGTAGCGGCGGCGGATCGACTCGTCGCGCGCGAGGTCGGGCGCGAGCTGACCCACCAGCGCGGCGCGACCATCGGCCAGGCGGACGCGCCACCGCGTCTCCGTGCCGACGTCGATCGCGTCCCCGATCACGGTGTGGGGCAGCGGCAGGAACTCGAGCGCACCGCTCACGGTTCGCGGACCTCCTCGAGTGCCTCCACGTTGGCGCGCAGCGACGCGAGCATCTCCTCGCCGCGCTCGAGCTGCTGGTGGGCCTGCGCCGCGGCCAGGCGAGCCGTCAGCGCGTCGAGCGTGGCCGTGAGATCGAGCAGCCGCGCGGCCCACATGTCGCGCTCCTGCATCAACGCGCGATGATCGAAGTCGGCGGGATCGAAGTCGCGGCGCGCCATCAGGCTCTCGATGTCGTCCATGCGTCGCGCCGCGACGGTCGCGAGGTTGACGGCGTGCTCGAGCTCGGGGGCGGCCTCGAACGTCGCCGCGCGGCCGGTGCCGCGGACCAACGCGATCACGCGGCGCACGACCGCGCCCAGGGCCTCGCGGTGGCGACGCTGCGCGATGCTGCCGACCGCGACGCCGACCTCGGCCAACCGTCGCGTCAGCCCCGGGGGCAACGCCGGTCGCGCGCGGCTCTCCGCGCGCACGGTGGTGCGGCCGGCCGCGCGCCGCGACACGCCCCACGAGATCGCCGCCGCGACGCCGACCAGCGGCGCCAACGCGAGCGCGAAGGGTCCGTACGCCAGCGCCGGCGTCATGATGACCGCGGCCGAGACCGTGAAGCCGCGTCCGGTCATGCGCCACACGTGCGCGCGCATGGCCGGGTGATCCATCGGCGAGCCCGCCAGCGCGATCGACTCGAGTCCGAGCCGCTCGAGCGATGCCACCACCGTGTTCGCGCTCAGCTCCGAGACGTCGCGCAGCAACACGAACGGCAGCCGCGGGATGCGGCGCTCGAGCACCTCGAGCTCGAAGCCGACCGCGGCGTTGGCCCGCAGCCACTGCACCAGTCGATCGCGGTGGCTGCTCTCGAGCTTGTCCGAGATGCGGCCCGGGCCCAGCACCAGCACCGCATGACGCCCGCGTTCGAGCACGACCGGGACCAGGCCGCAGCGGAAGCACACGCGCACGTCCTCGAGCACGTCGGCGCCACAACCCGCGCAACGGCCGGCGGCCGCCGCGAGCGCGGCATCGCGAACGGCCAGGGCCGCCGGCGCGGGCATCCCATCGCTGTCGCGCAGCGCCGCGATCGCGTGCATGACGGCGCCGGCGGACTGCGGTCGGTCGCCCGCCGCCTTGGCCAGCAGGTTGGCCACGAGCTGGCGCAGCCCCGGCGAGACGTGCTCGGGCAACGCAGGGATCGGCGCGGTGCGATGGGCCTCGAGCACCGCGAACGGCGTGGGCCCCGAGAACGGCGGCGAGCCGGTCGCGAGCTCGTGCAAGATGCAGCCCAGCGCGTACAGATCGGCGCGCGGATCGACCGCGAGCGGATCGAGACACTCGGGCGCCATGTACGGCGGCGTGCCCAGCACCGTCAGCGCGCCGCGATCGGCCTCCGCGAACGACGACGCGCGGGCCATGCCGAAGTCCGCGATCTTGGGGCCCTCGGGTGCGAGCAGCACGTTGGCGGGCTTGAGGTCGCGGTGGATGACACCGCAGCCGTGGGCGTAGGCGAGCCCCGCGGCCAGGCCCGCCGCGATCGCGAGCAGCTCGGCTTCGTCGAAGCTGCCCCGCCGCGCGAGTGCGCGCGCCAACGTCGGGCCCTCGACCAGTTCCATCACCAACGCGGTGTGGCCGGCGATCGTGTCGGCGCCCCAGACTCGCACGAGGTTGGGGTGCACGAGTCGGCTCGCGAGCTCGGCCTCGCGGCGGAACCGCGTCACCGCGGTCGCGTCGCGCTCGTGACGGGGATGCAGCAGCTTGGCTGCGAAGACACCACCGTCGATGCGATCGCGGACACGCACCACACGGGCGATCGCGCCGCTGCCGAGCTCCTCGCCCAGCTCCCAGCGGCCACCGGGCGGGCTCGCTGTGGTGCTGGCGGTCGGCGTCGGTGGCTCCATCCTTCTCCCGCGCCCACGGAGGGCGGCGCAACCGCGGGGCTCCGGTGTTCGGCGCCCGAGGGCGCGCACGCGGCCGCGATGACTGTACCTCAGGGACGCAGGCCGGGCACGGCGGTTGCTGTCGGTCCGCCGCGCGGCGTGCTACAACGCGACGTCGAAGCATGCGCACGTTGGCGCTCGATGTCGGCAGCAAGACCATCGGCCTCGCGCTCAGCGACGAGGGCGGTGTGATCGCGACCGCGTGCGAGACGCTTGCGCGCAAGGGCCAGGTCGACGACGCCCGCGCGGTGCTGGCGTGGGTGCGCACGCGCGGGGTCGGTCACGTCGTGGTCGGCCTGCCGCTGGAGCTCGACGGCCGCGAAGGACGAAGGGCGCGCGCGGTGCGGACCTTCGTCACCGCGCTCGAGCGCGAGCTCGCGCTGGCCGGGGTCGCGGTCGCGGTCTCGACCTGGGACGAGCGCTTCTCCACCGCCGCGGCCGAGCGAACCCTGCTCGAGGCCGATCTCTCCCGCGCCCGTCGCAAGCAACACGTCGATGCCGTCGCGGCGCAGTTCATCCTGCAGGGCTGGCTCGACGCGCAGCCGCGGGAGCACGCGCCATGAAGCGACCGTGGTGGAAGCTCAAGCGCTCGCGCCTGTGGCAGCGCATCGCGTTCGTCGCGGTGGTCGCGACCGCGGTGTTCGGCGTGTGCACGCTGCGAACCGCCTATGATGCGCTGATGACCTACCCGGACCGGCCCGGGCTCGGCAGCGACGCCGCGATCGAGGTCGTGATCCCGCCCGGCGCGAGCTTTCCGCAGGTGCTCGATCTGTTGGTCGGCGCCGGCGTGCTGCCGCAGGACGAGGCGACCAAGTTCCGCCTGTTCGTGCTGCACAAAGGTGCCGCGCGCAAGGTCACCGCCGGCAAGCACGTCTTTCGCGGCGACATGACGCCGACCGAGGTGCTCGACGAGCTGCAGCGCAAGCAGAAGCGCAAGAGCCTGTCGGTCACCATCGCCGAGGGCAAGAACATGCTCGAGGTGGTGCAGATCCTCGCGAACGCCGGGCTGTCGAGCCCGGCCGAGCTCGAGGCGGCCATGCGCGACACCACGCTGCTGGGTGAGCTGGGCATCTCGGGCGAGACCGCCGAGGGCTACATGTTCCCGGATACCTACCAGTTCAACGTCGACGATCCCGCGGACGTGATCCTGCGCAAGCTGGTCGCGCGCCACCGCGAGGTCTACGCGGAGCTGCGTCGGCGCTACCGCAACGAGGCCCAGGACCTCGCGGACGATCTGCAGTTCGACGACAACGACATCGTCACGTTGGCCTCGATCGTCGAGAAGGAGACCGGTGCGAAGCACGAGCGGCCGCTGATCGCCGGCGTGTTCCTCAACCGCCTGCGCTTCTCCAGCTTCAAGCCCAAGCTGCTGCAGACCGATCCGACCATCATCTACGGCTGCACCGTGCCCAAGGTGAAGTCGGCCGCGTGTCAGAAGTTCGAGGGCCGCATCCGTCGCATCCACCTGCGCGACGAGGAGAATCCCTACAACACGTACACCCACGAGGGCCTGCCGCCGGGGCCGATCACCAATCCCGGTCGTGCGGCGCTCGAGGCCGTGTTCGCGCCGAAGAAGTCGCGCTTCTTGTTCTTCGTCGCGCGCAACGACGGCACGCATCAGTTCAGCAAGACCGAGGCCGAGCACGAAGCCGCGGTCGAGCTGTACCAGCGCCAGGGTGCCGTCGGCGACGGCTCGGCCGCCGGCGCGTCGGACGAGTGAAAGCAACGCGGCGCCGCCGCGGTAGACTCGTCCAGCAACCCGATGGCTGGTAGTGCAATCGCGGCCGCGATCGCGGCCCAGGACGCGTCGCGACGGCAGCGACGGATGGATGCCGAGGCCGAGGCCCGGCGCGTGGCACGGCGCGCGCTCCACCGCGGTGGCGTCGAGGTCGAGCCCACGCAGCTGCGCTTCGCCTGCGCGCAGCAGTGCCTGGGCTGCGGCCGTCTCGCGCTCGCGCCCGCGCACCCCGGCGACCCGATGCGCAGCGATGCCCAGGGTTGGCGTCGGCTGCCGTGCAGCGGCTGCGGTGCCAACACCTGGGTCGACCTCGCGCAGTGCGAGTCGGCGGCGGCGCTGCGCGACGCCGAGCGCCGCGAGATCGAGCTGCGGCGCGGCATGCTGCCGGCCATCGCCGGCTTGCTCGCGAGCGTGGGCCTGGTGGTCTTCGTGCTCGTCGCGGCCGCGACGGTGTGGTTGGTGACGCCGCCGCTGGTGGCGCTCGTCGTCGCGGGCGGCCTCGCCAGTGCTGCCTTTTCGCTGCGGCGCGTCGTGGCGGGGCTGCAGACACCGCGTCGTCGTGCGTGGCGCTGGCACGTGCCCACGCGCGAGGCCGTGGCGGCGCGCATGCTCTCGCGCGACGAGCCCGCGAAGGGGCCGGTCGGCGTCGCGCCGATCAGCGGCCGCGCGGCGCTGGCCTGGCGCGTCGAGGTGCGCTACCCCGGCGATCGCGGCGACGCCTTCGCGCTGCTCGATCAGGATCTCGGACAGCTCGAGCTCGTGGGCGCGCCGGTGCCGGCCGCGTCGACCATCGAGACCGCGGCGACCGAGGTCGAGGCCGAGTCCGAGGACGCGCGGCGCTACCTGCTGTCGCGTGGCCTCGATCCCAACGACTCGCTGTATGTCGTCGAGCGCATCATCGTGCCCGGTGCGCGCGTGAGCGTGTGGGAGGATCGCGACGGCGCGGGCGTCATCCTGCGGGAGCCGAGCCCGCTGCCGGCGCTGCCGGCGGCTGCGCCCGGCTGACGACCCAGCCGTCGCCCTTGCGCAGCAGCTCGAGCGTGTCCCCGCCGCTGGTCGTGACGCTCGCGCGGCGCTCCGACGACGACGTCACCGCGCTCGCGCGCCAGCGTCCGGTGGCGAGTGCCTCGAGCGCGGTGCCGAGGGCGTCGCGCTCGAACAGCATGCCGTCGTCGAGCCCGCGGAAGACCTCGGCCAGCGCGGTCACGCGCGTGGCTGCATCGCTGCCGGCGGCGCGGGTGCGCGCGGCCGCGTCCGCGAGCGTCGCGAGCACGGCCTGTGGATCCTCGCCCGGCACGCCCAGCTCACGGTGGATCTCCGCACCCGGGGTCGCGAGCTCGCGGTGGAACTCGCTCACCGACGGCCGCGAGGGCACGCGCGTGGAGGTGCGCAACAGCGGGATGTGCTCACCGGTGGGCTCGAGCACGCCGGCCTCGTTGCGCTGATCGAACGTCCAGAGCTCGACCGTCACCGGCTCCTCGGGGTCGGCGGGGCGTTCCTTCGCGACCGCCACGACCGCGCGCAACCGTCCCTTCGATCCGACCGCGAGCTCGAGCAGCAGCGCAGCGCGTGCGCCGGGCTCGATCGCCTTGGTCACGGTCTCGGCGTAGCGAAACGGTCCGGTCGGTGTCGCCGGGGCGGTCTCGCTGGCCTGCGCGAAGCGACCCTCGGGCTCGCGCGCGCAGGCGAGCCACAGGGCCCCGGCGATGGCGACCACGACCGCCGAGCGTCGATGCGCAGACGTTCGATCGGCGAGCCCGACGGGCGAAGCGAGCGAACCACGCGAGCCAACCATGAGGCCCAGCCACGGTCGGTTCTGGGCGCGCCGCCGTCAAGCGTGATACGATGCGCTGGTGAGATCTCGTCTGCGGCGCCCCGCGCAGGCCTCGGCGACCGCGATCGCGATCGCGATCGCTGCGGCGACGATGCCGGTGGTGCCCGCCCCGGCGTCCGCTGCACCCGCGGCCGCGCCGACCGCGACGCGCCTGCGCGCCGCAATCCTGCCGCTGGCGGTGCAGGGCGAGCTCTCGGACGTCGACCGCGAGGCGCTGCTGGGCGAGCTGGTCGGCGGGTTGCAGCGCGGCGACTTCGACGTCGTCGCACCCGCCGACGTGCTGGCGAAGGACGCCGACGCGGCCGACTGCGCGCAGGCCAAGTGCTTCGAGCGCGTGGCCAAGAACACCGGTGCGAGCCACGTGGTGCGCGCGACGGTGATCGTGCGCGATCGCGACTACGACGTCGCGGTCGAGCTGGTCGACGGCAAGACCGGTGGCGTGGTCGCGCGCAGCAAAGAGGGCTGCGAGATCTGCGGTGTCGTCGATGCCGGCAAGCTCATGGCCTCGGCCTCGGCGACGCTGCGGACCAAGCTCGACGCGCTGGCCAAGGGGCCCTCGGTGCTGACCATCCGCAGCGATCCCGACGGCGCCGAGGTCACGGTCGACGGCGAGATCGTCGGCGTGACGCCGCTCGATCGCTCGATCATCGCGGGCAAGCGCGTCGTGCGTGTGACCAAGGAGGGCTACATCGCGGTCGAGCGCGAGGTCACCGTGGTCGAGGGCGTCGCCGAAGAGGTCGCGTTCACGCTCGAGAAGGTGCCCAGCCGACTGCCCAAGCGGCCCTGGGGCTTCGTCTCGCTCGGCGTCGGCGTCGCGGGCGTGGGCGTGGCCGCGGCCTTCGCTGCACTCGACGATCGTCCCTTCAAGGTCGGCGACGCCTGCAACGGCGGCAACGTCGACGCGGCGGGTCGCTGCCGGCGGCTGTGGGACACCGACTGGATCGTGTTCGGCACCTCGCTCGCGGCCGCGACCCTGGTCACGCTCGGCGTTGCCGTGCTGCTCACCAGCACCGGCAAGCGCGCGCGCGGCAAGGCCAAGGCCGCCGGCAAGTCCGACGGCGGCAAGCGCAGCAAGGGCAAGTCGAAGGCGACCGCGCGCTTCGGCATCGGTCCGGGCTCGTTCGTGGTGCGCGGCCGGTTTTGAGCGCTGGACGAGACGCGGCGCGTCGCATCCGCGACGCCGGCACGCCGCGAGCGCGCGGCTCCGATCCCGTCACTCGCCGAGCTTGGCCTTGACCCGCGCGATGCGTTCGTCGGCCTTGGTCGAGCCGCGCTTCTTCGCTTCTTCGTACTGCTTGAGCGCGTCGCGGTACTGCAGCACCTTGAAGTACGCGTCACCGAGCTTGAGGCGGAAGCTCTGGTTGCCCGGTGAGGCCTCGACCGCCTTCTCGGCGTAGACCACGGCCTTCTGATCGGCGCCGGTGTCGAACGCGATGTCCGACAGGCCCATCAGCGCGGTGCCGTTGCTGCGATCGTAGGCGATGGCCTGGTTGAACAGCGACGAGGCCTCGGAGCGTCGACCGGCGCGCAGCGCCGCGAGGCCCTGCTCCGCGAGCTCCTTGGACTTGGCCGGATCGCGCTCGGCGGTGCCGAGCATCGCGCGGGGGTCGGCGACCTTCTTCTTCTTCGCGATCGAGACCGCCTTCGCGTCCGCCGGGTCCGCGACGATCTCCACCGGCGGCGTCGCCTCTTCGATCGCGGGCGCCGGGATCGGCTCGGGCGCCGCGACCGGTGCGGCGACGGCGACGGCGATCTTCTTGCGCGGGCGCAGGCCCGCGACCTCGAGCTCTTCGCCCATCACGCTCGCGACCATCGGTGACAGCTGCGACTCGACCGCGGCGAGTTCCTCGGCCCGCGCTGCGCGGGCCTCGGCGTCGTCGGTCGCCTGCGCAGCGGCGAGCAGACCCATCGCGAGCTCGGACTCGCTGAGCTCGCCCGACTTCACGCGGCGGATGAAGTCGGCGAGAAAGCCCGCATCGACGCCGGCGCGATCGAACGCGTGGCGATTGCCCGCGTCGAACGCGAGCGCCCACAGATACAGGTTGCTCGCGGCGACCTTCGCACCCATGTCCCACAGCTTGTCGGCCTCGCGCGTGAGCGTGCCGGAGAACTCGCCGCGCAGCTCCGCGGCTCGCTCGTCGCCGAGCTCGTCGGACTCGCCGCCGAGATCCTCGAGCGCGAGCACCTTGCGGTACGCGGTGTCGGCGTCGGGTTCCTTGGGCGGCGGCAGCACCCAGTTGAGCTTGGCCGCGGCGCCACGCGCCTCGCTGGTGAGGCGATCGATCGCAGAGGTGTCCTTGGTCTTGGGCGTGCCCAGCCCGAAGGCGAGGAACAGGCCCAGGCCCACCGCCGCGAGCGTGCTCGCGCCGGCGACCACCGGCCACAACCAGCGGTTGCGCGCGGGCGTCGGCAGCGTGCCGGGCGAGGGCATCTCGCGCAGCAATCGCTCGCGCCGGTCGACGTCGGGCAGATCCGGCAGCGGCAGGTCGTCCCACGGTGTCGAGAGCTTGTCGGCGATCTGCGCCTCGCACAGCCCGGCCTCGAGGTCGGCCATGTCGGCCCAGCGATCCTCGGGACGCTTGGCCAGGCACTTGAGCACCACGCGCTCGAGCGCGGGCGGGATCGTCAGGTCGGGTCGACGTTGGCGCAGCGACTGCGCCGGTTCGGCCAGCTGCTTCTGCAACAGCTCCTCGACCGAGTCGGCATCGAACGGCGGCGTGCCGGTCAGCAACTCGTACGCGGTGCAACCCAGCGCGTAGACATCGACACGACCGTCGAAGGCCTGCCCCAACACCTGCTCGGGTGCCATGTAGTGCGGCGTGCCGGCGATGGTGTTCTCGGTGTTGCCCGCGGCCAACATCGCCGAGATGCCGAAGTCCACGATCTTCATCGTGTCGGCGCGTCCGTTCTCGGCGGTCGCGATCAGATTCTCGGGCTTGACGTCGCGATGCACGACCTTGGCGCGGTGGGCGACGTGCAGGCCCTTGCAGATCTGCCGCATGATGCCGACGACGCGGCCGGGCTCCATCGCCACGGTCGCGTCGGCCGGCACGAGGTCGTGGCCGTCGAGCAGCTCCATCGCGAAGAACGAGCGACCGTCGGGCAGCTCGCCGAAGTCGTAGATCTCGACGATGTACTGCGAGCCCAGCCGGCAGGCCGCACGGGCCTCGTCGCGGAACACCTGCACCATCTTGGGCTGACGGCTGAGATCGAAGCGGAGGATCTTCAGCGCGACCTTGCGCTCGATGTCGATGTGCTCGGCCTCGTAGACCACGCCCATGCCGCCTTCACCGAGCCATCGCAGGATGCGGTAGCGGGTGCCGGGCACGACGCGCCCGGCGGTGAGGCGCAGCTTCGGCGCTTCGGCGCCGGGCTCACTGAGTCCCTCGGTGCCCTGCATGCGCGTGCCCACGCGGCTGGCGCGCGTGTTGGGCTCCGCGTCGCTGACGATCTGCGGCCGCGGCCGCTGGGCCGGTGGCACGAGCCCGCCATCGGCGATGCGGGTGCGGTCCCGCGGCGGCGGTGGCGGGGCCTTCGCGGCCGGGGCGACCGCGAGGTTCGCAGGCGGCGGCGGTGCTGTATCGGGCGTGGGGGCCAACGGGGTCTTGGGCATAAGCCAGGGATCCGTCCATCGAACAGTCTACGGATCGACACCAGCAATCCACAAGTGCACGACGACGCGCGCCCGCATGGCGTGGGCCATGCGGGCACGTCGTCAACCGAGTTGGCAGCATGCGGCCACAAGGCGGCCGGATCGCGCGGACCCGGGCGCGCTGCGATTGCGTCGTCCGCTAGGGTTTCGCGCCCGCCGAACGACGTCGGCGCACCATCGCGCCCAGGGCCACGAGTGCGAGTGCAATCCCGCCGATCCGCTGCCGCGGTGCCGACGGTGCGTTGCAGGCACACCCCTGCGCATCGTCGTTGTCGAGGCCGTAGCCGGGCGGGAGCGATCCATCGCCGCCGTCGTCGAAGGCTCCGTCCCCGCCGCCGTCGCCCGCACCGGTGCCGTCGGCCCCGGAGCCACCGTCGGTTCCGCCGGCCGAACCGCCCGCGCTGGTGTTGCCGTCCCCGGCCGAGTCGGCACCGCCGGTCGCATCGCCTCCGCCGTCCGCGGGCGCCTCGCCGACGGTGACCATGACGACGTTGCTGCTCGAGACGTTGCCGGCCGCATCGCTGGCCTCGACGTGGAACACGTAGTTGCCCGCGGGCGCGTTGTTCACGGTCCAGCCGTACGGCGACGACGCGTCGCTCTCGATCTGCTCGTCGCCGTTGAACAGCACCACCTGCTCGATGCCGACGTCGTCGTTGGCGTCGACGGTGATCTCGAAGCTCGCGCCGACGTCGAAGATCGCGCCGTCCGACGGCGAGGTGATGCTGACGGTCGGCTGCTGCGTGTCGGGTGCCGAAGGACCGAAGAGGTTCATCAGCTCCTGGTACGAGTTCTGCGAGCTCTGCGAGCCGCAGTTCGCGGCGTGCTGGCCACCGCAGACGACACCGCCGACCACGCCGATGCACTGATCGGTGAAGCTCGGATCACCGCCGGCGTTGTACGGGTTCATCACGTCGCCGGGTTCGTCGACGTGCTCGAGGCCGTACGAGTGCGCGACCTCCTGACCGATGGTGGTCGCCGTGGTCGAGGCATCGAAGCCGTCGTTGACGCTGTGGAACGCGTAGACGATGTTGTTGTGGGTCTGCGAGTCGTCGCAGTCCAGCGGCGCGATGCCCAGCACGCCGCCACCGAATGGGTTGGTCGGGCCGACCATGCACATCGTGTAGTCGCCCGAGGCGGGGCGGGTGTCGACGATGAGCACGTTGAAGGGCGCCCAGTCCTCGTTCACCGCCTGCACCACGGCGTCGCGCTTGGCCCCGTCACCGTAGGCGGAGAAGCTGCCGGCACACTCGCCGATCTGCGTGGTGTCGGTGTGCGAGTCGTCCCAACCCGACGACAGCTGCGCGCCGTCGAAGTTGAGGAAGATGCGGCCCTGGGAGGCCGCCTGCGGGTGCCCGGGCCAGCGCAGCCGCGGCGCCTGTTCGGGCACCGGGACGGGATCGCCGCGGGATTGACCGAGCCCGAGCTCGGCGAGGGCTTGTTGGTCGAGGTCCCACGTCGGCGCGCGTTCACCATCGCCGGCGAAGGCCGACGACGATGCGAGCGCCGCGAGGCTCGCGCTCAACGAGAGGACGACACGACCATGGCGGGCTGGGGGGGACAGTCGCATGGCAAACACTCCTGGGGGGTTGGAGTTCGGATGGGGGGGACGCGGGCGCTCGTGAACCGTGCACGCACGGATCATGGACGCCCACGATCCCACCATAGCCACAGCGCGACGAAGCTCGCAAGCCAGACTTTGCTCGCTTGGGCGCTGCCGTTGTGCACCGGTTGCGTCGGATGCGTGCCAGCACGCGCACGCGCGCGTGCGCACGAGACAGTCCGCCGGCGTCCCGCAAGTCGACGAGGCGGATCAGCTCGTGATCGAGATGTCGGCTCGATCGCGCAGCGATCGATGCGGTCGCACGGCCGCGCGCGCGTGGGCGTGCGTCAGCGTGGCGCGGCGACGAAGCGGTGCACCAGGCCGCTCGAGATCTGGACCTCGCCGGCGTGGGTGATGAGGATCGCTTCGATCTCGGGCTCTTGCTCGACGAAGGCCATGCCCTTGGCGGGGCCCATCACCGCGACCGCGGTCGCGTAGGCATCCGCATCCATCGCGTTGGCCGCGACGACGGTGATGCTCGCGAAGGACTTGTCGTGCTCCAGCGGGTAGCCGGTCTTGGGGTCGAGGATGTGCGCGTAGCGCTTGCCGCCATACTCGAAAAACCGCTCGTAATCCCCCGACGTGACCACCGAGATGTCCGAGCTCGGCAGCGCACCGACCACGCCTTTGTCCGTGGGGTTCTGCACGCCGACCATCCACGGCTTTCCACCCTTGGTGCCCGCGGCATAGGTATCGCCGCCGCCCTCGACCACGTGGTTCGCGAAGCCGCGCCCGACCAGCAGCGCAGAGGCCCGGTCGACGGCGTAGCCCTTGGCGATCGCGCCCAGGCCGACCTTCATGCCCGGCTTGCTGAGTCGACCGCTGCGCGTCGCGGGGTCGAGCTCGAGCCCGCGCCAGTCGACCAGCGCGCGCTTGGCCTGCACGTCGGCGTCGGGCGGCGGCTTGCTGCCGGGCTCGAAGTGCCACAGCTGACCGACGCCATAGAAGGTCACGTCGAGCGTGCCGCCGGTGCGCTCGCTGATCTCACGGCTGCGCAGCAACACCGCGAACAGCTCGGGCGACAGCCGCATCGCTTCGCCACCGGCGGCGTCGTTGAAGCGCGTGACCTCGCTGTCGCTCATCCACTCGCTGGTGATGTGCTCGATGCGTGCGATCTCGTCGAACGCGGCCTGGATCGCGACGCCGGCCTCGGCCGCGGTGCGCTCGGGCTCGAGCCACAGGTTGATGCTGAAGTGCGTGCCCATCAACGCACTCTCGGCGTAGATGGTGCCGTCCTTGCGCACCGGCGGCGCGCCGGCGGCCTTGGCCGGCGCGGGCGTGGGCTCGGGTGCGGCGGGCTGCGGAGGCGTCGCGGTGGCGGCGGGCGCTGGCGCGGGCGTCGAGGGTGCCGGCGGCGCAGCGTCGCACGCGAGCAGCAAGAGCGTGAGCAGCGACGCCGCGACGCGCCGACGCATCGGCGGGCGGAGGCGCTGGGCCGGACGCACCACGGGTGCGGCAAGCCTGGCTCAGCGCCGACGTCGACGCAAGCCGAGCAACGCGAGCATGGCGGCCCACGCGGACAAGGCGCGCGGCGCAGCGACGGCGCAGCCGCGGTGATGGTCCGCGTCGGGGTTCTCGATGCCGACGTACAACTCGATGGTGTCGCTGCGCGCCATGTTGCCGGCCTCGTCGACGGCGATGGCGTAGACCTCGACGATGCCCTCTTGCTGCCCGCTGATCGGCCACGTGTACGGCGCGACCATGTCGCTGCCGACGTTCACGTCGTCGACGAAGAGCACGACGTTGCCGATCGCGTGATCGTCGAACGCGCGCGCGGTGATCTCGAACGGCTCCGCCGCCGGCAGCTCGGCGCCGTCCGCCGGCGCGCTCAGGTACACCACCGGCGGTTCGTCGTCGGAACGCGAGGGGCCCAGCAGCTCGTACAGCTCGCGGAACGCGTTCTGGTAGCCGGGGTCGCAGTGGCGTCGGTGCTGGGCGGTGCAGACGATGTCGTCGGGCGGCACGATCGGCAGGCACGCGTCGAGGAACACCGGATCCCCGCCGGTGCTCTGCGGGTACATGATGTCGCCGGGATGGTCGACGTGCTCGAGCCCGAAGGAGTGCGCGACCTCCTGGCTGATGGTGTTCGCCTGCGACGCCGCGCTGTAGCCGTCGCCGTCGGAGTGGTAGGCGAACACGATGTTGTTGGGCGAGTCGTCGTTGCAGTCGAGCAACGCCACGCCGAGCACGCCCTTTTCGCCGGCGGGGCCCACCATCGCCATGGTGTAGTCACCGCCGTCGGGGCGTTCGTCGACGATGACGACGTCGTAGCCGTCGAAGTCGGCCGCGACCGCCTGCAGCACCGCGGCGCGCTGCGAGGTGCCGCCGTAGTCGGGGAACTGGCCCGCGCGCTCTTCGATCGCGGTGATGTTCGCGTGGGAGTCGTCGAGCCCGTACGAGAGCGCGGCGCCGTCGAAGTTCACGTACAACACCGCGCGCCGGGCCGCGGTCGCGCGCGGGGCCGCGGCGAAGTCGTCGACCGCTCGCGCGGGCACGACCACGCGGTCGATGGTCGCACCCGGCTCGGCGCGCAGCGGTCCCACCGCGACCAATCCCAGCGACAGCGCCCCGAGTCCGACCACGATCCTTCCATGGTCGATGTACCGCAGGGCTTCGTCCACGGCCAGCGCGACGGTACGGCTGACGTGCCCACGCGCGCGTCGCGGTCGATCGACGCCTGCCGCGGCGTGTCGGGCCCGGACGGGGCGCCGACACCGCGGCCGAGGTTCACACGTCCGGAAGACCCGGGATCGCGCCTTCGGGCTTGGGCCCAGGCTGGCTCATCTGCCACTTCGCGACCGCGGTCTGCAGCTCGATCAGCTTGGGCAGCAGCTCGCGGTTGGTGCGATTGAGCGTGTCGAGCAGCGTGCCGCTGAGCGTGCCGCCGTCGGCGATGGCGGCGTACAGGTCGTCGAAGATCTTGGCGAAGCGCGGCTCGACGCTGTCCGACTCCGGACGCACGACCGTGCGGTTCTCGGGCTTGACCGCCTTGATCGCCGCTTCGGGATCACCGACCCCGAGCCACTCGACCAGCGGACCGATGATGCGCGCCGGATCGGCGAGCACCTGGTCGTAGGTCTGCAGCTTGGCCGGGTAGCGGCGGATGGAGATGTCGCGCACCAGCGCGAAGTTCTCCATCCACCACTCGTAGGCCGGTGGGAACACCACCGGCTCGGGCGAGTCCGGGCGACGGGCCAGCTCGGCTTCGCGCTCGATCGCGTACAGCCGGTTGATCGACGCCTCGTACTCGCGCCACTCGCGGATGTTCGCGACGAGCCGCTCGATGTACGCCCGCTCCGAGCGCACCACGCCAGGCACGAAGATCTTCACCGCATAGCCCGCGACGTGCTCGGGCAAGAAGTACTTGCCCGTCACCGGATGCGGGTTGGTGCGGTAGTAGACGCCCTGGCGCAGGATCGACTCGTAGAAGCCGTCCGGGTTGACCTGCTTGAGGCTCTGCTCCCAGTTGCGCGGGAAGGCCTTGCCCAAGACCGGCAGGCCGGCCGCAGCCAGCACCTGCATCCACATGCTGGTGCCGCTGCGCTTGGTACCCGAGACGACGATCATGACGTCAGCCGCCGCACGCCATGCCGATGGCGTCGAACTCGGTCATGCACAGCTCGCCGAACGGCGGCATCATGGCCATGCCGAGCATCTTGCAGTCGAGCGCGGTGAGGCACGCGAAGAAGTCCTCGTTCGCCATCGCGCACTCGGCGGTGTAGTCGGGGTTGCTGACGTAGCCGTCGCAGTAGGCCTGGCCCATGTCCGCGAACGGGTGGTCGCAGTCGGCCAGGTGCATCGCGAAGTCCGAGCACGCCACACTCATGCCGCCGGTGTCGCTGCCACCGCTGCCCGAACCGCTGTCGCTGCCGCTGTCGGCCGCGGAGGTCGACGCGGAGTCGGTCGCGGACGCGGAGTCGGTCGCCGACGCGGAAGCGGAGTCGGTCGCCGACGCCGACGCGGAGTCGGTCGCCGACGCCGACGCGGAGTCGGTCGCCGACGCCGAAGCGGAGGCCGACGCGGAGGCCGACGCGGAATCGGTGGCCGAGGCCGAGGCCGACGCGGAAGCGGAGTCGGTCGCGGAGGCGGAGGCCGAGCCCGAGCTCGAGCCGCCACCGGTGTCTCCGTCGTCGCCGGCGGGGCAGCCAGCGGGGAGCAGGCCGAGGGTCAGAAGGAACGCAACGGTGTGGTGGGAGTCGAATTTCATGACAGTCCTCGTCTGCAGTCCAGGCGCAGAGGCCCGCGAGGGTAAGCACGGATGCGGGCGCGGCGCAATCGCGCGGCGATTCACGACCGCGGCTTGCGACCCGGCGGTGGTGGCGGCACGCCCACGCCCGGCGGTGGCGGCAGCAGGGCGCGGATGCGCTGCAGCGTGTCGCCGGCCCGGGGCGCGGGCGCATCGGGCTCTTCGTCCTCTTCGTCCTCTTCGAGCTCGTCCTCGTCGAGCTCGGTGACGTCCTCGCGTGGGGCCGCGAACTCGAGCACCTGGTCGAGCAGCGCGTCGAGCTCGTGGTCGTCCTTGCCGCGCGTGGTCGGCTGCTCGAGCAGCGCGAAGATCGCTGCGTCCTCGGCCGACATCGAGGCCGACACCATCGATGCGCCGGCGTCGGGCGTGGTCGCAGCGACCGGCTCGGGGGTGGGCTCGGCGGTGTCGCCCTCGAGGTCGATGTCGACGTCGAGATCGTTGGACTGGTCGCGTCGCTCCGCCGCCTGCCACAGGGCGTCGAGCTGCGGCCACTGCCGCCAGTGCTCGCCCGCGGTCTCGGCGGCGGCATGCGCCGCGGCGCCGGCCTCGGGCACGCGCACGCGCAGCAGGCCCGCGACCACGGTGACCGCGAAGACGTGGCCCAGGAAGTAGGTGTCGATCGATTCCTTCAGCCGCCAGAACAGCTCCTGCGGCTTGCCGGCGTCGCCGATGATCGCCTTCCACATGCGCAGCGGCCCCAGCTCGACCACCGGCGCGAACAGGAACTCGCGCCCGCCGGCGAACAACAGCTCGAAGCGCTCCTGCTCGATCACGAAGTGATGCGGCGCGGTGCCGATCTCGGCCAACGCGCGCGCGAGCTCGTGCCCGGTCGGACGCAGCTGCGCGACGCGACGCAGGCGACGGATCGCGTCCTTGGCACCGGCATCGCGCAACACCTCGCGGTAGAGATCTTCGGCCTCGGCCCAGCTGCCGTCGAGCGGCAGCGTGGCCAGCAGCTGCCCGCCGGGCTTGGTCACGCGCAGCAGCTCGCGCAGCGCCTCCGCGAGGTTGCCGACCTCGCCGAGCACGAGGTTGGCGAGCACGAGATCGTAGGTCGCCGCCGGCATCGCCGCGACGTCGTCGAGCCCGCCGGCCTTGAGGTAGACGCGGTCCTTCCACTCCGCCACGCGGGCCTTGGCCAGCTCGCGCAGCAGCGGATCGGACTCGAGCCCGATGACCTTGGTGCTGGGCGGCAACCGTTGCAGCAGCTCCGCGGTGGTGCGCCCGCCGCCACAGGCGACGTCGAGCACCAGCGCGGGCTGCTCGCCCGCGAGGTGGCGCCACGCCGAGCGAGCGAAGCGGTCGTGCCACAGCGGTGCGACCTCGCGATCGAGCACACGCGCGATGCGTTCGTCGCGTAGGTTGGGCGCCGCGGCCACCGGGCGCGACTGTAGCAGACTGTCGGCCTTGCGTCCGAGTCCCGAGCGGCGCGACGCTGGGCCTCGTCGCGATGCTGTTCTCTTGGCTCGATGACCGCAGGCGCCGCAAGTTGCTCGAGCAACCGTTCCCCGACGCGTGGCTCGAGATCCTGCGGCGACGCGTGGCGCACTGGCGCTGGCTCGACGACGACGAGCAGGCGCACCTGCGCGCGCTCGTGCAGGTGTTCGAGCACGAGAAGCACTGGGAGGGCGCCGGCGGACTCGAGCTCACCGACGAGATCCGCGTGACCATCGCCGCCGAGGCGTGTCTGCTCATCCTCGGGCTCGATCACGGCCTGTACCGCCAGGTCGACAGCATCGTGGTCTATCCCCACGCGGTGGTCGCACCACCGCCGGCGCCGAGCTTCTTCGCGGTGCCGCGCGGGCTGCCGCAGACCGGCGTGCCGATCCACGGCCAGGCGTTCTCGCGCGGCCCGGTCATCTTGGTCTGGGATGCCGTGCGCCGCGGCGCGGCCAACCCGACCGACGGCCACAACGTCGTCTACCACGAGTTCGCGCACAAGCTCGACATGCTCAGCGGTGGCGCCGACGGGGTCCCGCCGATGCAGGACCGCGCGCACTACGACCGCTGGGTCGAGGTCTTCACGCGCGAGTACGAGGCCATGCGCGTGCGCGCCGAGGCTGGTCGACGCACGTGGCTGGGCGACTACGCGCTGACCAACGGCGCCGAGTTCTTCGCGGTCGCGACCGAGCACTTCTTCGAGCAACCGCTCGAGATGGAGCGCGAGCACGCGGCGATGTACGAGGTCATGCGGGACTTCTATCGCCAGGACACCGCCGCGCGCGCGCGTCGGCATCGCGCGCAGGATCGGAGGGGACGATGAGGGCCACGACGGTGATCTCGTTGCTGCTGCTCGCGTGCGGCTCGCCCGGCCCGCGCGGCACCACCACCTTCGGCAGCGCGCTCTCGGTCGGCGAGGCCGGCTCCGCCACCACCCAGGCCGAGGCTTCGAGCAGCAGCAGCGTCGGCGACGGTGGCAGCGCCACGTCCTCGAGCGGCGACGGCGAGGCCTCGGGCAGCAGCGGCGGCACCGCGAGCGCGGACTCCGGCGCGAGCACGACCACGCTCGGCGGCAGCAGCAGCGGTGGCGCCGCGGTCGAGTGCCCCGCGCCCGGCGGCGAGGACTGCAGTCCCGGTCCCGGCACCGGCGAGGGCGATCAGTGCACCGCGCCGGGCTCGTGCTTCCTCGACATCGTGCAGGGCGCGGTCAACGGCGTCATCGGCGGTCATCCGGAGTGGTTCGACCAGAGCAGCGGCCAGCCGTACGTGCTCGACGTCGAGGCGTACATGAACCAGGTCGTCGCCGACGTCGCGGCCGTGGGCCTGTGCGCGATCCGGGATCCCAACGCCGGCGACGAGATGGTCGTGAAGCACGACAACGACTTCGCCGAGAACTTCGACATCCTCACGGCGGACGGTTTCGCGCGCTACGGCGAGGGGATCTACACCTCGACCTGCGCGCCGGCGTGGTTCTGATCGCCGCCGGTGACACTTCGGCGGGCCGGTGGTGTTGCAGGGATCGTCACCCCGAGGGCGGCAAGGCCCGGGGGGTGACGGAGCCCACCATGACCATGCGTCCCGTCCGTGATCTCGCGCTGTTGCTGCCCCTGGCCCTGTTCGCGCCCGCGTGCCTGTTCGGCAGCGGCGTCGCCCAGACCGAGGTCCGCGAGCTCGGCGAGTTCACCGCCATCCACAACGCCGCCGCGCTCGACGTCGAGATCGAGTACGTGACCCCGGGCACCGCGCTCGAGCCGGCCGAGCTGACCTGCGACGACAACCTGCTCGACGACATCGACACCGAGGTCGACGGCGGCGTGCTGCGCATCGACACCGGTCGCCGCGACCTGCGGACCCACACGACCTGCAAGCTGTGGCTGCAGGCGTCGTCGCTGTCGACGCTGGCGATCTCGGGTCCGGGTTCGATCACCGCCGAGGGCCCCTTCGGCATCGATCGCATCGACGTCGACGGTCCCGCCGATCTGGTCGTGCGTGGCCTCGTCAGCCGCAAGCTCGTCGTCACCGCCGACGGTCCCTCGCACGTGGCGCTGTCGGGCGAGGTCGAGACCGCCGAGATCCACGTCGACGGTCCCACCGACATCGAGGCCGCGGGCCTGCAGGTGCAGTCGCTGGTGTTCGACGGCAGCGGGCCGCTGTCGGCCGATCTCTACGCCAGCGAGCGCGCCGAGGTCGTGCTCGACGGTCCCGGCGACGTGCGCGTGCACGGTGACCCCGCGGACCGCGACGTCGACGTCGATGGGCCCGGCGACGTCGACTTCGAGTGACGTGCTTGCGGCGGCCGAGCCGCACGCGCGCGGTGCCGACGCTACGGCGTCGGCACCATGATCACCGACCACTCGAGGAAGCCGTTGTAGTCGGGGTCCATCGAGGTGTCGCAGGCGTTGCCGTCGATGTTGAAGCAGTAGTCGATGGCGAGGTTCACTACCCACGGGCGGTTCTTGAACGCGTCGTCGACCGGTTCGTTGGTCGACAGCCGCATGCCGTGGGTCATGAAGTAGTTGGTGCCGTCGTTGTCGAGGCTGTCGTCGACGATCACGGCCTTGTCGTTGCCACCGGCGTCCTGCAGGTCGAACGGCGAGGCGTTGATGAAGAACGAGAAGCTGTAGTTGCAGACGTTGCCGGGGCAGTTGCCGTTGTCGGTGACGCGGAACAGCGGATCGTCGGTGGCGCCGACCATGATGGCCGCGGCGGGGTTGAACGTGCGCAGCAGCGGCACCAGCGTCTGACCGGTCATGCCGGTGTGGTCGACGGTGATGGGGAACGTGTTGGCCGCGGGCGTGTCGTTGGTGACGCAGTAGGGGATGAAGACCTCCGCGCCCGACTGGCTGCCGCGCACGATGAAGGCCCAGGTGCCCAGCCGCGTGTCCTCGACGGTGCCGACGATCTCGCAGGTGTCGGGGTCGATCGAGATGCCCGCGGGTGCGGTGCCGTTGCCGCTGCCGCCGGGGTGATCGCAGGTGATGGTGGTGCCGTCGCCGGTGCCGTCGACCACGTGGGCCAGCAGCGTGTCGGTGCCGGTGATGCAGTACGGCACCGTCGCGAGGTCGAGCTCGACCGAGAGCTGCTCGGCGATCGACAGCTGGCACGAGGCCATCGCGGTGGTGCCGGCCGCGTCGGTCACGGTCACGTCGAAGCTGACGTCGCCGGCGGTGGTCGGCGTGCCGGTCAGCGCGCCGGTCGAGGCGTCGAGCGCCAGGCCCGGCGGCAGGTTGGCGCTGGTGTACTGCACCGGCGACTCACCGCCGGTGGCCGCGAGCGTGGCCGAGAAGGTCGCGGCCACGGCCGCCTGGGGCAGGTCGGCGCAGTCGAGCATGAGCCCGTCGCCGGTGGTCGCGTCGGTCGTGCTCTGCTCGTAGTTGAACGGTGCGTTGAGATCGTCGGTGCAGGAGCACAGCAGCACCGCGGCGGTCCAAGGCAAGCAAAGGGTAGGGACGGCAGCTCGCATGACGCGTGGTCAGCCTATCACGATCCCCGGGCTCGCCGAAGCCAGCCCCACGGCGGCACAGACCGCGTCGGGGGCCTTGGGGATGTCCGCGGTCAGCACCACAGGGTCGGTGGGTGTGCAGAGCACATCGTCTTCGATGCGAATGCCACGAACGTCGGCGAAGTGGGCCAGCCGCTCGCGATCCAGCGATCCGTCGCGGACGAACGGGCCGCAGCGCGCATCGTCGTCGAGCAGCGCCGCGACCCGGTACAGCCCGGGCTCGATCGTGACGACCATGCCGGGTTGCAGCTCGCGATCGAGCCGCAGGTAGCCCAGCCCGAACTGCGGGCTGCGACTGCGTCCGGGGGCGTAGCCGGCTCGATCGCCGAGGTCTTCCATGTCGTGCACGTCGAGGCCCAGCAGGTGGCCGACGCCGTGGGGGAACAGCATCGCATGCGCACCGCGCTCGACCAGGCCCTCGGGTTCGCCGCGCAGGATGCCGAGCGCGACGAGTCCGCGCGCGAGCACCAGCGATGCGTGCAGGTGCACGTCGCGGTAGCGCACGCCCGGTCGCACCATCGCGATCGCGGCCTCGTTGGCCGCGAGCACCACGTCGTACAGCTCGCGCTGCGTCGACGAGAAGCGACCCGACACCGGCCACGTGCGGGTCACGTCGCTGGCCCAGCCCTGACACTCGCCGCCGACGTCGGCCAGCAACAGATCGCCGTCGGCGAGCGTGTTGCCGTCCTCGCGCGCGTGCAGGATCTCGCCGTGCACCGTGACGATGCTGCCGTAGGCGCACGGCAGCTGCCGCCGCGCCAGCTCGCGCTCCATGGTCGCGCGCACGTCGGCCTCGCGCAGGCCCGCGCGCGTCACCGCCATGCCGGCGAGGTGGGCCGCGCGGGTGCCCTCGACCGCGCGACGGATCATCGCGATGCCGGCCTCGTCGTGGCACAGACGCTCGCTCACCAGCGCGTCGACCAGCGCGAGGTCGATCGCGTCGAGCGTGTCGATGCGCGGCGTGTGATCGTCGGGCCAGCGACGATCGAGCCACGCCCGCTGCCGTGCGCGGGTGTGCGGGTCCATCACCGGCACGGTCGCGATGCCGTGCGCGCCCTCGGCCAGGATCGCGTCGTGCAGCTCCGGCAGCGGTCGCACGTCGTCGAGCCCGCACGCGCTCGCGATCGCGGCGAAGTCGGGCGAGGCGCCGTGCCACAGCGCGTCGTCGGGATCGGGCGCGGGCAGGAACAGCTCGCTGCGATCGCGTCGCAACCACAGCACCGCGTCGGCCAGCGATGCGCCCACGGTCCACAGGAAGTGGCTGCTCACCCGCAGCGGCCACGGGTTGGCGGGGTAGTTGCGTGCGGTCGCGCCGCCGGCGAACAGCAGCGCGCCGTGGGACCCGGCCCGATCGAGCCGGGCCGCGAGCGCGCGGCGTCGGCGTTGGAAGACGGACGGTGGCTGGATCGGGAGCACGACCGGGGTTGTAGCGGAGTTTGCCGGCCGCGCGGCGATTGACAACGACGCGGTCGCCCGCCGACGCTCGCCGCGTCCGCGGGACCGACCCGCGCGTGCCATGGCCGACGCCGCCCCCGCCACGACCTGGTCGCTCGGCCCGCACCTACGGGTCGACCGGCGACTGCTGTGGCTGCTCATCGCGCTGGCGCTGATCAGCCGCGTGGTCTGGGTGCTGTGGGTGCACCCGCCCGGCGACTACGTGTTCAGCGACATGCGCAAGTATGTCGAGCGCGCGCGCGAGCTCGCGGAGCACGGCTACGAGCCGGTCGGACGCGAGTGGGCCTGGCAGGCCTGGGGCACGCACACGCTGCTGGCGTTGCCGATGCGGTTGTTCGGCAGCCACGACCTCGCGCCCGCGGCGATCTGGTGGGCGCTGATGGGCGCGGCCGCGGTGCCGCTGGGCTACCTGCTCGCGGTGCGCGTGGCCAAGCACCCCAAGGTGCCCGGCATCGTCGGCGTGGTGCTGCTGCTGTGGCACCCCAACCTGTCGAACACCGGCTACTTCCTCAGCGAGACGCCGTTTCTGTGCTTCGCGCTGGCGTCGACGCTGACGCTGGTGATCGCGCTGCAGACCGGACGCATGGCCCCGCTGGCGGGCCTGACCTCGGCGGTGTCGTTCGCGGTGCGGCCACAGTCGGCGCTGTTCTTCGTGCTGGTGCTCGTCACGTGGTGGTTGGTGCGGCGCCGGCTGCCGTGGGTGCGGGCGCGGACGCTGCTGTGGATCGCGACGCCGCTGGTCGCGATGTTGGTGTTCTCCGCGTGGCGCTTCCACCACCACACCGGCTACTGGGCCGGCGTGGCCGAGAACGCCAACATGAACCTCACGGCCGGGCGCTGCCACAACGTCGTGACGCAGGCGTTCAAGACCGAGCGCGACATGAAGCGCTCGGTCGACAAGGACAACACCGACGACGGGCGCCGCGTCAGCCTGCCCAACTACCGCCTGGCGTGGAAGCTGCCGCGCTGGCATCCGCTCAAGCTGCGCCCGGCGCTGGGCGACGAGACCGTGCGCTTCGTCGGCTACGTCGGCGACCCCGAGATCCACCGCGAGATCCGGCGGCAGTGCTACGCCGCGACCGGCATCGTGGGGCAGCTGCGCATGAGCGTCATCAACGTCGCGCTGTCGTGGTTCGTCGATCGCCAGTGGCCCGAGATGGAGAAGGGCCGCGAGAAGTTCCTGCCCATCCTCGACGCGTACAGCCTGCTGTTCCAGATCGTGGTGTGGGCGCCGTCGATGATCGGCATGTTCGCAGCGATCGCTTGGACCCGACGTCGACCCGATCTGGTGCTGGCGGCGTGGCAGATCGTGAACTCGATCGTGGTCGCGGCGATCTTCTTCGGCACCATCCGCCTGCGCACGCCCTACGATCCGTACGCGTTCATCCTCGCGGCCGAGGGCGTGCTGTTGCTGGGGCCCGCGCTGGCGCGGCTGCGCGCGCGCTGGCGTGCGCGCGGTGCCGCGGCGCCGCAGACCGAGCCAGCCGCGCCCGCCGCGGCCGCGGACGACCCGCCGGGCTGATCGCCGTCGCCGCTCCCGACGCGGCCGGCGGTGGCGCGCGGCGGCGCTGGACCGTGGCGCGGCTTTGTGGCAGAAAGCCGCGCCCCGTAGCTGCGCCAACCCATGATCGTGCACATCGATGCCGAGCGACCGGCCCCGCGATCCTTGCGGCCTGCCGTCGACGCGCTGCGCGACGACGGCGTGATCATCTACCCCACCGACACCGGCTACGCGTTCGGCTGCGCGCTGTCGTCGGCCAAGGGCATCGCGACGCTGCGTCGGCTCAAGGGCATGGACGAGCGCCACCCCAAGCCGCTGACGATGCTCGTGCGCGATCTCGCAGAGCTCGCGCGCTACGGCCACGTCGGCAACCAGGTCTTCCGCACCATTCGGCGGCTGCTGCCAGGCCCGTACACGATGGTGCTGCGCGCCACCAGCGACGTGCCGCGGGCGATGAAGAACCGGCATCACGAGGTCGGTCTGCGCATCCCCAGTCACCCGGTGTGCACGATGCTCGTCGCGCTGCTCGACGAGCCGCTGCTCACCGGCTCGGTGAGCCCGGCGGAGTCCGAGGCCCAGCTCGAGGATCCCGACGACTACGAGCGCCGCTACGCTCGCGACGTGCGCGTCGTCGTCGATGGCGGGGCACTGTGGCCCGATCCATCGACGGTGCTGCGGCTGGTCGACGACGTCATCGAGGTGCTGCGCGAGGGTCAGGGTGCGGTGCCCGCGTGAGCGCATCGCGTGGTCGTTTTGCAACACCTCCGCGTCGGCGCAGAACTTGACGCCTCGGAAGAGCCCGTCTTAGAGTCCCGCCGCGCGACGTTGCATTTTCTGAACTCGCAGTGGTGCGAGGAAGACCGTCGCATCGAAACGGAGCACCATCCCATGCGCGCACGCATCCTCACCTCCCTTCTCGTCGCTTCCGTCCTCGGTTCCGGCTGCGCCGGCGCCCTCGGTTACCAGCCCCCGGTCGGTGGCATCTACGCCGGCGCCAAGGGCATCAACCCGTCGACCGAGATGCAGATCTCGGACACCGCCCGCCCCGGCCCCAAGACCGGCAAGGCGTGTGCCTCGGGCGTGCTCGGCATCGCCTCGTGGGGCGACATGAGCCTCGACGGCGCCAAGAAGGCCGGCGGCATCGGCCGCGTCGACACCCTGGACTACAAGACCATGGACATCCTGGGCGTCATCTACCAGCAGCACTGCACGATCATCACCGGCGAGTGATCGCTGGTGTCGCGGCGCGGCAGCCCCGCTTCTCGCGGGGCTGCGGCCGCGTGCGAGCCGCTCAGCGACGTTGACGCGGCGGCTTGCGCCCCATGACCTTGACCAAGAACGCTTCGAGCTTGCCGCGCTTGTGCTTGCGAGCGTACTTGCGCAGGCGCTTCGAGTAGGCCTTGGGATCCCACGCCTGGATCGCGCGGAAGAGCCGGTGCATGCCTTCGATGCCCGCGAGCTCCGCCGCGAAGGCGTCGGGGCGCGTGGCGATGTCCGCATCGTGCATGCGCAGCAGGTACTCGGCCTTGGCGCACTGATAGGCCCCGCGCATGTACGCGCCGTACATGAAGCGGCGGTCGGTCGCGATGTACGCGACGATCGGCTGCGTCACCGGCAGCGCGGGCTCGCGCATGGCCTCGATCCAGTCGAGCGCGTAGTCGCGGGCGCGGATCCAGTCCTTGCTGTCGGCGGTCGCCGGCGCGACGTCGAGGTACCACGCGCATGCGGCCATGGCGGTGTTGCGGTGCTGCGGCAGCGCCTGCGGGTCGGAGAAGTCCCAGGTCTTGGGGATGCCCTCGGGCAGCGGCGCCGGCGTGACCGCGCGCAGGTGCTTGCCTTGGCCGACGCCGCAGCCTGCGAGCACGCCCACCAGCACCAACGCCCCGATCCGTGCCGCCGTCGTCATCGCGGCCCGGCATAGCCCAAAGCGATCGCGCGCTCAAGCGGCAAGGGTGGCGACGGCGGCCCAGGTTTGCCAACATCCGCGGGGCCCATGACCGCCGCGACGCTCAGCATCCCGAAGTTCCAGTTCCGCTTCGTGCCGGCGCTGGGCAACGTCATCCACCCCGGCAACTTCCATCCGCTGGGGACCCAGGCGCACGCCGACGCGATGCTGGAGCGTGTGGCTCCGGCGCAGGCGCCCGCGCCGGGCGCGGGCGGGAATTGGCTGGTGGTCGGTGCGTCGGGTGGCTTCGGCAGCGCGGCCCGGGTCGCGCTCGGTGTCGGCCGCGGCGCGCACACGCTGGGCGTCTCGCTCGACGCGCAGCCGAACCCCGAGAGCAGCAACAAGATCCGCCGCATCGGCTCGCCGGGCTTCCATCGCAACCGCGCGATCGAGCGGGGGCTGCGACGTCGCGGTCTGCTCGCGCGCTCGGTCGACGGCGACGCGTTCGATCCCGCGGTGCGGGCCGCCGCGATCGCGGAGATCCGCGAGCACTTCGGCGGACGCATCGACGGGCTGGTGTGGGCGTTGGCGGCCCCGCGCGCGACCGACGTGCGCACCGGCACCGCAGTCGCGAGCGCGCTGCGACCGCTGGGTGCACCGGTGACGATCAAGACCTTCAGCGGCCGCGACGGCGAGACGCCGCCGCGCGTGGGCGCGGTCGAGATCACGCCGGGCTCGCCGGAGGAAGCGATCGCGACGGTGTTCGTCATGGGCGGCGGCGTGGTCACGGCGTGGGCCGACGCGCTGCGCGAGGCCGGCGTGCTGGCGCCGGGCTTCACGCTGCTGACGATCAGCTACCGCGGCAACCCGCTCAACGAAGGCGTGTACCGCAAGGGCCTGATCGGTCTGGCCAAGGCCGATCTCGAGTTCCAGACCCGCGCGTTGTCGGCGGTGCTGCAGCGCGAGCTCGGCGGCCGCGCGATCGCGGTCGAGGGTCCCGCGGTGGTGACCGAGGCGTCCGGTGGGATCCCGGGCGTGCCGTTTTACCTCGCGCACCTGCTCGACGTGATGGGCGAGCGCTTCGAGGATCCGCTCGCGTCGATGCACCGGATGTTCGCGGAGCACTTCGGCGCCGCCGGCCCGACCGTCGACGGCGAGGGCCTGCTGCGGATGGACGATCGCGAGCTCGGCGCGGACATCCAGTCGGAGCTGGCGCGCCGCTTCGAGCAGGCCAAGCTCGGCGATGCGTTCCCCGACGCGCTGTACGATCGGTTCATGACGGAGTACGCGCGCACGCGTGGGTTCGAGATCGCAGGCGTGGACTACGAGGCGGAGTTCGACATCGATGCACTGACGCGCGGGTGATGCTCGGGCGGCGGCGTGCGGTCGGGGCCGTGAGGCTCGGGAAAGCGGACCGCGGTCGCATCGCGGGGTTTCGTGGGCGCTGCGCGTGCTGCTGCGAGATCCGGCCTTCGTGCCGAGCGAGGGGCCATTCGATTGTCTTGACGTCGAGGACCTGTCCTTTGGCGCCAATCGATTCGCGGCTCGCAACGATCCGTGCGGCCGCCCATCCGCAGGCGTACCACGAGGCGGAGTTCGACCGCCTCCGGACCGCGACGAGAGGACTGGAGGGCGACGCGTATTCCACAGCGTTCCGGGCGGAGTTGGGTGCAATTCGAACGAAGGCCGCGGCCACAGGGTCGGCGCTCCACGGGTTGCTCGTGCCATGACCCGGTACTTTCGCCTTCGCGACGATGTGACTGTGCATGCGCGTTGGCATGTCGCCGAGCTTCTCTTGCCCAGCGGAGAAGAGCCGCTCCTTGATACTGGGGTGCCGTTGCGCGATCCTGGCCCGCTCACCGGCACGGTTTCTCGCCCCGGCCGCGTTCTCGATTTCAGCCTGACGAGCTTCTCCGTGCCCGTAGCAACGAAGCGTCTCGCTGACGCCATCATCGCGGTTGCGGACGGCGATCTTCAGCGTGTTCCGGTCGTGATTGCTGGTCAGTCAGGCATGGTTGCACTGAATTCGCTGCGTGTTGTGAGATGTCTCGACGAGCAGCACTCGGAGTTCATCAAGTGGACCAAGGAGGACCACCGAGCTGACCTCGCCGGGCAGTACCGACAGGTCACGAAGCTGGCCTTGCGGGCTAGCGCGATTCCGGCGGACGCCCACTTCTTCCGGATCGAGGGCTGGACCGTGGCGCTCGTTGTCTCGGAACTCGTGAAGACGGCGATGGAGTCAGTCGGATGCCTTGGAGCGCAGTTCATCGAGTTATCAGCGGCCGGGTAGCGCAGGTCTTCACTCGAGAGAAAGGAAGGTAGGGTCTACCAAGGATCCGATCGGTCTGCTCGCGCCTGCGCGTCGCCGCTGGAGCGCTGCATGCCGGGCGGGCCGACGTCGACGAATACGACGTGATCGGTGGGCTGCTCGGTGCGCCGCTCGAGCTGGTGCCGTGCGTGACGCAGCCCGGCCTGCTCGTTCCGGCGCGCGCAGAGATCGTGCTCGAGGGCCGCATCGCGCTCGCCGAGCTGGTCGACGAGGGTCGCTTCGGCGAGTTCACCGGCTACGGCGAGGGCACGACGCGCTCGCCGGTGCTGCACGTCGAGGCGATGCGTGGTGTCCGGCCACCTCGAGCACCTGGTGCTGACGCTCTGCTATCCTGGCCCGGCCTGTCGCACGCGACGCCACAGCTCGAGCTCATGGGCTCACGCCAGTTCCCCAACTGGCTCGCCGAGCAGCGCACGAGCCTCGCGTTCACGACCTATCAGGCGGGCAAGCTGTTCTTCATCGGCGTGCAGCCCGATCGCTCGCTGTCGATCTTCGAGCGCACGTTCAACCGCTGCATGGGGCTGTCCGCCGCCGGCAACACGCTGTGGATGAGCTCGCTCGTGCAGCTCTGGCGCTTCGAGAACGTGCTGCCGCCGGGCTCCGTCCACGAGGGATACGACGCGCTCTTCGTCCCGCAGCTCGCCTACACGACCGGTGACATCGACGTCCACGACATCGCGGTCGACCACACCGGCGAGCCGCTCTTCGTCAACACGCTCTTCGGCTGCCTGGCGCGCCCGAGCATCACGCACAGCTTCCGCCCGGTGTGGCGCCCACCCTTCATCAGCAAGCTCGCCCCCGAGGATCGCTGTCACCTGAACGGGCTCGCGCTGCGCGACGGCGAGCCCGCCTTCGTCACCGCGACGAGTCGTAGCGACGTCGCCGACGGCTGGCGCGATCGTCGGGTCTCCGGCGGCTGCGTCATCGACGTCGCGTCGGGCGCGACCGTCATCGAAGGCCTGAGCATGCCGCACTCGCCGCGCTGGTATCGCGACCGCCTGTGGTTGCTCGACTCCGGCACCGGCTTCTTCGGCCACGTCGATCTGGGCCGCGGTACCTTCGAGCGCGTGTGCTTCTGCCCCGGCTTCGCGCGCGGCCTCGCCTTCGTCGGCGATTTCGCGGTGGTGGGGCTCAGCAAGCCGCGCGACAACAAGACCTTCGCCGACCTGCCGCTCGCGACCGAACTGGCCGCGCGCGACGGCGACCCGCGCTGCGGCGTGCAGGTGATCGACTTGCGCAGCGGCGACGCGGTGCACTGGCTGCGCATCGAGGGCGTAGTGTCCGAGCTCTACGACGTGGTCGCGCTGCCCGGCGTCCGCCGCCCGATGGCGCTCGGCTTCGTCACGGACGAGATCCGCCGGATGCTGACGGTCGAAGAGTCGCAGACCCCGTGAGCGCTCAGCCGCCCGTGGTCGGCACGCCGAACACGACGTAGCTGCGGCCGGAGCTCGCGCCGTTGGGGTCGGCCAAGAGCGCGCCCACGATGAGGTCGTCGATTCCGTCGCCATCGACGTCGCCTGCACCGCTCACCGACCAGCCCGACCAGTCGTCGGCCGCCTCGCCGTCGAGCACGTACCCGCCGGTGCCGAGCATCGACAGATCCACGGCGGTCGTGTCCGCCTTTCCGAACACGACGTAGCTGCGGCCCGAGCTGCCGCCGTTCGGATCCGCGTAGCGCGCTCCGATGATGATGTCGTGCAAACCATCGCCGTTGACGTCGCCCGCACCGCTCACCGACCAGCCCGACTCGTCGTCCATGGCCTCGCCGTCGAGCACGAACCCACCGTCACCGAGCATCGGCAGCTGCACCTCGCTGGTGTCCGCCTTGCCGAAGACGACGTAGCTCCGTCCCGAGCTCGAGCCGTTCGGATCGGCGTACGGCGCCCCGACGACGAGGTCGTCCATGCCGTCGCCGTCGACGTCTCCCGCGCCGCCCACCGACCAGCCGGTCTGTTCCGCCACATCGCCGCTGATCGCGAACCCGCCGGCGCCGAGCAGCCCGAGGTCGACGGCCGACGTGTCCGCCTTCCCGAAGACCACGTAGCTGCGACCCCGGTTCGAGGGTGCCTCGAACGGGGCGCCGACGATGAGGTCGTCGAGTCCGTCGTCGTTGACGTCGCCCGCACTGCTCAGCGACCAGCCCGAGAAGTCGCCGGCTGCGTCACCGTCGAGCACGAAGCCACCCGCACCCAGCATCGCGAGGTCGACCGCCGCCGTGTCCTCCTTGCCGAACACGACGTAGCTCCGACCCGCGCTCGACCCGTTGGGGGCGCCGATCGCTGCGACGAGGAGGTCAGCCATCCCATCGCCGTTCACGTCGCCGGCGCGACTCACCGACCAGCCCGAGTAGTCGCCGGCAGCCTCGGCGTCGATCACGAAGCCGCCCGCACCGAGCATCGCCAGGTCCACCGCGGCGGTGTCGTCCTTGCCGAACACGACGTACGTGCGACCCGACCCCGATCCACTCGCGTCGGCGAAGGGGGCCCCGACGATCAGGTCGGCGAGCCCGTCGCCGTTGACGTCGCCGGCACCGCTCACCGAGTAGCCCGAGCGATCGTCGCTCGTCTCGCCATCGAGCGTGAAGCCGCCCACGCCGAGCATCGTGAGCTCGACGGCGGTCGAGTCCGCCTTGCCGAACACGACGTAGCTCTGACCCGAAGCGGCGCCGTTCGGGCTAGCGCCTGGGGCCCCGACGACGAGATCGGCGAGCCCGTCGCCGTCGACGTCGCCTGCGGCCGATACGGAGTACCCCGACTGTGCATCGGCCGAGCCGCCGTCGAGCACGAAGCCGCCGGCCACCGCCGAGACTTGGGCCAGCGGAATCTGCACCGGTCCGACGTAGACCGTCACCGTGGCCGACATCGACGCGCCGCTGGGATCCTCGATCGTGTAGTCGAAGGAGTCGGGCCCCCAGTAGCCCGCCAGCGGCAGATACACGAAGCTTCCGTCGGACCCCACCACCACCGTGGCACCGACGCTCGAGACCGCGTCGAAGTCGGTCACGCTCAGCGCGTCGCCGTCGGCGTCGTCGTCGTTCGCGGACACGCCGAGCCCGGCGGCGACGATCAGCGAGACATCCTGCGTCGCGAAGTACGTGTCGTCCACCGCAGCGGGTGCGGCGTTTCCTCCGGTGCTCGATCCGGCGTCGGTGCTGCTGTCGCTGGCGCCGGTGCTGGTGCCGTCGCTGGTGCTGGTGCCGCCGCCGGTGCTGGTGCCGCCGCCGGTGCTGGTGCCGTCGCCGGTGCTGGTGCTGCCGCCGGTGCTGGTGCTGCCGCCGGTGCTGGTGCTGCCGCTCGAGTCGTCTGTCGACGTCTCTGCGGAGCCGGACATCGACGTCGAGCTCTCGTCGGCGGTCGAGGTCGACATCGTCGTCGAGATCGTCGTCGCGTCGCTGCCGTCGCCAGTGGTGGTCTCGTCCACCGCGGTGGGGCCATCGTCGGCGCACGCCGCCAGCAGCGAGGCGAGCCAGGGCAGGCGGCGGGCGAACGACGAGGGAGTCATCCCACGAGATGCTCGGCCATCGCTCGGCACGTGTCAAAGCGTCGCGATGGCCCACGCTTCGACCCGCACGGGGGCGGATAGGCGACACAACG
>JAIBBS010000128.1 GCA_019694555.1 Nannocystaceae bacterium
CTCGGCGGTGCAGCGCGCGGCGCCGCCCCGCGGCCCGCGAGCCCGGGCGCCGCGCCACCGCCCGCGACCAAGCCCAAGGCGCCGCCGACGAGCACGGGGCCGGCCGCGGAACCCAAGTCCGAGAAGGAGAAGGACCCCAGCGGCGGCGCAAAGCAGCGGGAACAGATCTCGCCGGCCGAGCGCCTCGCCCGCGCCGACGCGGCGCGGCAGCGCGGCGACTGCAGTGCGGCGCGTGGCGACTACCAGCAGGTGGTCGAGCAGGGCACCGCGAAGCAGCGCGCGCGGGCGCGTGCCGGCATGTCGCTGTGTGCCGAGCGCGACGGCGACGCGCAGGCGGCCGCCGAGCTCGCGAGCAAGGCACGCCAGGACGATCCCGGCATCGACGCGTGGATCGACGCGCAGCGGTGACTCGACGCGCGCCTGCCTGCGCGCGACGTCACAAGCTGCAGCTGGGCACGACGTCGAGCACGAACAGCCCCGTGATGAACAACGCCAGCGCGAGCGAGATCGGCAAGAACCCGGTCGAAGCGGGCTCGCCGTCGTCGTCGTCGTCGTGGTCGTGTCCGCACGCGTGCATGCGAGCTGTCGATCCACGCTACGCGATCGCGCGCGCGTGCGGCAAATCGGTGGCCGGGCGGTTGGCTCACGGCCGCGCCGCGCGGTCGGGATCGCGCGGGCCAATCGCGGAGAAAGCTCCGCAATCGCGCTCACTTTCGCGGCGCCTGCCCGGGGCCTCGCGCGCGGCGCTGGGGGCCAATCGGGCCACGGTGTGCCGCGCGTCCCGCGGGGGTGCGGTCGGGATTTGACTCTCGGCGGGGCCCAAGCGAAAACGCCTGGGCCATGTCGCACGGCACACACACCGCCCCGCAGGCCGAGCTCACGCAGGAGCCCCGGTCGATGTCGCTGATCCGTCGGTGGACGCTGGACTTCCACAACCGGACCATCCTCTTTCGCGTCGGCAACTGGATCTTCACCACGTATGCGTTCATCGCCGCGGTCGCGTTCGCGACCGGCTTCGCGGGCTCGCTGTGGTACGACGCGATGGCCGGGCTCGACGTCTTGCTGATCGCGAAGCTCTACCTGTTCCTGGTGGTGCCCGGCGTGCTGGTGGGTCTGCGCCTGTTCAGCATCCTGCTCGAGTGGCGCGAGCTGTTCCGCCGCCCGCTCGCGACGATCGTGAAGCCCGGCTACATGCTGCACGGCGGCATCGCCGGCGGCGTCATCTCGCTCTACGCGGTGGCGCACATCGCCAACGTGCCGTTCCTGAAGGTGCTCGACGCGCCGGCGCTGGCGATGCCGCTGGGCGAGGCCATCGCGCGGCTGGGCTGCTACGTCTACGGCTGCTGCTGGGGCCGCCCCACCGAGAGCCGCTTCGGCGTGCGCTACACCAGCCCCCACTCCAAGGTGGTCCGCTGCGCGCCGCACCTGCACAACGTCAAGATCCACCCCGCGCAGCTGTACGCGCTGTGCATCTACCTGGCGATGTTCGCGGCGATGTACGCGGCACTGCCGTACATGCCGTTCGACGGCGCGCTGTCGGCCGTCTACTTCCTCGGCCACTCCGCGATCCGCTACAGCCTCGAGTTCTTCCGCCAGGACGACCGCGGCAAGCTGTGGGGCAAGCTGACGCACACCAACCTGTACTCGCTGATGATGGTGTTCGCCGGCATCGGCCTGCTGGTGTGGGGCTTCGGTTCGGGCACCCACTCGCAGCTGGATCTGTCGGTGCGGCTGATCCACGTCGTGACCAACGGCTCGATCGCGCCGTGGATCGCGATGTACGGCCTGGTCTTCGGCTTCGCCTACGGCGTGCACTACAAGAAGGTCGGCAGCTGGATCCAGTCGCCCTCGGGCGGCATGAACCCCAACGTCGACGAGCTCAGCATGGGCGCGGTGCAGCGGATGGAGAAGGCCTCCCGCGGCGAGCCGACCTGCGACCACGACCACGCGCACTGATCCCGGCGCGAAGACCCGGCGCGGCCTGGGACGTCAGCGGCTGCTGCCCGCAATGGGCCGCGGCCGCCGTCGTTTCAGGCGTGTGGCTTCGCGGTGGCGTCGCTCGGCCCGCTCGATGAGCAGCTCCTGCGTGCCCCGGCTCGCGCCCTGGCGCTGCACGTAGCTGCCGTCTTGGCGCATCTCCCAGGCCGAGCGGGTGTCGGCCCACTGCAGCTTGAGCACCGCCCGCAGCTCGCGGCGCAGCTGCGGCGACTCGATGGGCACGAGCGTCTCGACCCGGCTCTCGAGGTTGCGGGTCATGCCGTCGGCCGAACCGATGAAGTACTCCTCGTCGCCGCCGTTGCGGAAGTAGTAGACGCGCGCGTGCTCGAGGAAGCGGCCGACCACGCTGACGACGCGGATGGTCTCCGACAACCCCGGCAGGCCCGGCCGCAGGCGGCAGGTGTCGCGCACGATGAGGTCGATGCGCACGCCAGCCTGCGACGCGCGGTACAAGGCCGCGATCAGGGTCGCGTCCTCGAGCGCGTTGAGCTTGAACTGGATGTGGCCGTTGCCGGCCTGCTGGTGCACCGCGATCTCGCGCTCGATCTTGTCCAGCAGCGCCTGCTTGAGCAGCTTGGGCGAGATGAGGATCTTGCCGTAGCGGCGCTTGGGCCGGTAGCCGGTGGTCAGGTAGTTGAACAGCTCGGTCATGTCCTGACCGATGGCGTCGTCGCAGGTGAAGAAGCTGAAGTCGGTGTAGCTGCGCGCGTTGCCGGCGTGATAGTTGCCGGTGCCGACGTGGGTGTAGCGCCGCAGGCAATCGGAGTCCTGCCGCACCACCAAGATGACCTTGCAGTGGGTCTTGAGTCCGACCACGCCGTAGCTGACGTGGATGCCGGCCTCCTCGAGGTCGGCGGCCCAGCGCAGGTTGGCTTCTTCGTCGAAGCGGGCCTTGAGCTCGACCACGACCGCGATCTGCTTGCCGTTGCGCGCGGCGTTGATCAGGTGCCGCACGACCTGGGTATCGGCCGAGGTGCGGTACAGCGTCATCTTGATCGCGCGGACCTTGGGGTCCTCCGACGCGTCGCGCAGGAATCGCTCGACCGAGCTCGAGAACGACTCGTACGGGTGATGGACCAGGATCGCCTTGGCGTCGCGGATCTGGTGAAAGACGTTGCGGTGCTCGGCGAACTCGGGGTGGTCGACCGGGCGGTGCGGCGCGTCGTGCAGGTGCGGCACCGGCAGCGCCGCGAGCTCCATCAGGTCGCGCATGCCGATGATGCCGTCGACCTCGAACACGTCGGGCTCCTGCAGGCCGAACTTGGTCGCCAGCAGCGCGCGGTGCAGCGGCGGCATGCCGGGCGCCACCTGCATGCGCACCAGCTGCGCGAACTTCCGCTCGCGCAGCTCGGACTCGATCATCGCGACCAGATCCTCGGCGAGGTCCTCGTCGCCCTCGGTCACGGCGTTGCGCGTGACCCGGAACGGCGTGCAGCTCTCGATGACCATGCCGGGGAACAGCAGGTCGAGGTTGTGCGCGACGACGTCCTCGAGCAGCACGAAGCGCAGGCTGTCGCCGACCCGCATCAGCCGCGGGATGCCGGCGCCGACCGGCACCTTGACGCGTGCCAGCAGCGGCATCGCGTCGTTGGGGTAGTGCAGCGTGACCAGCAGGTTGAGCGACAGGTTCGAGATGAACGGGAACGGGTGCGCGGGGTCCATCGCCTGCGGCGTGACCAGCGGGAACACGTTGCGGAAGTAGTGCTCGCGCAGCGCGGCGCGCTCCTCGGGCGCGAGCAGGCGATACGGCGTGATCGCGATGCCCTCGCGCGCCAGCGGCTCCTCGAGCGAGCGCCAGATCGCGCGCATGCGGCCGTCGAGCACGCGCGTGCCCGCGAGGCACTCGGCGTGCAGCTCGGCGGGCGTGCGGCCGTCGACGCCGTGCTCGTCGATGCCCGCGGCGAGCTGCTGCTTGAGCCCGCCGATGCGCTTCATGAAGAACTCGTCGATGGTGCTGCCGACGATGCCCAGGAACTTCACGCGCTCGAGCAGCGGCGTGCGCTCGTCGGCGGCCTCCTGCACCACGCGGAAGGCGAAGTTGAGCCACGTCAGCTCGCGCGTCAGGTAGGCCTCGGGCGCCTGCGCGTCGGCGGGCGCGGCCCAGCTGCCGCGCGGCCGTGGGCACGGCGGATGCGGCGGGGTGCAGATCTCGGGTGCAGCCGGCGCGGCGATGGGCGATGCTGAAGCGACCGCGTCGCCGCCGTCGTTGGCGGCGGCCTGGGAGTCTTGGGTCATGCGCGTCGGGGATCATGTTCGCCCAGCCCGCCGGGGGCCCGCCAGTGCGGGCGTGCCCGCGTGGCGGGGGCTCACGGGCGACAGACCCATCGCCGGAGGCAGTGCGTTGACGCAGGCCATGCGGTCGTCACGGCGTCGTTGCGTGCTGGTCGCCGCGTCGTGGGCCTGGGGGTGTAGCGCCGCGGCGCCCGAGCCCACGGGGGCCACACCGCCGCCCCCGGTCGCCGCCGCCCCGGTCGCCGCCGCCCCGGTCGCTGCCCCCGCCGCAGCGATCGTGTCGGTGACGGCGCCGGCGGTCGCGACCGCGGACGTGGGCCACGCAGCCGCGGCCGCGCCCGCGGCGGCCGACGCCGACGCGCGCCGCGGCTGCGTCGAGCGGACTGAGCAGCTGCCCAGTGCGACCCTGTTCGACCCCGACGATCCGCGGCTGCGCAAGGGCGCGCTGGTCGCGGTGCTCAAGTCGGCGCGGCGGCTGGTGCTGTTCGAGGACGGCGTCGCCACCGCGTGCTACCGCGTCGCGCTGGGCTTCGCGCCGCAGGGGCACAAGCAGATCCAAGGCGACGGCCGCACGCCCGAGGGCTGGTACCGCACCTCGGACAAGCCGTGGTCGAGCTTCGCGCACGCGATCGCGATCCACTATCCGAACGAGGACGACGCGCGCGCGGCCGCGGCCGACGGTCGCATCGGTGGCAGCACGCGCGACCGCATCGTCGCCGACACGCGTGCGGGCAAGGTGCCACCTCAGAACACCAAGCTCGGCGGCGCGGTGCTCATCCACGGTGGCGGTTCGTCGAGCGACTGGACGCTGGGTTGCGTCGCGCTCGACGACGCCGATCTGCTCACGTTGCGCGCTGCGTTGCCCAAGCGCATGCGCGCCAACATGCTGATCCTGCCTTGAGCGTAGGCCCGCGCTCGCTGCGGACGCCGCAGTCGGCGTGCCGGCGCCCGCCGCCACATTCGGCCCGCGGTGGGACGCGCGCCGGTGCGGCCGCGCCGCCCGCTCCGCTCACCGGTGCGTCGCGGGCTCGCTATACTGGGGCACCGTGGCGCTCCACGACATCGAGCTGTCGACGCTGTCGCTGCGACGCACGCCCGTGCTCGACGCGGTCGGTGTCGGCAGCGAGCTGCAGCTGGTGGTGCTGCTGGGCAACGCGGTCGGGCAGTCGCTGCCGCTGGGGTCGGAGCTCGTGCTCGGCCGCGGGATGCCCGAGCTGCCCATCGACGACGACGGCGTCTCGCGTCGACACGCCTCGATCACCGCGCGCGGCGACGGCACCTTCGTGCTGCGCGACCTCGGCAGCCGCAACGGCACCTACGTGAACGGCGTTCGCGTGCAGGAGGTCGAGATCGGCGTCGGCGACCGCATCGCCATGGGCGGCAACACGGTGCTGCAGCTGGCGCTGCGCGACCGTTTCGAGGAGCAGCGCCGCGGCGCGCAGAAGCTCCAGGCGCTGGGCGAGCTCGCCGGCGGCATCGCGCACGACTTCAACAACCTGCTCGGCGTGGTGTTGGCCAACGTCTCGCACCTGCAGGCGCTGCCGCACTGGAACGAGACCGACGCGCGACGCGTGCTCGCGGAGGTCGCCGAGGCGGCCCGCCGCGCGGGCGAGCTCACCCACGATCTGATGGCGTTCGCGCGCAGTGGCCCGCGCGTGCTCGAGACCCTCGAGCTCTCGCGCGTGGTCGACGGCGCGGTGCGGATCCTGTCGCGCACGCAGCCCAAGAGCATCGCGGTCGATCTCGCGGTGCAGCGCGATCTGCGGGTGCGCGGCGATCGGGCGCGGCTCGAGCAGGTCGTCGCCAACATCGGCGTCAACGCCATCGCGGCGATGCCCGAGGGCGGACGGCTGCGCATCGCGGTCTCGCGGTGCGAGGCGATCCCGCCCGAGGTCGCCGACGAGGAGTTCATGCTGCCGGCCGGGGATCTGGCGCTGCTGTCGGTGGTCGACAGCGGCGTGGGCATGGAGCCCGAGGTCCGGCGCCGCGCGTTCGAGCCGTTCTTCAGCACCCGCCCGCGCGGCGCGGGAACCGGACTGGGGCTCGCCACGGCGATGGCGATCGTGCGCGACCACGGTGGCCACATCGCGATCCACAGCCGGCCTGGCCACGGCACCGCCGTGCACGTGTTCCTGCCGCTGCGCAGCGGCAACGTGCAGCCCGAGCGCCGCACCCTCGACGACGCCGCGCCGCTGTCGGGCCGCGTGCTGGTGGCGGACGACGAGGCGCTGGTGCGGCTCGCGGCCCGGCGCGTGCTCGAGCAGGCCGGCTTGCAGGTCATCGAGGCCGCCGATGGTCGCGCCGCGGTCGACGCGCTCGCGGCCGGCGATCGGGTCGATCTCGTGCTGCTCGACCTCGACATGCCGGTCATGGACGGCGAGCAGGCGCTGGGGCTGATCCGGCAGCTGCGGCCGGCGCTGCCGGTGCTGATCTCGACCGGCTACGTGGAGCGGGCCCGCGAGGAGAAGCTGCGGGCCACGGGCATCGACGGGATCCTCGACAAGCCCTATGATTCGCTCACGCTGCTGCGGGCGGTCGCCACGTCGCTGCGCGACGCGGAACGTCGCCAGCAGGGCTGAGATCCCAGGGATCCTCGGTTCCAGGACGCGGTGTCCGGCGAGATCGGTGCTCGCCCGCGCGCGTTCAAGCGAGGCCCCATGCTCAAGCCCCACGTCGCAACCATCATCGCGCTCACCATCGCCGCCGCGCCGCTCGCCTGCGACAAGTCCGGCGACGCCAAGAAGGACGAGAAGAAGACCGAGGCCAAGGACGACAAGAAGGCCGAGGAGAAGAAGGCCGAGGAAAAGAAGGCCGAGGAGAAGAAGGACGGCGGTTGGTGATCGCCGATGCGCGCGCGCGCCATCGTGGCCGCGGCGCTGGCGTGGTGCGGGCTCGCCGGCTGTGACGCGCGGCCGCTGCCGCCGACGCCGGCGGCAGGTCGGATCGCGCCGCCGCCGGGCGAGGCCGACGAGGCGTTCGCGCGGCTGCAGTCGTACGAGGACCAGCAGCGCAGCGCACAGTCGCCCGCGGGCCTGCACCCGTGGTCTGCGGTCGCGGGCGACGATCCCTGGGCCGTGCATGCGCTCGATGCCCAGCAGGCCGTGGGCCTGCTGCGCGGCGCGGACGCGGCGGTCGTGCTCGACGATCGCGGTCGCGAGCTGCAGCGCGTCGCGACGGTGCACCAGCCCATCGCGGTCGTGAGCCGCGGCGAGGGTCTGTGGGTCGTCGGCGCCGAGGGCGGACTGCAGGGCTTCACGCTGCGCGACGGCCGGTTGCAGCCCGGCGCCCGCGCGGCGCTGCCGACCACGGTCGCGCTGCGCGATGCGGTCGCGACCCCCGAGGGCCTGCTGGTGTCGGACGGCTGGAGCGGGCAGCTGTTGCTCGCCGACACCGACGGCGCGCTGGTGCCCGAGGGCGCGCGGCCGTGCCGTGGGCCCTTCGACCTGCACGAGGCCGCGAGTCTGCGCGCGTCGGTGTGTCTGCACGAGCGCGCGTTGCGGCTGGACTACGGCGAGGTCCACACCGCCGTGGTGCACGACGGACCGCTGTGGTCCTCGGCGATCGCGGCGCTGCCGGGCAACCGCTGGCTGGTCGCCGCCGGCGGCGTCGAGGACCACCCGCTCGATCGCAGCGACGGCGCGTTCGGCTTCGTCGATTCCTTCGTGTTCCTCGAGCGGGTGCAGCCGTGCGCGCAAGGCCTGTGCAGCAGCACCGTCGCCGCCATCGACGTCGGACCGCTGGGCATCATCGTGCCCAAGTGGTTGGGCCTGAGCAGCGACGGCGCGACCGCCGAGCTGACGATCAGCGGCTACGGCGGTGACGCGTTCGTGCAGCTGCCGGTGTCGCTGAACGACGGCAGCGTCGGCGAGCCGCGGCGGTTCGCGGTGCCGCCGGGCATCCGCGACGCGTCGCGTATGGGTCTTGGCTGGCTGGCCGCCGATCCGCTGCTCGATCGCTGGGTCCGCATCGACGACGACGGCAGCGTGACCACCACCGCGTCCGCCCAGCCGCGCGCCGGCGCGTCGCCGTCGGTGCGCCTGGGCGAGGCGCTGTTCTTCACGCGCTTGATGGCGCCGGCGGCCAGCAGCGAGGGCCGCGCGAGCCGCTTCACCTGCGAGACCTGCCACTTCGAGGGCACCGTCGACGGCCGCGTGCACTACACCGGTCGCGACGACGTGCACGCCGCGACCAAGCCGCTGCTGGGCCTGTTCGTGAACCGGCCGCACTTCTCCCGCGCGCTCGATCGCACGCTCGCGACCATGGTCGACAACGAGTTCACCGTCGCGAACCGTGGCAGCGCCGCGGGGCCGCGCTTCGACGCGACGCCGCAGGCGTGGCCGTGGTTGTCCGCGCTGGGCGTGCAGCAGACCCAGGACGCCGACGCGCTGCGGCGCGCGCTGGTCGACTTCTTCGTCGCCTACGATCACGAGACCTCGCCCGCGGTCGCCACGCGCCGCCGCGGTGGCGCGACGCCGCGGTTCACCGACGACGAGCGCGCCGGCGCGACGTTGTTCGCGCAGCACTGCGAGGGGTGCCACCAGGCCCGCACGGTCACCGACGACGCCAGCACCCGCGTCGACGTGCGGCAGTGGGAATCGCTGGTGCTGTCGGAACGCGGCCCGCTGGTGTGGGCGAGCGAGCAGCGCGTCCGCACCGGCGTCGAACCCTACGTGCATCCCGAGGGCGCGCGCGTGACCTCGCTGCGGCGGCTGTGGCTCAAGTGGCCCTACTTCACCAACGGCTCGGCGCACTCGATCGCCGACGTGCTCGCGCGGGTGCGTTTGCGCCCCGAGTTCGCGCATGCCGGCGACGGCGCGGGCGACCTCGATGCCGCGCAGCAGCGCGCGCTCGCGGCCTTCCTCGCGCTGCTGTAGACGCGCCGCTGTCACGCGCTGCGCCCACGCGGCGGCGGCGGTTGCGGCCGCGCGGCGGGTCCTGATACTCAAGCAGCAGCGCGCACGCGGACGGCCGGTGGGGGCCCCGCGCGCGGCGGCCTCCTCGGACGCGACCATGAAGATCCTCGTCACCGGCGGCGCCGGTTTCATCGGTGCGAACTTCCTCAACCTGCTGGTCCCGCGGCACCCCGAGCACACGTTCGTCAACGCGGACAAGCTCACCTACGCGGCCAACCTCGCCAGCCTCGCGGGCATCGCGAGCGCACCCAACTACCGCTTCACGCGGGTCGACATCGCCGACGCCGCCGCGGTCGACGCGTTGTTCGACGAGCACCAGCCCGAGCTCGTGGTCCACTTCGCCGCCGAGAGCCACGTCGATCGCTCGATCGCGGGCCCGCGCGAGTTCGTGCGCACCAACATCGAGGGCACGTTCAACCTGCTCGAGTCGGCGCGGCGGATCTGGGGCAGCGGCAACGGCCTGTTCCACCACGTCAGCACCGACGAGGTCTACGGCTCGCTCGGCGACACCGGCCTGTTCACCGAGACCACGCGCTACGATCCCTCGAGCCCGTACTCGGCCAGCAAGGCCGCCAGCGACCATCTGGTGCGGGCGTACCACCGCACCTTCAAGCTGCCGGTGAAGCTGACCAACTGCTCGAACAACTACGGGCCGCTGCAGTTCCCCGAGAAGCTCATCCCGCTGATGATCATGAACGCGCTCGACGGCAAGCCGCTGCCGGTCTACGGCCAGGGCACCAACGTGCGCGACTGGCTGTACGTGATCGACCACTGCGAGGCGATCTGGACCGTGGTCAACCGCGGCGCGGTCGGCGAGACCTACAACATCGGCGGCAACAACGAGGTCAAGAACATCGACGTCGTGCACACGCTGTGCGCCGTGCTCGCGGAGCAGACCGGCCGCAGCGAGGAGTCGCTGCGCGGCCTCATCACCTACGTGAAGGACCGGCCCGGCCACGACCTGCGCTACGCCATCGACGCCAGCAAGCTGCGGCGCGAGCTCGGCTGGGGTCCGACCGAGACCTTCGACACCGGCCTGCGCAAGACCGTGCGCTGGTACCTCGAGCACCAGTCGTGGGTCGCGGACGTCCGCACCGGCGAATACCGCAAGTGGATCGAACAGAACTACGGCAACCGCTGATCCCGCGCCCACCCAAGGACCCGACATGATCGACAGAGGCATCATCCTGGCCGGCGGCTCCGGCACGCGTCTGCATCCGCTGACGAAGTCCATCAGCAAGCAGCTGATGCCGATCTACGACAAGCCGATGATCTACTACCCGCTGTCGGTGCTGATGCTGGCCAACATCCGCAAGGTGTTGGTCATCACCACGCCGCACGAGCAGGTGCTGTTCAAGGAGCTGCTGCGCGACGGCAGCCAGTGGGGCATGGAGCTGACCTACGCGGTGCAGCCCAGCCCCGACGGGCTCGCGCAGGCGTTCATCATCGGCAAGCCCTTCGCCGACAACCGCGGCTGCGCGCTGGTGCTGGGCGACAACATCTTCTACGGCAACAGCCTGCAGGAGCTCGTCGGCGTGGCGTCGCGGCGCGAGCACGGCGCGACGGTGTTCGGCTACTGGGTGCGCAACCCCGAGGCCTACGGCGTCGCCGAGTTCGCGCCCGACGGGCGCGTGATCTCGCTGGAGGAGAAGCCCAAGGCGCCGCGCAGCAACTTCGCGGTCACGGGGCTGTACTTCTACGACGAGCAGGTCTGCGACCTCGCGGCCGGGCTCAAGCCCTCCGCCCGCGGTGAGCTCGAGATCACCGACCTCAACCGGCTCTACCTCGAGCGCAACGCGCTGCACGTCGAGCTGCTCGGCCGCGGCATCGCCTGGCTCGACACCGGCACGCCCGACGCGCTGCTGCAGGCGGCCAACTTCATCCAGACCATCGAGCAGCGGCAGGGCCTGCAGATCGCCTGTCCCGAGGAAATCGCCTACCACCGCGGCTGGATCGACACCGAGCAGCTGCGCAAGCTGGGCGAGGCGCTGTCGAAGAACGACTACGGCCGCTACCTGCTGCGGCTGGCCGAGGAGGGCAGGGGTCGATGAAGGTCACGCGGACCAAGCTCGCGGGCGTGCTGTTCATCGAGCCCGACGTGTTCGGCGACGACCGCGGGTTCTTCCTCGAGACCTGGGCCGCGCGGCGCTACGCCGAGGCCGGGATCCCCGAGATGTTCGTGCAGGACAACCTCTCGATGTCGCGCCGCGGCATCCTGCGGGGGCTGCACCTGCAGCATCCGTTCGGCCAGGGCAAGCTGGTCTCGGTGGTGATGGGCGAGGTCTTCGACGTCGCGGTCGACGTGCGCGTCGGCTCGCCGACCTTCGGCCAGTGGGTCGGCACCACGCTGTCGGGGGACAACCACGCGCAGATCTACATCCCCAAGGGCTTCGCGCACGGCTTCTGCGTGACCAGCGAGGTCGCGCTGTTCTCGTACAAGTGCACCGAGGCCTACCACCGCGAGACCGAGCTCGGCATCGCGTGGGACGACCCCGACATCGCCATCGACTGGCCGGTGCAGGGCCCGTCGCTGTCGGCCAAGGACTCGGCGTTCCCGCGGCTGCGCGACATCCCCCAGGGCAAGCTGCCGCCGTTCGCGGGCAGCGCGACATGAGCCGCGCGCCCGCCCGCGTGCACGTGCTCGGGGCCGACGGCATGCTCGGCCGCGCGTGGCTGCAGCAGCTGCGCGCCGGCGGCATCGAGCACCACGGCTTCGCGCTGCCGCAGTTCGACCTCACGCGCGCGACCGATCTCGCGGCGCTGCCGCTGGCGCCGGGCGACGCGGTGATCAACTGCGCCGCGTGGACCGACGTCGACGGCGCCGAGAAGGACGAGGCCGCGGCGACCCGCGTCAACGGCGGCGCGGTCGCTTCGCTGGCGCAGCGCTGTGCCGACGCCGGCGCGACGTTGGTGCACTACAGCACCGACTACGTCTTCGATGGCCAGGCCACCGCGCCGTACCCGGTCGACGGCATGCACGCGCCGCTTTCGGCCTACGGTCGCTCCAAGGCCGCCGGCGAGCGCGGCCTGTTCGCCGCCGGGCCGTCGTACCTGCTGGTGCGCACCAGCTGGCTGTACGCGCCGTGGGGGCAGAACTTCGTCCGCACCATCACCAAGCTCGCGCGCGAGCGGCCCAACCTGCGCGTGGTCGACGACCAGCGCGGTCGCCCGACCAGCGCCGAACACCTCGCGCGCGCGAGCTGGCGCCTGCTCGACGCGGGCTGTCGCGGCATCGTGCACGTGACCGACGGCGAGCAGTGCACGTGGTTCGAGTTCGCGACCGCGATCGCAGCGGCGACGGCCCCGCAGTGCCGCGTCGATCCGTGCACCACCGCCGAGTTCCCGCGCCCGGCGCGGCGCCCGGCCTACAGCGTGCTGGATCTCGGCCGCACCGAGGCTGCGATCGGCGCGATGCCCTCGTGGCGCGACAACCTCGCCGACGTGCTCGCGCGACTCGAGTAGCGCCGCGGCTCAGGAGCCGTCGCCGACGAGCGCGCGCAGCTGATCGAGCGCCTCCGACGGCACGTCGAGGAACTGCAGCCCGATGTCGTACGCGGCCGGATCACCGCCAGGGATCGCGCGGACCCACATCACCTCGGTGAGGCAGTTCAGGCTGCTGTGATCGGGCAGGAACAGCTCGATCTCGAAGCGCGCGCCGATCGACAGCGCCTCGTCGCTGTAGACGCGAATTCCGCCGAGTCCGACGTCGACGACCTGGCGACGGGGCAGACGCCGACGTGCAGGCCGGAAGTACAGCGGCACGTTGAGTCGCGGGAACTTTCGCCGGTCGTCGGTGCTATCCGTCACCTGTTCCATCCTGTGGCGCGGGCGTTGCTTCCAGAGTAGCAGGCGGGCGCTGGCAGGGCAAAACCAAGCCCGCGTGGCGAGGGCGGTGCCGCGCGTGTCGGATCCGCCCACTGTCGCGACGTCGCAGCCGGACCCCTGGCACATGGGGCGATGGCGTACCATGACAGGCGCCGTGCCCGTCTGGGTCGACATCAAGCCGCAGGCCTACCTGGCGCTGTTGGTGTGGATCCCGCTCGGCATCGCGATGTTCGGCATGATGAAGCCGATCAAGGCCGGTGTCGCGGCCCTGATCCTGGGCGTGCTGTTCCTGCCGGAGTTGGCCGCGTTCGACCCACCGGCGCTGCCGCCCATCGACAAGATGGCGGTGGCCTGCCTCGCGAGCTACCTCGGTGCGCTCGTGTTCGCGCGGCGCGAGCTCGGCCGGGCCAAGTTCCTGCGCGGGCCCGAGGCGTGGTTCCTGCTGGTCGTCATCGGCAATGTCGGCACCGCGTTGACCAACGCCGATCCGGTCATCATCGGTGGTGGGCTCGACTACGACGGCGAGACGCGGTTGCCCGAGATCGTGCTGCCGTCGATGACCAAGTACGACATCTTGTCGTCGACGGTCCGCGACTTCCTGGGCATCTTGCTGCCGTTCCACCTCGGTCGCGCGTTCGTGCGCACGCGCGAAGACGCCATCACCTTGGCCAAGGTCATCGCCGGCGCCATGCTGGTGTGCCTGCCGCTGATGGTGTTCGAGCTGCGGTTCTCACCGCAGCTGCACTACTGGATCTACGGCTACTACGCGCTCGACTTCGCCCACAACATGCGTGGCGGCGGCTTCAAGTCGTCGATGTTCCTGTCCTCGGGCCTGGCGCTGGCGATGTTCCTGATGGCGGCGATGTTCGCCCTCGCGCTGCTGCGTCGGGCCAAGGAGAAGGTCGCCGGCATCGGTCCGGGGATGCTGCTGCCGGTGTTCTGGGGCGTGCTGCTGATGTCGCGCAACGTCGGCGCGAACATCTACACCCTCGCGGCGCTGCCGTTGCTGCTGGGACGCAAGGTCGCCTCGGCCGGCCGCTTCGCAGTGGTGCTGTGCATGCTCGTGATCGCGTTCCCGGCACTGCGCGCGTCGCAGACCTTCCCCGCCGATGATCTGGTCGCGTTCGCGGCCAAGTACAGCGCCGCGCGGGCGCAGTCGCTGGGCTTCCGCTTCGACAACGAGGACATCTTGCTCGAACGCGCCAACGAGCGGCAGATGTTCGGCTGGGGTGGCTTCGGTCGCAACCGCGTCTACGACGAGCGCGGCAAGGACGTTTCGGTCACCGACGGCGAGTGGATCATCCGCTACGGCAGTCGCGGCATCGTCGGCTTCTGGGGCGCGTTCGGCTTGCTGATGTGGCCGGTGTTCGTCGCGCGCCGGCGCACGCGCAAGATCGCCGACGTCGAGGCGGTCTACGCCGTGAACTCGATGTCGCTGCTGGCAGCGATCCACGCCGTCGATCTGCTGCCCAACGGTCTGTTCACGATCTTCCCGTACTTCTTCTCCGGCGCGCTGGCGGGGCTGAGCGAGGGCCTGCTCACACCGCAACCGGCGGCCGCGCCGGTCGCGGCGCCGGATCCCGGCTACGCGCGCATGCCCCCGCCGGGCTACGCTGGCCTGGGTCCGCCGCCGTCATGAAGCTGCTCGTCGTCATCGTGAACTACAAGACCGCGCGGCTGTCGCTGCGCGCGGCCGCCAGCGCGCTGCCGGAGGTCACCGCACTGGGCGGTCGCATCGACATCGTCGACAACGCCTCGGGCGACGACTCGCTCGCGGTGCTGCAGCCGGGCACCGCGGCGCTGGGCCCCGCGGTGCGTCTGATCCCGGCCGAGCGCAACGGCGGCTTCGGCTACGGCAACAACCTCGCGATGCGAGCGGCGCTCGCGGGCGACGACCCGCCGCAGTACGTGTACCTGCTCAACCCCGACGCGATCGTGCGCCCTGGCGCGATCACGACGCTGGTCGAGTTCATGGACGCGCACCCGCGCGCGGGCATGGCCGGCAGCCACATCGTCAACCCCGACGGCAGCACCCACGTGTCCGCGTTCCGCTTCCCCAGCCCGCTGGGCGAGGTCGAAGGCGGGCTGCGGCTGGGCGTGGCCACGCGGCTGCTGCAGCGCTGGTCGGTGTGGAACCTGCCGTGCGACGCGACCGCCGAGGTCGACTGGGTCTCGGGCGCGAGCACGATGATCCGCCGCGAGCTGCTCGAGTCGGTGGGCCTGTTCGACGAGAACTTCTTCCTCTACTTCGAGGAGACCGATCTCTGTCGCCGCGCGGCCCAGGCCGGCTGGCAGCGGTGGTTCGTGCGCGAGGCGACGGTCGAGCACGAGGTCGGCGCCGCCACCGGGATCAAGGACGTGCGCAAGCCGGTGCCGGGCTACTGGTTCGACTCCCGCCGCTACTACTTCCTCAAGCAGGGCGGCAAGACCGAGCTGTGGCTCGCCAACGCCGGTTGGCTCGCGGCGCAGACCGCCTGGCGCGTGCGCAGGGTGATCCAGCGCAAGCCGGACACCGACCCGCCGCACCTGCTGCGGGACTTCGTGCGCCACGCGATCGCCCGTGGCGGCAACCGGCGCGGCTGACATATCATCGTGGCGCTGTGCGCCCGCTGACGTCGACCTCCGCCCTGTTGCTCGTGCTCGCCACTGCGCCCGCCTGCAAGCCCCGCCACCCGTACGTGTGGGTCAACGATCTGCCCGTCACCGAGGTGCCGATCGGCAGCATCCCGCTGCGCGCCGGCGACACCATCTCGGTGACGGTCTCGCGGATGGAGGAGCTGCGCGCGGCGGCGCCGTTCGAGATCGGTGCCGACGGAGCCATCGTGCTGCCACTGGTCGGGCCGTTCGAGGTCCAGGGGCTCACGCCCGAGGCCGCGGCGCGCAAGCTCAACGCGCGCCTCAACGGCATCGTGGTCAATCCCGACGCGCGGATCTCGGTGGTCACGCCGCGTCTGCCGGAGATCACGGTGCTGGGCGAGGTCGGGCAACCCGGTCGCTTCCCGGTCGACCACGGCGACGGGGTCATGTCCGCGCTCGCGCTCGCCGGCGGCCTGACCGAGTTCGCCGACCCGCAGAGCATCTACGTCGTGCGCAAGTACCCCAAGGCCGAGCGCATCCGCTTCCGCTACTCCGATCTGACCGGCGGGGTCGAACGCGCGGCGCAGTTCGAGCTGCGCGACGGCGACGTGGTGGTGGTGGAGTAGCGGACGTCGGTCGATGCTCTCGCTGCCGCTGGCGCTCGCGTTGCTCGTCGATCCACGGGCCGGTCGCTTCGACGTCTCCGGCGGCGTGGTCGCGGAGCTGCGCGGCGGCTATGCCCCGGTCGCGCCCAACCAACCCGCGTCGGCGTCGTTTCTCACGCTCATCACGCCCAACATCGACCTGCGCTACAACCACCGCCGCCGCGGCCTGCTGACGTTCGGCTACGCGCCGCGCATGCTGTACCGCGTGCCCAACCTGCTGCGGCTGGCGCGGCCGCTGTTCCTGCACCAATTCCAGCTGCGCCACGTGGTCTCGCTCGACCGACGCTGGACCATGGGCACCAGCGCGATCGCCAGCGTGGGCGAGCTCGACTACACCGCGCTGGGCATCGCGTTCACCGGTCCGCAGGCCGCGGCACCGCGCGCCGACGTGATCGAGTTCGCGATCGGTGACGTGTCGATGAGCTTCACCGGCCGGCTCGACTCGCGGCGCTCGATCGCGATCGTGCCCTCGGCCGGCTTCCGCTATCCCTTCGGCCAGGACACCACGCCCGACCCGGACAACCCCGTCACCGCGTTCCCGCAGCAGTACGCGGGCAACCTCGGCCTGGCGTACTCCGAGCGCGTGGCGCCGCGCGACAACGTCTACGTGCAGAGCTACCAGGGCGTGGTCGACTTCCGCCCCGGTGCGATGTTCGTCAACAGCGACTCGCGCGTGGGGTGGACCCGCCAGGTGCTGCGCCGGCTCGAGAGTCGGCTCGACGTCGGAGTCTTCAACGCGCAGGTGCTGGCGCAGCAGGACGCCGCCGCGCGGCTGCGCGGGCGCGTGCTGCCGGTGGGCAGCTACCGCCTGGGCGGCCGGCTGCGCTCGCGCGCCGCGTACACCATCGACGGTGCGTTCGCGGCCGGCGTGTCGGGCTTCTTCGACGTGCTCGGCGGCAACGTGCAGCCGCGCGCGACCGGCTCGGCCCAGCTCACCGTCGCGATGCCGCCGCGGTGGACCTTCGGTTTGGTCTCGTCGCTGTACACCGCCGCGACCGCGCAGCCGCTGCCGCGCTCGACCGGTGGCGTGCCGCAGACCGAGAGCGCGTTCCTCAACCAGCTGCCGATCACCTACCGCATCGACGACACCAAGCGCATCGAGTTCGGCCTGATCACCAACGTGCGCACGCCGCATCTGGCGTCGTCGAGCTTCGCCGGTACCCAGCTCGAGGCGTGGCTGTACGTCGCCTTCCGCATCGCCGGCGGCACCGCCCGCGGCGGCCGCGAGGTCACCAACCGCGGCGTGGGCACCGGCCAGGGCGCCAACGTCGGCAGCGGCGGCGTCCCCGTCCGCTGAGCCGTGGTCGCGCCGGAGGCCCTCAGCGACGCGCTGCCAGGCGCGCCGCCACGATCCGCCGCAGGTCTCGCATCAGGCCGAGCATCACGCCGAGCATGAACCCGGCGACGAGCCCGGCGCCGACGCGGATCACCAGCGTCTTGATCCACGGCGTCAGCTTCACGTTCGGCGGCGTGATGACGTCGAAGCGGCCGGTCACGCTCGCGCGCTCCATGTCGAGCTGCGTGCGGCTCGCGCTGAGCTTCTCGAACAGCGCGTCGTGGACCTTCTTGCTGGCCTCGTACGAGCGCACCAGCTCGCTGTACTCCGCCTGCAGCGCCGGCATCTGTGCCACCAGCTCGCGCACGCGGTCGTAGTCGGTGGTCAGTCGCGACATCTCGGCGCTGGCGATGGCGTGGGCGGCCTCGGCCGCGTCGGCCTGCAGCCGCGCTTCCTTGAACAGCGGGTTCTTGGCGCGGACGATGTTGTCCGAGCCGGTGCCGTTCTGCATCACGTCGTCGCGCAGGTCCTCGAGCTGCTTGAGCTGCTCCTTGAGCGAGACCACGTCGGGGTGCTGGTTGCCCTTGCCGGCGGCCTTCGCCTCGGCGAGCTGGCGGCGGATGTCCGCGATGGTGGTCTCGTAGGGCCGCGCCATCTCGAGGCGGCTCTCGATGATCGGCGACTCGCTCTTGAGCCGCTGCTTGGACAGCCGCAGCTCGGTCGCGGTGCGGGCGACCTCGGAGGCCGCGCGGCCGCGCTCGCTGCCCAGCGCGATGAGGTTGGACGCCAGCTCCTGGGCCTGCTCCGGCAGACCCTCGGTGTGCTCCTTGCGGAACGCCAGCACCGCCTGCTCGGTCGCCGTGATCTGCTCCTCGGTCTCGCGCAGGCGCTGCTCGAGCGTCTCGACCTCGAGCACCAGCGCCTTGAGCGTCTTGTCGACCTCGTTCTTGAGGTACAGCCGCAGGTGGACCTCGAGGAACGCGATGGCCTCGTCCGAGGTCGGCGCCTCGAACGAGCCGTTGTACGAGAACTCGCCGGTGCGCTGGAACTCGAGCCGCTTCTGGATCGCGCGCACGCGGTCCTCGGGCACGTCCTCCTCGCCGAGCTCCTGCAGCGTCTCGAGGATGAGCAGCGGGCGCACGAAGTTCTGCTGCGCCGAGCGGAAGAACTCGAAGTTCATGCGCCGGCTGGCCTCGAGCGGGTTGTCGGTGGCCTTGGGCACCAGGCTCAGCTCGAACTCGGCCTTCGCGGCGGGCTTGTGCAGCTTGTAGAACGCCAGGCCGGCGCCGCCGCCCAAGATGCAGCAGATGAGGATCGACAGCCAGTAGCGGCCGAAGAACGCGATGATGCGGAGCAGCTGACCCAGCAGGTCCTGCTCCTCGGCCGCGGGCACCCGCGGCATCGGCACCTCGAACACGCGCGCGGCCGGAGGCGGCGCGGTGACCAGGCCCGTCTGCGGGTTGCGCCTCGCCAGGTGCGTGCTGGTGCTGCCGGGCTGGGTCGCGTGTTGCGGCGGGTACCCCAGCGGCGCCAGGGCGGTCGACTGCGGCGTGGGCGGCCGCGAGTGCGACATGCTCGGCACCGCCATCGTGTGCTCGCTCGAGGTCGGCTGCGACCCGGCCATGTACGTGAACACGGTCTCGCCGGTGCGGATCGTGTCGCCGGGATGGATGTCCGCCTCGGTGATGCGCTGGTTGTTGAGGAACGTGCCGTTGGTCGAGCCGAGGTCGTAGATGCGGTGGTGATCGCCCCAGCGCACGATCTTGGCGTGCTGCTGCGAGAGCGCGCGCTCGTTGATGCGGATGTCGGCGTACTTCGATCGGCCGATCACCATCTCGGGGCGCACCAGGTGGTGCAGCCGACCGGGCTCACCGCCCGAGACCACGACCAGGAATGCCTGTGCGGCCACCGGGTCGGGACTCGAGCCGACCACCTCGAGCATCTTGTCGAGCCCGGGCTCGCCCGGGCCGACCGTGCGACCGGTGATGATCGCACCGGGAACCACCGTGCGTCCTGTGCGGGTCGGGTCCATCCTCGCCTCGCCGCCCATCGTACGCTGCACCGACGCCCGACGCCACGCGCCGGCGAGCGAGGCGGCGGCGCGCCGCGCGAGGGGCTGGAGCCACCCCGCGCGGTGAAGCGAGGCGCGCGCGCGGCCCGGGCGTGGGTCGGATTCGAGCAGGGCTCTGCTCGGGGGGGCGCTTTCGCGAGGGGAGCAAACCTGCCACGATTCGGGCCGGCCGCGGTGCTGCAACGGCGCCCGCGAGGCCGCATGGACTCGACCGACCGTGTGGCGCAAGCGCTCCGCATTCCTACGGCAGATCGTCACCGGCTACGACGTGGTCGTCAGTGCCGCGGCGTTCTTCGCCACGTTGTTCCTGCGTGACTGGCTCGCGCGCGCCGAAGATCGCACCGGGCCCATCGCGACCTTCCTCAAGTCGGTCGGCGGGGTTCCGCCGGGGATCAACCCCAGCGACTACCAGTGGCTGCTGATCGGCCTCGCGCCGATCTGGGCCGTGTCGTTCCACTACTCCGACAGCGGCGACGTGCGCTTGCCCTACCGCCGCGCGACGCTGCGCTACGCCAAGGCGACCGCGCTGGGCCTGGGCCTGTTCATCCTCGCGACGTTCGTGTTCAAGCTGCTGTTCGTCGCGCGCAGCTTCGTGCTGCTGTTCGGCGCGGTGCAGCTGGTGACGCTGTTGCTGGGGCGCGTGGCGTTGGTCGAAGCCGCCAAGCTGCTGCGCAAGCGCCGGGGCGACGCCCACCGCGTGGTCGTCGTCGGCACCGGCGAGACCGCGGTGAACTTCGCCACCTCGCTGCGACGCCACTCGCCATGGGCGGTCGAGATCGTCGGCTTCGTGGGCCTGCCCGGCGAGAAGGCCGATCCGCGGGCGCGGCCGCAGCTGGGCTTCGTCGGCAGCCTCGCGGGCCTGCTCGATCGCCAGCCGGTCGACGAGGTCGTGTTCGCGGTGCAGGGCAAGCAGCCCGAGATCTTCAAGGACGCGATCGCGGCGTGCGACGAGCGCGGCGTCGACGTGCTGCTGACGCTGCCGCCACAGTATCCCTCGAGCGGCACCGTCGAGGTCGCCAACGTCTCGGGCTTCGACTATCCGATGCTGGGATTGCGCCGCGTGCCCACCGACGAGGCACGCCTGGCGGTCAAGCGCATCCTCGACATCATCGGCAGCGCCTTCGGCCTGCTGCTGGCGTCACCGATCATGATCGCGACCGTGATCGCGATCCGCTTCACCTCGGAGGGGCCCATCCTCTTCCGTCAGGTCCGCGCCGGCCGCAACGGCCGCAAGTTCACCATGCTCAAGTTCCGCTCGATGGTGGTCGACGCCGAGGCGCTGCGCGCCAAGCTCGAGCACCTCAACGAGATGGACGGGCCGGTGTTCAAGATCAAGCACGACCCGCGCATCACCGCGGTCGGCCGCTTCATCCGCAAGACCAGCATCGACGAGCTGCCGCAGCTGCTCAACGTGCTGGTCGGCGACATGAGCCTGGTCGGGCCGCGGCCGGCGTTGCCGTCCGAGGTCGAGCAGTACCAGCCGTGGCAACGCCGACGGCTGTCGGTCAAGCCGGGGCTCACGGGCCTGTGGCAGGTCTCGGGTCGCAACCAAGTCGACTTCGAGGAGTGGATGCAGCTCGACCTGCGCTACATCGACACCTGGTCGCTGTGGCTCGACATCAAGATCATCCTCAAGACCGTGCCGACGGTGCTGTTCCACAAGGGCGCGAGCTGAGCGGCCGTCCGCGGATCCGGGCGGGACGCGAGCGCGTCGCTCGGACCGCGCCGGCCACGGATCACTTGGGCGCGTCGGGCTCGAGGATCTCGCCGGGGTCGGGCGGCGGAGGCGGGCCGTCGGTGTCGCCCGACGGCGGCGTCTTGGGCTTCTTGGGCTTCTTGGGCTTGACCGGCTTCTCGGCGGTGCCGGGCTCGGCCGGCGGGGTCTTGGGCGCGGTGCCGCCAGGCTCGGGTCCGGCCGCGCCGCCGCTGGTGCCGGGCGTGCCGACGTCGGCCTTCGCGTCGGCCTTCGCGTCGGTCTTCGCATCGGTCTTCGCGTCGGCGTCGGACTTCGCGTCCGTCGTCCCGTCCGACTTCGGCTTGGCCTTGGCGTCGCTGGTGTCGTCGCCCTTGCCGTCGCCGTCGGTGCCGGCGGCGGCCTTGCCGTCGTCGCCCGCGGGCGCGTCGCGGCCATCGCCGTAGCGACCGTACTGATCGACCGCGCCGCCGCGGATCCACTCCGGCCGCGCGATGCCGATCGCGATGACCACGGTGATGACGCTGACCGCGATGCCGATCGCGATGGCCTTGGCGTGCGAGGGCTTGTTCGGACGCGGGGGCGGCACCGCCTCGGTCACGTCGCTGCGCAGCAGCGTGGTCTTCGACGCGCTCGACTCCGGCGTCTGCCCGTAGTCGGCCGGCAGCGCGCGCGTCTCGGCGGTGAGCTCCGGATCGCCCAGGCCCAGCTCCGGCACCGAGACCGACAGCGCGATGGGCTGGCTCTCCATGCCCAGCGGTCGACTGGAGATGCCGGCGGCCTGGCGGCGCAGCTCGAGCTGGCGACCGAAGGTGTCCACGACCCAGCGGCCGACGTCCGACGACGGCGCGAGGAAGTCCTCGGCGATCGCGATGCGCCGCAGATCCATCAGCATCTGTTCGGCGGTCTGGTAGCGCCGCGCCGGATCGCGCTCGAGCGCGCGCATGCACACGCGATCGAAGCAGCTCGGTGGACGCAGGCCCACCGTCGACGGCGGCGGGATCGGACGCGACAGCACGCCCTGCAGCGTCTGCTCGGGCGAGTCGCCGCTGAACAGCTGCTCGCCGGTGAGCGCGTTCCACAGCACCACGCCGGCGGAGAAGATGTCCGAGCGGTGATCGAGCCCGCGGCCCAGCACCTGCTCCGGCGACACGTAGGCCGGCTTGCCGCGGGTGATGCTCGATCGCTCGTGCAGCGCGTTGGCGGCCTTGGCGATGCCGAAGTCGGTGATGCGGCAGATGCCGTTGGTGCCGACCAGCATGTTCTGCGGCGAGAAATCACAGTGCACCAGCACCAGCGGCGAGCCGTCGTCGTCGACCAGCGAGTGCGCGGCGTGCAGGCCCGACAGCGCGTCGAGCATCAGCGGCACGATGAGGTGGGGCGGTCGCGTGCGGCGGTGGACCTTGAGCAGCTCCGAGAAGGTGCAGCCCTCGACGTAGTCCATCACCAGGTAGTGCTGGTTGGCGAGCGTGCCGATGTCGACGATGCCGACGACGTTGGGGTGGTGCAGCCGCGAGGCGATGCGCGCCTCCTGCAGCAGCATCCGCACGTAGTCGTCGTTTTGGCTCAAGTGATCGCGGATGACCTTGAGCGCGAAGAGGCGGCGGAAACCACCCTCGCCGGTGACGCGCGCGAGGTAGACCGTGCCCATGCCGCCGCGGGCGATCCGCAGCAGCACCTCGTAGCGTCCCACCACCGCGGGCGCGGACGCACCGGTCAGACCGGCCGCGCGCGCCGCCTCGACCTGTTGATCGAGTCGCGCACCGTTGGAGACCGAGCGGCCGGCCGGGCCTGCAGCGGTCGGCGTCATGCCGATCGCGCTGGCGACCGCGGCCGCACGCTGCGGCCCGCGCTTCGCCGCGCTGCCAGGACGCTGCGCGGGTGCGGCCGCGGTGCGAGCGATCGAGCCCGCGGTCATCGTCTGCGACGACGCGACCTCGGGTGCGACCACGACCTTGTCCCCGGCCGGCGCTGCGGCGGGCTCGGGCTGTGCCGCAGGCGGTTGCCATCCAGCGGGCGCTGCAGCCTGGGTGCGATCGATGGGCTGGAACTCGCCGCGCGCGCTGGCCTGCTGCGCGCTGTCGACGGCGACGCTCGAGGGTGCCGGCATCGTCTGCGTGCCGGTGGGCGTGGTGACCGGCGCGCGCATCGTGCCGCCGGCTTGATCGATGCCGCCCCACTGCGCGGGCGCGGGCTCCATCGTCAGCGGCTTCGCGGGCGTGGCCGCGGGCGGCGGCACGAACGTCGGCGCCGGCGGCTCGGGCGTGCGCGGCGGTGGCGTGAGGCCCGGTCGCAGCAGCGTGCGATCCTCGGCCTCGGGCGGGCTCACCGTGACCGGCGGCATCGCGGCCGGGCCTGCCATCGCGGGCATCATCAGCGTGCCGCTGGGGGACGCGGCCGGGCGCGCCGGTGCGACCACGGGCGTCGGCGCGACCACGGGCGTCGGCGCGACCACGGGCGTCGGCGCGACCACGGGCGTCGGTGCGACCACCGGCGTCGGTGCGACCACCGGCGTCGGTGCGACCACCGGCGACGGCATCGCCGTCGCGACGGTCTCGCCGTGCGCTGCCACGGGCGGCGGTGCGACGACCGGCTGCAGCAGCGTGCCGCGCGGGCTCGTCGCGGGGGTGGGGCTCGACGGTGCGGGCGCGACGACGGTGAGCGCCGAGTCGAGATCCGCCGCGGGGCTGGTCGCCGCCGCGGTCGCAGCCGACGCGGGCGCGACGGAGGGGCGCGGCGGCGCGGGCACGGTCG
>JAIBBS010000129.1 GCA_019694555.1 Nannocystaceae bacterium
CTCTCGCTCGAGCGCGAGCTGCAGCAGCGACTGTTCGAGGGCGAAGACGCGGCCGAGGGCATCGCGGCGTACCTCGAGAAGCGGCCGCCGCAATTCCGCGGCCGCTGACGCCGGACATCGGCGCGACATCGCTGCGAGACCGACGGCGTTCGCTTCTGTCACCTCGACGCCGACAGCCGGCGGTTCTGGGGCCCGTGCCTGCACGCGCTGGAGTGCGAGCCCGGCGAGTCGCAAGTCTGCGACGACGGCAACGGCACGCAGGTCTGCGAGCTCGGCATCGACGGAACGCCCTCGTGGGGCTTCTGCGAGTCGGGCGAGACCAGCACGCCGCTGGTGATCGTCCCGCCGGGCGAGTCCATCGTGCTCCACGACGCGAGCGCGGCCGTGTTCGAGCTCGGCAACGCCTGCCTCGGCAGCGACTGGCCCGCCGCACGCACGCCGTGGCTGGCGCTCGATCGCGACGACAGCGGCGCGATCGAAGGCGGCCACGAGCTGTTCGGCTCGGCCACGGTGCTGGGCGACGGCTCGCGCGCGCGCCATGGCTTCGCGGCGCTGGCCGAGCTCGATCGCAACCGCGACGGGCGCGTGGACGCGGCGGATCCCGAGTTCGCGCGGCTGCGGTTGTGGGGCGACCTCGACGGCGACCGCCGGTCCGCGGCCGACGAGCTGGTGCCGCTGTCGCAGGCCGGCATCGTCGCGCTGCCGCTGGGCTTCGACAGCAACACCGTGTGCGATGGCCGCGGCAACTGCGAGGCCGAGCGCGCGTGGGCACCGCTGCACGACGGCGCCAAGGCGGAGATCGTCGATCTCCACCTCGCCTGTCAGTGACGCGCGACCCTCAGGGCTGGTAGCGGCGGACCCACGCCGCGTGGCCGCCCGCGTCGGCGATGCAGCCCGCGACGATCACCGCACCGTCGTCGGGCGCGATCGCGACGGCCTCGAGCCGGCCGTCGCCGCCCGGCGGCGTGTGGCGACGGTCCCACAGCAACGCGCCCTCGGCGTCGCTGCGCCGCGCCCACGCGGCGTCGCCGATGCGGCCGGCGACGATGACGTCGCCGTTGGCGTCGAGCGCGACGTCTTCGACCTCGGGCTGATCGTCGAGTTCGATCAACCACGCGGCCGCCAGCGTGCCTTCGGGATCGAAGCGGCGGACCGTCGGCGTCTCGCCGCCGGCGGGCTGATCGTACGAGACCAGCACCAGGCTGCCGTCGGGACCGAGCGCACCGCTGACGCCACCGTCGCTGGGATGGTCCGTGAAGGTCTCGACGCCGAGCTCGGTGCCGATGCTGGCGTCGGGTCCCAGCTGCAGCCCGGTCGGCGGGCCGCCGGGAAAGAACTCGTCGTGGCGCAGCCCGAACAGCCACGTCGCGCCGGCGCGCGACTCGAGGTCGCTGGGGCGCAGCACCTGGCCGGGCGTGACCGCGAGCGTGTCGGCCGCGACGAGCACGCCGTCGGTGCCGTAGCGCAGCAGCAGCGGCTCGCCGGTCGCGTCGAGGTAGGCCGCGAGCCACGGCGCACCGTCGACCAACGCGAGGTCCACCGCGCTCTCGCTGCCGCGTTCGCCGTCGAACCACTCCTGTGCCCACGCGATCGTGCCGTCGGGCTCGACGCGCTGCAGCCAGGTGTGGCTGCCGTTCTGCTCCCACGCGCCGCCGACGTAGGCGGTGTCGTCGTCGGCGAGCGCGAGCCCGCGGGCCTCGTCGTTCTCGTGGTCCTGCGAGTCGAAGTCGGCGCGCCACAGCAACGCGCCGTCGGGGTCGAGTCGCGCGACCAGCCCATCGCTGGCCGCCTGCGCGTCGCGCACGATGCCGGCGACCCACACGCCCTGCGCGCTGACGGCCACGCGGTACGCACAGTCGTTGGCGCCCGCGACACCGGGGATCTCGGTGCTCCACACGATCGCATCGGTCGGCACGCAGTCGTGGTCGCACGCGTCGCCGTCGTCGAGGTTGCCGTCGTCGCAGCCCTCGTCGCCCTCGACCACGCCGTTGCCACACTGCAACGGCGGCGGACCGCCGTCGCTGCTGTCCGCCCCGCCGCTGCTCTCGACGCTGCCGCTGCTGCTGCCGTCGCTGCTGCCGACGCTGACCGAGTCCCCGCCGCTGCTCGTCTCGACGCTGCCGCTGCCGCTGCTGCCACTGCCGCCGTCGGTGGTGCCACCGCTGCTGCTGCCATCCGCGCCGCCGCTGCCACTGCTGACGCGCTCGGGCGCACAGCCGGCCAACGCGACCACGAGCACGCCGGATCCGAACCTCACCCGCATGGCACGAAGCTCCCCAGCCGGTAGCCGTAGTGGTCGCCGTCGTAGTCGCCCAGCAGCAGCTCGTCCTGTCCGTCGCCATCGACGTCGATCGGCTGCAGGTCGGCGCCCATGGGTACGCTGCCGCCGACCTCGACACCGCTGGCCATGCCCAGCTGCGGCGCCTCGAAGCGACGCATCGCGCCGTCGGACGTGATCGTGAGCAGCTGCGGCGCGGGCACGTCGCCGAGATGGATCACCGCCACGCGTTCGGACGACTCGCCGATGGTCGCGCTCACCAGGCCGCCGGCGCCGTCGTCCGACCACAGCACCAGCGCCCCGCCCTCCTCGGCCAGCACCAGCTCGACGCTGTGGTCCGCACCGAAGTCCGCGGCCGCCACCATCGTGTGCATCGCGATCGGCGTGCTCGGCCCCAACGCGAAGCCGCCCTGGCCGTCGAGCACCGCGGTGGTGCTGCCGTTGCCGTAGCCGAAGTCGTGCCACGGTTCGGCGAACTCCAGCGCGAGCACGCCGGCGTCCACGGCGATCACCGCGTTGGCGAGCGGCGCCTGCGGGCCCATGGGCGTGCCGAAGTCGACGAAGCCCTCGAAGTCGCCGCTGCCGTCGCCGCGGTCGAGCGTGAGCCCACCGGGATCGTCGGCGAACACGAAGCGGTCGACACGGCCATCGCCGTCGCCGTCGAGCCAGCGCACGTTCTGGTCCGCCGACACCGCAAGCGGCTGCGGCGAGCCGCCGCCACCGTCGCCCAGCGCGAGCCACGACAGCTGCGTGCCCACGAGCTCGCGCAGCACCACGTCGTCGACACCGTCACCGTCGACGTCCGCGAACAGCTCGACCCACGCCGGCACGTCCACGGTGTCGCCGGGCACGGTGCTGCCGTCGGGCGCGACGTCGTGCGGCGTCAGGCTCGTGGTCAGGGTCTTGTCGAACGGATCCCACACCGAGTCGACCTGCCACAGCCGCGCGTGTCCGATCGCCGGATCGGCGGTGGGCGCAGCCGCGTACTGCAGCTGCGCGAAGCCATCGACGTCCGCGATCTCGAGGCACCAGCTCGTCGACGGCGCGCCGGTGCTGCCCTCCCCGTCGCTGGTCGCATCGCTCGCGGCCGAGCTCGAGCCGCTGCCATCGGCCGCGGTCGCGCTCGCGTCGCTCGCGGCATCGCTGCTGGGCGCCGCGGTGGAGTCCGAGCCTTCGGAGCCCGAGCCCGACGCCGATCCGCCCGACACCGTGGGCCCGCAGCCCGCGAGCGCCACCACCACGCTGACCCAGCCTCGCACGGATCGAGCCTAGCAAAGCCGACAGCAAATTCAAACATTCATTGCGCCCGCAGGGGGGCGGCCGTTCGATCACCCCGCCGGGACCGGGTTGATGACCCCGGTGCCGCCGCCGGCCAGATACGCGTAGCTGTCGGCGGTGTCGTAGCCGACGACCTCGACCGCGACCGGTGCGTTGGCGTCGACCTCGTGCACGCCGTCCTCGACCAGCACGCGCGCGACCTCGAAGCCACCGCCGGCGGGCACGAACGCGGCGTCGTCGATCTCCGCGCCGTCGACCTGCACCACCGCGCCCTCGGGGCGCGTGACGACGAGGAAGTCCCACGTCCACTGGCTCGGGACCAGCAGCACGTAGCGATCGAGGAACTGCTCGACCGCGCCCAGCTGCACCATCGCGGGATCGCCGAGCATGGTGGCGCCGCCCGGCATGTTCTCGTAGCCGGTCATGTAGTTGAACACGGCGATGGGCTTGTCGGCGTCGACGAAGAAGTCGCCGGGCGCCGCGGGCGTGCCGGTGACGAAGAACTCGACCAGCTCGCCGGCGTCGAGCTGCAGGGGTCCGGCCGGCACGCCGCTGACGCCCGCGGGCACGTCGAAGTCGATCGTGGTGCCGTCCTCGCTGGCGTAGACCTGCCACAGCGAGCTCTCGGGCGTCTCGGGCAGGCGCACCGGCACGCGCGAGGCCACGAACTGCTTGCCCCACAGCCGCAGCCCCGCCATCTGCTCCTCGAGGTGATCGCAGGCGTACTTGTCGCCCGGCACGAACGCGCACTCGTGGCCGGTGAACACCGCGACGGGTTGGTCGCTCTCGATGCGCGTGCCGGTGAGCGACGCGTTCTCCTGCGCGACGGCGATCTGCGCCACGTCGCCCTCGTCGAGCTCGAGCATGAACGTACCGCCGGCGACACCGGGCGGGACCCCGCCGGCGCCGGTGGTGTCGGTGCTGGGACGGACCTGCACCTGGGTGCCGTCGGTGGCCGCGACGATCGAGATGTAGCCCTTGCCCGAGCCCTGACCCCAGTGGACCACGTCGACGAGCGTGTCCCACGCCTCGAGCGGATACAGCAGCGACGCGTCGGAGCTCCACCAGCCCATGACCAGCGGGTTGAACTGGTAGGCGATGATCGGCACGCTCGAGCGCACGCGATAGGCCCCGCCGACCTTGATGCCGCTGCCGATCTGCACCAAGTTGTCGAGCTCGAAGGTGTAGAGCCCCAACGCCGGCACGTCGATCGGCCCCGCGACCGTCACCCACGCGCCAGCCTGCTTCTGCTCGACCACGACCTCCGCCGCGGCCACGCCCTGCACGTTGCTCACGACGATCGCGTACTGCTGGTTCTCGAAGATCTGCGCCTGATCGAGATCGACCCCGAAGAAGGTGCAGCCGACGGTGGTCTCGGTGGTGTCGAGCTCGTCGCAGGTGGTCGGGACCTCGCCGCCGCCGTCGTCGGCGCTGCCGAGATCGAAGATCGCGCCGCCGCCGCCGGAGCTGTCGCCGCTGCCGGGGCCCGCGTCGCCGCCGTCGTCACCACCAGGCGTCGAGCCGCCCCCACCACCGTCGCCGCTGGTGTCGCCGGCGCTGACGCTGCTCGCGACGGTCGCGGAGCCCGAGGCACCGTAGCCCTCGTCACGCTGGTCGGAGCCGCAGCTGCAGGGGAGCGAGGCGATCAGGCACGGGAGCAGCGCGCGTCGGAGCATGGCGTCGCCGGCCGATCGCCGGTCTGCGGCAGAGTTGCCGCGCGCGCGTCCGGGTTCCTCGCGCCCACCCGCGCGGGTTCGCGCCGGTGCGCGCGTCCGCTCGAGCTGCTGCGCTCAGCGCCGCTGGTCGGGGTGCTCGTTGAACCACACCTGCAGCGACTCGTGCGTGATCTCGACGACGAGGTCCTGCTCGCCGACGACGCACTGGCAGCCCAGGCGGCTGTAGGGCCGCACGTCGAAGCCCATGTCGAGGCGATCTTCTTCCTTGTCCGTCATCTCCGGCAGGCTCGACAGGCCCTGGCGCACGTAGACGTGGCACGACGAACACGCGCACACGCCTCCGCAGGCGCTGCCCATCTTCACGCCGTGCTCCTCGGCGATCTCGAGCAGGTCGTCCTGCCGCGGCCGCACCTCGACCTCGGTGCGCGTGCCTTCGGGATCGATGAAGGTGATCTTGGGCATGTTCAGATCACCTCGGCGCCATGGCCCCCGCGGCGTGGTGCCAGCTGGGCCTCGTCTTGGACCTCGGCCTCGATCTCCGCGACCGTGCGTCCGGACATGCCGGCCTGCAGCGCACGCTCCATGCGACGCCGTGCGAACGGCTCGCTGATCTGCTCGAGCGCCTCGCGGGCCTGCTGCACCGGCTTGGCCTCGGTCGCGGCCATCGCCGCGTCGGCGGCCGCGAGTGCCGCCGTGATCGCCGCGTGCTCGGGCGCGGGCAGCAGCGCCGCCCGCAGCGGCGGCGAGGCCTCGACCTCGGCCAACGCCGTGCGCACCGCCAGCGCCACGCGGTCGAGCTCGACGCGCGCCTCGGCCAGCGCGCGCGCGGCGAAGTCCTCCTCGGCGTGATCGAGGCTCTCGATCACCAGCGCGTCGATCTCCTGCTCGGACAGCCCGAAGGTGGGCTTGATCTCGACGGTCTGCTTCACGCCGGTCATCAGCTCGCGCGCGGTCACGGTCAGCAGCGCGTCGGCGTCGAGCTGGAACGTGACCTCGACCCGCGCCATCGACGGCGGCAGCCGTGGGATGCCGCGCAGCTCGAAGCGCGCGAGGCTGCGACAGTCCCGCGCCATCTCGCGCTCGCCCTGGACCACGTGGATGACCATGCCGGTCTGTTGTTCGCTGTAGTTGGTGAAGACCTGGCGCGCGGCGATGGGGATGGTCGCGTTGCGCGGGATGATGGCCTCGACCATGCCGCCCATGGTCTCGAGCCCCAGGCTCAGCGGCACGACGTCGAGCAACGTGACGCCCTCGCGCGCGCTGCCCGAGAGCACGTCGGCCTGGATCGCCGCGCCGTGGGCCACGACCTCGTCGGGGTCGAGGTCGTGCAACGGCTCGCGGCGGAACACCTGCGCGACCAGCCGGCGCACCAGCGGCGTGCGCGTCGAGCCGCCGACCAGGACCACGCCGTCGAGCTGCTCGGGCGTGAGCCCGGCGTCGGCCAGCGCGCGGCGGCACGGTGCGAGCGTGCGCCGTGCGATCGGCTCGATCACCGCCTCGAGCTCGGCGCGGGTGAGCACCGCACCGCGCAGGCCGCTGCGCGCCAGCGTGACCTCGGTCTGCTCGCGGTCCGACAGCGCCTCCTTGGCCGCGCGCGCGACCTGCAGCGCCTCGGCGTGCTGCGAGACGTCGGGCGCGGCCACGCCCGCGCGCAGCAGCAGCTGCTGCGCCAGCGCGCGATCGAAGTCGTCGCCGCCCAGCGCCGAGTCGCCGCCGGTCGCGAGCACCTGGAACACGCCCTCGTGCAGACGCAGCACGCTGATGTCGAAGGTGCCGCCGCCGAGATCGAACACCGCGAAGCAGCCCCGCTGCGCGCGGTCGAGGCCGTAGGCAAGCGCCGCCGCGGTCGGCTCGGCCAGCAGGCGGTACACCGGCAGCCCGGCGATGCGCGCCGCGTCCTTGGTCGCCTGCCGCTGCGCGTCGTCGAAGTACGCCGGCACCGTGATGACCGCGCCGTCGATCGGCCCACCCAGCTCGGCCTCGGCGCGAGCCCGCAGCACCGCGAGGATCTCCGCCGAGACCTCCATCGGCGTGACCGCGCGGGCGCGGCCGACGTCGATGCGGATCACGCCCTCGCCCTCGCGCAGCTGCAGCGGGTGCGGGAAATCGATGTCGGCCACGCCGCGGCCCATGAACCGCTTCACCGAGGCCACGACCTGGGTCGGCGCCTCGAGCTGGCGCGCGCGCGCGCGCGCGCCGACCACCGGACTCGCGCCGCCGTAGTCGACCACCGACGCGAGCAGCGGGCCCTCGCTCGCGTCGACCAGCACGCGCGGCGGTGCGCCGTGGGGCGCGATCGCGACGAGGCTGTGGGTCGTGCCCAGATCGATGCCGATGCCGCGACCGGGCGCGCGCGGCTTGGCCCGCGCAACCGTGGGTTCTTCGATCTGGAACAGGGCGTCGCCGCCCAGGTCCGCGCCACTGCTGCCGTTGGCCATGATCAGACCTCGTCGATCTCGTCGAGCAGGCGCTGCAGGTAGCGACGCTCGACCAGCGCGACCGCGGCCGCGCGGATGTCCTGGGCCGCCAGCGCCGTGGTCGCGCGCGCGAAGCATCGCGCGACCTCGTCGGCGGTGCGCTCGCGCAGGGCGTCGAGCGCGGCGAAGCCGGCCGTGCGCGCCTGCGCCAGCTGCTCGCGGCGCTCGATCATGTCGGCGAGGAACGTCGCCGGCATGTGCGGCGCGCCGCGCTCGCGGTCGGTCGAGTCGAGATCGACGCCGCCGAGCTTGCACAGGTACTCGGCGCGGCGCACCGGATCGCGCAGCACGCGGTGGGCCTCGTTGATCGCGGCGCTGGTCTCGAGCGCGGCCCGCCGCGCCGACACGTCGGCCTGCGACGCGCGATCGGGGTGGTGCGCCTGCGCCAGCGCGAGGTAGCTGGCCTCCAGCTGCGCCGGGTCGAGGTCGAACCGCGGCGGCAGGCCCAAGCGCGCGAAGTGGCTCGCTGCAGCGTCCATCAGAACGTGACCGACTCGCCGCAACCGCACGCGCTCGAGACGTTGGGGTTCTCGAAGCGATAGCCGTGGCCGCGGATGCCGGTCTCGAAGTCGATGCGGGTGTGCTTGACCAGGCGCATGCTCTTGGGATCGACGTACATGCGCACGCCGAACGCCTCGATCACGTGGTCGCTCGCGCGCGGCGGACCGTCCTCGAACTGGAACATGTACGAGTAGCCGGTGCAGCCGCCGCCGCGGATGCCGAAGCGGATCGCCGCCTGCGGCGTGCCGCGCTTGACCAGCTGCCCCTGCATCATCTTGGCCGCGCGGGCGGTGATGGTCACCGTCGGCGGCGGCTCGGGCGTTGCGACCGTGGGCGGTTCGATCGCGGCGGCGTTCATGTCGCGCTCGCTCCCTCGGCCGCGGCGGTCGGCGCCGCGCTCGCGCCCTCGGCCGCGGCCTGCTTCGCCTGCCAGTCGCGGATCGCGGCCTTGATCGCGTCCTCGGCCAGCACCGAGCAGTGGATCTTCACCGGCGGCAGCGACAGCTCCTCGGCGATGCGCGCGTTGTCGATCTCGAGCGCCTGCTCGACGCGCATGCCCTTGACCCACTCGGTCACGAGGCTGGAGCTCGCGATGGCCGAGCCGCAGCCGTAGGTCTTGAAGCGCGCGTCGGTGATGACACCGTCCTCGACGCGGATCTGCAGCTTCATCACGTCGCCACAGGCCGGTGCGCCGACGATGCCGGTGCCGACCGCGTCGTCGTCCTTGTCGAGGCTGCCGACGTTGCGGGGATTCTCGTAGTGATCGATGACCTTGTCGCTGTACGCCATGGGAACGGCTTTCGGGTGGGGCTCAGTGGGCGGCCCACTGGATGGTGCTGAGATCGATGCCGTCCTGGACCATCTCCCACAGCGGCGACATCTCGCGCAGGCGCGCGACGTGACGCTTCAGCAGGTCGGCCACGTAGTCGACCTCCTCGCGGGTGGTGAAGCGGCCCAGGGTCATTCGCAGGCTCGAGTGCGCGAGCTCGTCGTCGAGCCCCATCGCACGCAGGACGTAGGAGGGCTCGAGGCTGGCCGAGGTGCAGGCCGAGCCCGACGACAGCGCGATCTCCTTGAGCGCCATCAGCAGCGACTCGCCCTCGATGTACGCGAAGCTGACGTTGAGGTGCCCCGGCAGCATGTGCTCGCGCGAGCCGTTGACGTGGACGTGCTCGATCTCGCGGCACACGTGGTCGCGCAGGTGATCGCGCAGCGCCGCGATGCGCTCGGTCTCGCTGGCCATCGACTCGCGCGCGATGCGGGCGGCCACGCCGAAGCCGACGATCGAGGGCACGTTGAGCGTGCCCGAGCGGTTGCCCCGCTCGTGCCCGCCGCCGTGGATCTGCGGCGCGAGCCGCACCCGCGGCTTGCGCCGGCGCACGTACAGCGCACCGATGCCCTTGGGTCCGTAGATCTTGTGCGCCGAGATGCTCGCGAGGTCGATGCACATGGCCTCGACGTCGAGCGGGATCTTGCCGAAGGCCTGGGTCGCGTCGGTGTGGAACAGGACGTTGCGGCTGCGGCACAGCCGGCCGATCTCGGCGATGGGCTGGATCACGCCGGTCTCGTTGTTCGCCACCATGATCGACACCACGCTGGTGTGATCGGTCATCGCGGCAGCGACCTGATCCACGGTCACGAGGCCGCTGCGATCCACCGGCAGATACGTCACCGCGGTGCCGTGGCGCTCGAGGTACTTGCAGGTGTCGAGCACCGCCTTGTGCTCGGTCGCGACGGTGATGACGTGCTGCGGCCGGCCCTCGCCGCCGGTGCCGAGGTACTCGACCACGCCCTTGATCGCGAGGTTGTTCGACTCGGTCGCGCCGCTGGTCCAGGTGATCTCCTTGGGGTCGGCACCGAGCGTGGTCGCGATCTCGGTGCGCGCCTGCTCGACCGCCTCCTCGGCGGTCCAACCGAAGGCGTGCGTGCGGCTGGCGGCGTTGCCGTACATCTGCGTGAAGTACGGCAGCATCGCGTCCACCACCCGCGGATCGACCGGGCAGGTGGCGGCGTAGTCGAGATAGATCGGCGTCGTGATGGTCATGGACTCTCCGCTGCGTCGCCGCGCGTGCGCGGGCGCAGGCGCACCGGCGCGGCCGGTGCGAGGTGGACACCGGCCACCAGGCTCGGTGCGGCCTGATCCGCGTGGACCGAGTCGCACGCGGCACACGAGTCGAGCTCGTGATCGTGCGTGCAGGCGCGGCAACCCTCGAGGTACGCGAGGCTCTCGGCCAGGTCGCGCTCGAGCTGCAGCAGCCGCTCGACCTGCGCGCGGGTGTCGGCCAGCTTGGAGCGGAACAGCTCGCGCAGCGACTGCATCGCGCCCGGACCGCTCGACGAGGACTCGACGGTGTCGATGAGCCCTTGGATCTGCGGCAGCGTGAAGCCCATGTCCTGCAGCTTCGCGATCCAGTAGACCCGCGCGACCTGGTCGGGCCCGTAGAGGCGGAAACCGCCGGTCGACCGGGCCGCGCGCAGCAGCCCCAGCTCCTCGTACAGCCGCAGCGCACGCAGGGACTTGCCGGTCTTGCGCGCCAGGTCGCCGATCTTGAGGGTCTGGGGCTCGCTCATCGAACTCTCACCCTTACGTAAGGTGAGCATCCTCGGGCGGGAGTCTGGTGCAGGCGTCCGGCGGTGTCAACCGCGGCCGGCACCCGAGCAACCCTGCCGTGCCGGGGCGAGTCGAGCGGTCGCCGAAACGGCCGAAGGCCCCGCATGGGGGGCCTTCGGGGCGCGCCCGGATCGAGCGCGGCGCGGTCGGCGGCCGCGTGGCCGCCGGCTGGGGGTCAGCCCTTGCTGCCTGGGCGAACCGGACGGAACGGCTTCTTCGGATCGGGCTTCTTCGGGTCCGGCGTCGGCTTGGGCGGCTTCTTCGGATCCGGCTTGGGCGGCTCGACCGGCTTCTTCGGGTCGGGCTTCGCCGGGTCGGGCTTGGCCGGGTCCGGCTTCTTCGGGTCGGGCTTGACCGGGTCGGGCTTGGCCGGGTCCGGCTTGGCCGGGTCCGGCTTCTTCGGATCCTTCTTCGGCGTGGGCTTCTTCGGATCCGGCTCGTGCTTGGGCGTCACCGGCTTGGTCGGGATCTCGAGCGGCGGCGGCGGCTCCTCGGGCTTCACGCCGAGGTCGTCGGCGAGCGTCGGGTTGCTCGCACCGGTCGCGATCGCGAAGCCGATCGCGCCCATGAGCGCGACGGCACCGGTGCCCGAACCGACGAGCGCGCCCGGACCCTGATCTCCGGCGCGCGCGTGGTAGGCGAACGCCATCGGCGAGCTGCCGTAGCTCGACGCGAGCGTACCGAACTCGGTCGCCGGGTCACCGCCCGCGGCGACCTTGCGCGCGGCCTCGAGTGCGGCCTTGCCCTCGTCGGTCGCGCGGTTGCCGATGCCCTGCACCGCCAGGTGCACCACCGGGATCGTCGTGCCCGAGGGCTGCGCGACCCAGAACGTCGCGGACGACAGCGGCGCGAGGAAGCCCAGCACCGCGTTGATCTGCGCCGGCTTGAGCTCTGTGGAGGTCTTGAGCGCGGCGTCGACGACCTTGCGCATCGACGCGCCCTGCAGCGCATCGACCGGCAGGTGCACGACCATGCTGACCTCGTTCTTGGGCAGCGCGTCCGCGAGCTGGTGCGGCAGCGAGGCCAGCAGGTCCGCCGACGGACCGGCGCCGCCGGCCTCGACCATCTTGCCGACGTTGGCCGCGTCCGGACCGGCCGCGAAGGTGAGCATGTTGTCGTGCGCGAAGGTCCAGAAGTCGGGGCTGAGGCCGGCGTAGGCCTTGAGCACGTCGGCCTCCTTCACGCCGGTGATCGCGACGTGGAACGCGTCGACCGTGGCACCCGCCGCCTGGATCTGCGTCTTCTCCCAGGTGACCTTGCTGTCCTTGAGATCCGGGATCGTGGCGGGCAGCTTCGACGGATCCTTGAGCGCCTCGTCGTACAGCGCACCCATGCCCGCGGTGTCGCTCGCGCCGGCCTGGATGAACAGACCGCCGGGCGAGACCTCGCCGGCGACGACGAACTCACCGGTCAGGCTGTCGAACATCGACACCACCTGCGGCGGCGCGCCGTTCATGCCGTCCTTCATCGCCGACTTGATCATCTCCGGGTTCACGCGCATCCACGCGAAGCCGGCACCGGCCTGCACCTGCGACAACGTCGGCGCGGCGCCGGGCGCCAGCGCGGCCTTCATCGGTGCGACGTCGGGCGAGTCCGGCAGGCCCATCGCCAGGTGCACGAGCCCCGGCAGCGTCGCGACCGCGAACGACAGCGGCTTGCCGTCGGCGCTGACGTGCGCGAGCACGTTGGACTCGTCGAGGTCGACGCCGGGCAGCTCGTCGCTCAGGACCTTGCGCACCGGCGCCGGATCGGCCGCGGGCTTGTAGCCGTCCGCGGTCGCCTGGTCGTCGGTGCAGACGTTCCAGCCCGCGTGGCCGTCGATGGCCTTGCAGGTCGCGGTCATCTTGTCGCCGCCACCGAGCGCCTTGGCCAGGTCGACGACCGCGGTGGGCTTGTCCGCCGCGAAGACGATCAAGCTCTTGCCGCTGGCGAGCTTGATCATCGCGCCGCCCTCCTGCGGGCGGAAGCCCGAGGCCGCGACCGCGGTGACGATCTCGGCCATCTTGACCTTGGCCACGTCGAGCCCGGCCTTGGCCTGGGCGAGGTCACCCGGCAGCGCGCCACCGTCGGCGCCCAGCGCCGTCAGCGGGCCCTCGAAGAACTTCGCGCCCTCCTCGGCGTACTCGGCGAACACCGACGCGTCGCGGACGATGACGAACTCCGCCTTGTCGTCGGGGACGAACGCGAGCATCGCGTCGAGACCGGTGAGCATCGGCGCGACCGGAATCGGCGCGGCCTCGACCTTCGCCTCCTCCTTCTTCTCGTCGGCCTTCTTCTCCTCGGCCTTCTTCTCGTCGGTCTTCGCCTCGCTCTTCTCGTCGGTCTTGGCGACGGTCTCGTCCTTCTTTCCGGTGAGCTCTTCGATCTTCGAGCAACCGGGGATCGTTGTGACGAGGAACGACAGCGTGAGCGGCAGCGCAACGCTGCATCGCGTGGTGGGGCGCATGGGGCGGAGCATACAGCGGGCGCCGGCGGCGCGGTAGGGTGGCGATCCGGGCGATGACCGAATCTCCACGGTTGCACCAGACGCACACGTAGGCCCCGAAAACTGCGTTTCTCGGCGATCCCCATCCGCGCGCGGGCTCGCGGTAGGGTCGTCGGCGATGGCGGGTTGTCCCGATCCGTCGCAGCTCGAAGCATTCGCGCTCGGTCGATTGCCCGAGCGTGATCGCGCAGCACTGGAGCTGCACATCGATCGCTGCAGCGCCTGCGCGACGACACTCGTCGAGCTCGCGCGCATGTTCGGCGGCGACGGCAGCGTCGGCGACGAACATGCGACCACCGGTGGTGCACGCTCGCTGCCGACCGCGCCCGCGCGCGCCGCCGCGACCGCGGTGCCGACCAGCGTCGGGCGCTACGTGCTCGGACGTCGACTGGGTCAGGGCGGCATGGGCGTGGTGTTCGAGGCCCACGATCCCGAGCTGCACCGCCGCGTCGCGATCAAGCTGTTGCATCCCGGCGCCGGCGATGCCGAAGCCACGCGCGCGCGCATGCTCCGGGAGGCCCGCGCGATGGCTCGCCTGGCCCACCCCAACGTGGTCGCGGTGCACGACGTCGGCAGCGTCGGTGGACAGATCTTCGTCGCGATGGAGCTGGTCGAAGGCACGACGCTGGCGCAGTGGCTGCGGGCGAGCCCGCGCACGCGCTCGCAGATCCTGGCGATCTTCGTGCAGGCCGGCCGCGGGCTGCAGGCCGCGCACGACGTGGGCCTGGTGCATCGCGACTTCAAGCCCGACAACGTGCTCATCGGCGTCGATGGCCGCGCGCGCGTCACCGACTTCGGGCTCGCGCGCCCGACCATGGCATGGCCCGACGCGCCCACCGGCGGCGCGATCGCATCCGAGGCGCTCGCGACCCACGGCACCACCGCGCACGGCACCCTGGTCGGCACGCCGGCCTACATGGCGCCCGAGCAGTGGCGGGGCGAGCCCGCCGACGCGCGCTCGGATCAGTTCTCGTTCTGCGTCGCGCTGGCCGAGGCCGTGTTCGGCGAGCGACCGTTCGCGGGGCGCGATCTGTACGCGCTCGCCGACGCGGTGTTGCGCGGCGAGCCGCGGCCGCTGCCCCGCAGCGCGCCGGCGTGGCTGCGCACCGCCATCACGACCGGGCTCGCGGTCGATCCGGCCGCGCGGCATCGATCGATGGCGCCGTTGCTCGCGGCGCTCGAGCGCGATCGCGGCCGCGCGCTGCGATGGGGTGGCGTCGCGCTCGCGATGGGCGCGGCCGTGGCGATCACGGTCGCCACGATGGCACAGCTGTCGGATCGCGGGCCCGCGCCGGCGACCGAACGTCCCACGCTCGAGCCCAGCGCACCGCCGACCCCGCAGCCGCAAGCCGCGGTCGCGCCACCGCCACCGCCGGCCGTGGCCGATCCCGCGTGTCTGTCGCGCGCGGCCACGCTCGACGGGCGCTGGCTCGCGACGCGACGCGACGCGCTGCGCGAGCGCATCGCCACGATGGACGACGGCGAGGCCCTGGCCGCGCGCGTGCTGCCGCCGCTCGATGCCTGGGCCGCGGCATGGACCGCCCAGGCCGTGGCCGCGTGCGCGCCCGGGGCCGAGCCCGATCCCGACCGCGAGCGCGCCCGCTGTCGCGACGACGCGCGCGCTCGCTTCGACGCGACGCTGCAGCGCGCGCTCGAGCTGCCCAGCTTCGACGTCGACGACTCGCTCGCGCATGCGATCGCCGAGCTGCCGCCGATCTCGCCGTGCATCGCGGCGGCGTGGGCGGGCGCGCGGACGCAGCGGCCCGCACCGCAGGCCGAGGCGCTGGTAGGTCGCGCGGCGCTGGTGACCGACGCACTCGCGGCCGCGGAGGCCTTGACCGCGCTCGATCGCTACGCCGCCGCGCCCGAGGCGTTGACCGCGGCACTCGAGCAGGCGCGCGCGCTGGGCCATGCACCGCTGCTGGCGCAGGCGCAGCTGTCGCTGGGCCTCGCGCACGCGGGCAAGTACGAGCCCGAGGCCGCGGTCGCGGCGCTGGGCGCCGCAGCCGAGCTCGCCGCCGGTGGCGTCGACGATCGCGTGCTCGTGCGCGCCGCGATCGCGCTCGTGCACGAGCACGGCGCGGTGTTGCTCGATCGCAGCGAGGGCGAACGCTGGCGTCAGATCGCCGCGACCACGCTGGCGCGGCGGCCCGACCCCGCGCTGCAGGCCGAGCTGGTGCGCGCGCAGGCGCAGCTCGAGCTCGCGCACGGCGAGCTGCTCGCGGCGGCGCAGCTGCTCGAGGACTCGCTGCAGGCGCTGCCGACCGATGCGACGCTGCCGCGCGCGTACGCCGGGCAGACGCTCGCGCAGGTGCGGCTCGAGCTGGGCGAGCTCGACGCCGCCGCGGCGGCGGCTGCCGGCGCGTGCACGGCACTGCAACGCGTGCTCGGTCCCCGCGACCTGCGGGTCGCCGAGTGTCTGGCGCTGCAGGGCCGCGTCGCGATCGCGCGCGGCGATCTCGCTGCGGCCCAGACTGCGATCGATGCCGCGATCGCAGCGCCGTTCCCGTCGCAGTCGCTGCGCCACGATCTCGATCGCGGTCGCTACCACGGCGCCCGCGTCGAGCTGCAGCTGGCCCAAGGCGACGCCGCGTCGGCGCGGCGCAGTGCAGAGACCGCCGCGATCTACCTCTACACCGGCGCGCTCACGCCGTGGCCGCCGCTGTGGCAGGCGCGCGCGCTCGCCCGCACGCCCACGGCGCCCGCGGCCGCGATCGCGACGCAGCTGGCCGCCGCGACCACGGCGCTCGACGAAGCGCTGCCGCAGACCGACGATCCGCGACGCATCGAGATCCTCCAAGCCCTCGCGGCGGTGCAGGCCGAGCGCGGCCGCCGGGCCGACGCGATCGCGACGCTCGAGCGCGCGCTGGCCGTGGCCGAGTCGACGCTGGGCTTCGGTCCGCGCACCGCGTCGGTGCAGTGGCAGCTCGCGGCGATCGAGCGCGACGCGGGCCACCGCGCGCGTGCGTTGGCGCTGTTCGACGACGCCCACGTGCCGATGGCCTCGGCGCTGGGGACCTCGCACCCGCGCGTGAGCGCAGCGACGTTGGCCCGCGCGGATCTGGCGTGGGACCTGGGCCAGCACGACTACGGCGGCCGGCTCTACGCCGCGGTGGCCGACGAGCTCGCCACGGCGGCCGGTGCCGAGGATCCACGGACCCAGCGCGCCCGCGCCCGCGCCCGCGCCGAGCCCTGACCGCGGCGCGACCGTGGACCACACGCGTCACTTCGCGGTAGCGTGGGTCCACTGCAGCGGAGCGACCCATGGGCTTTTCCGAGAAGATGCGCGACAGCCTCGGTGCCGAAGGCGCCAAGATCGAGGTCGCCGCGGGCGACGCCGCGGTGGCGCCGGGTGCGACCACGAAGGTCGCGATCGCGATCGTCGGCGGCAGCAAGCCCGCGGTGGTCGACGCGGTGGTCGTGCGGCTGATCGAGGCCGATCGGCACTGGCAAGACGGCAGCGGTGCGCGGATCTCCGAGGCCGACGCATCGGCCCGCGAGCACCGCGACGGGCTCGTCGCGGGCTGGACCCGCAACACCCTGCTGGAGCGGCGCGTCGAGGTCGGCGTGACCGTCGAGGCCGGCGGCCGCCACGAGCTCGTGGTCGACGTCGACGTGCCCGCGGCATGCAAGGGCTCGGGCCCCGCGTGCAACCACACCGTGCACGTGCAGGCCGACATCAAGGGGCAGATCGACCCCACCGGTCAGGGTCGCATCACCGTCGGCTGAGCGAAGCGAACCGAAGGTGAGAGGTCCCGTGAACGGCTTGGCCGGGCACGGGGAGCGGAAGCGGAGCGTCCTCTCCACAGACTGAGCCCGGGCCGTCGGCGGCATCGCCGTTCGCACCACCGCGACCCGGCCCCGCGCCGAGGCAGACCGCGCTCGCCCGGCGCCGGGTCGAGTGCGGCGAAGACTCCCCACCTCAGCCCACCCGGCCGCGGCCCCGGTTGCCGCGATGCATGCGGCCGCCGTACGATCGCTGCCATGGTTTGGGTACGCCGGATTCGCAGGTCCGCCCCGCTTCTGTTCGCGCTCGCGCTGGGCCTGCCGCGCCCGGCCCACGCCGAACGCGTGGTGTATCTCAACCTCGATCCGCAGGCGGTCAACAGCAACAACGGCAACGATCCCAGCCTCAACTCGTACTCGAGCAACTCGTTCGTGCCCGGCTCGCTCGACGGCTGGCCCGCGCTCGACGACGCCGATCGCCAGGAGCTGCTGCACTGGTTCAAGCAGGCGACCGTGCCGTTCGGCATCCGCTTCGTGCTCGAGCGACCGATGGCCGGCAACTACGACATGCTGGTGTTCGGCAGCGACGCCGACAACGCGGCGATGTTCCCCGATCTGGGCTGCTCCGCCGCGGTGGGACTGGCCGACTGCGACGACGCCGACCTCGAGAACATCAGCTTCATGTTCTGGGGCTGCATGCCCGACGCGCAGCAGTCGGATCTCAAGCGCGCCGCGTTCTACGGCCTGACCGGGCTCGGCTTCGGCTGGGGCCTCGAGAACGTCGGGGTCTCGGGCGAGGTCATGGGCTCGTACACCGTCACGGGGCTCGAGTTCGGCAACAGCTGCGTCGCGCTCACGACCGCACCGCAGTGCACCCACAGCGGCTGCACCTCCGGCCAGCAGAACTCGACCACCGATCTCAACGGCGCGATCGGGCCGCGCGTGGACGATGGTCCGCCGGTGGTCTCGATCCTGTCGCCGACCAACTACGCCATCGTCGATCCCGAGGTCACCATCGACGCGACCGTCGAGGACGCCTTCGGCGGCGTCGCGGTGACGCTCGAGGTCGTCGAGGCCATGCAGTCGCTCGACGACGACGTGCCGCCGCACAGCTGGCACCTGCAGGGCGTGCCCGAGGGCATGTGGACCCTGCGCGTGACCGCGACCGACGCGGACGCCAACGTCACGCAACAAGAGGTCGTGGTCTGCGTCGGCTTGCCCGAGTGCAACGACGGCAGCGTCACCGGCGGCAGCAGCTCGTCGGGCGGCGGCAGCTCCTCCGAGGGCGGCGCGGCCGACAGCAGCAGCGGCGGCGGTGGCGAGGAGAGCACCACCGCGGCGGGCTCGAGCAGCGACGGCGGTGGCGGCGAGACCGGCATCGGCACCACCGCGACGACCGCGGGCGGTGGCGGCAGCGGCTTCGGTGGCGGCGATGCCGAGACCGGTTGCGGCTGCAGCACGCCGGCCCGCGGGACCGCGCCGCTGGTGTGGCTGTTCGGATTCGCGGCCGCGTGGGCCCGCCGACGCCGTCGCTGACGCGCGTCGCAGGTTCACGCGCCGTCGGTGTCGCTCGCGTCGTCCTCGAGCACGCCGCCCTCGAGCGTGTCGTCGGTGTCGCCGACGTCCTGCGGCCCCGGCGGCGGCCCGTCGCGCACCATGGTCCACTCGCCCGCGCCCGCGGCCACGCCCTCGCCGCGACCGAAGCTGCCGGTGAGCGCCGAGCCATCGCGGTTGACCAGCAGCCAGCCCGCGCCGCGGTCGCCGCGACCGTCTTGCCAGCGGAACTCGATCAGGTTCGCGGGCACCTGCACGCCGCCTTCGTCGGGTGCGAGCCGCTGCGTCATGTTGAGCACGTAGCGGCGCGGTTGATCGCTGGCGACGAACATGCCGCGGAAGCGCTGCGGCGCGAGCTGATCGATCGCGAGCTCGCCGGCGATGCCCGCGACCTCGCCACGCCAGTGTCCCGTGACGACGATCGGCGTGTCGTAGACCTCCGCCGGCGGCAGCTCGGGCGGCCGCTCCTTGTCGCAGGCGCCCAGCGCCCACGCGAGCGCCAGCAACGCCGCGCGCGGGCTCACCACGGCAGCACCAGCCCCACATGCGACAGCACGCGGGCGGTCGCGCGGCGCCGCCGCTTGGCGTCGCGCCCCACCGTCGCCAGCCGCACCGTGCCCGCGAGCAACAACGCCGCGCCGATCGAGACCAGCGCGACCGCACCGACGCTGAGCCGCCGCGCGCGATCGTAGTGCGCACCGAAGCTGTCGTGCTGCTGCGCCCGCAGGGCCGCGCGTCGCTCGTGCGCCATCGCGCCCAGCAGCGAGACCCCGACCACCGCCGCCGCGCCGCCGAGCCCCACCAGCGACAGCCCGATCGGATCGTGCCGCGGATCGACCTTGCGGCCGCGCGCCGGCGTCGGCGCGGGTGCGGGCGCGTCGGCTGGATCGTCGCGGCCCTCGCACGCGGCGATGCCTTCGCGCGCGGCGGTGGCACCGGCCTGCGGTGGCTCGGCGTCGAGGTAGAGGCGGTAGAACTCGCGCGCGGTGCCGCAGCGATCATCGGCGCGTTCGATCTGCGCCCGCGCGTAGAGGAACTCCGGCCACGGCTCGATCATGTACGCGCGCTCGATCGCCGCGCGGGCCTCGTCGAGCTCGCCGGCCTCGTAGTGGCGCAGCGCGGCCTCGGCCGCCTCGGCGGCGGGACGCGACGGCGCGGTCGCCTTGCTGGGTGAGGCCGGCGCGATCGCGACGGCGAGGGCGAACGTGGACGCGAGCATCGCGGATCACTCGGTCGGCGGAAACAATGCGTTGGGCCGCTTGGGCATCGGTGCGCCGGGGTCGTCGGCGGCCGGGCGAGCGACCGCGTCGCCGGTCTTGCCGGCTGCCGGTGCGGCCACATCGCTGCGCGACTTGCCGCGCGCGCGAGCGCGACGCGGCGGCGTCTCGGGCACGAGCGCGACGGCGACGTCCTGGTCGTCCCCGGTGGTGTCGGCGTCCGCGTCGGTGCCGATCGACGCGGGCTCGATCGCAGCCACCGACGCCGCGGCGGCCGCGGGCGACACCGGCGTGGGCGCAGCGGCGGGTGCGGGCGCGGGCGCCTCGCTCGCGGCCACCGGCGCCGACTCGACCGCGGTCGCGTTCGCGGCGGCGGCGTCCACCTCCGCCGCGGCCGCGGGCTCGCGCAGCGCGATCGCGATGCCGCCCGCAGTCGCAGCGAGCAGCAGCACCGCGGCGAGGACGGCCGCGGCCACCGGCGGTCGCCGGCGCGCCGGCCGTGCGGCCATGCGCGTGGGCGCCTCTTCGTCGATCTCGGGCGTGCGCGCGCCACCGAAGGTCGGATAGGGCTCGTCGCCGAACAGCCCGCGCATGAAGTCGGCCAGCACGTGGTGACCGGCGCGCAGGTGCGAGGCGTGCACGAACGCCTCGAGCTCGAGCGCGAGCGCCTCGGCGGTGTCCTGCCGACCGCTGGGGTCGCGCTGCAACGCCCGCATCACGATCTCGGCCAGCGCGTCGGGATACCCGGGCACCAGCTGCCGCGGGTCGGGCACCATGCCGAAGACGATCTTGCTCATCACGGCATAGTCGTTGTCGCCCACGAACAGGCGCTGGCCCACGGTCAGCTCCCACAGCAGCGTGCCCAGTCCGAACACGTCGCTGCGGCGATCGACGGCGTCGCCGCGGCACTGCTCGGGCGACATGTAGCCGCGCTTGCCCTTGACCACGCCGGCCTGCGTCGCCTTCGACCGCGCCTCCGCGCGCGCGATGCCGAAGTCGACCAGCTTGACCACGCCGTCGTAGGTGACCAGCAGGTTCGAGGGCGAGACGTCGCGGTGCACCAGCTGCTGCGGCGCGCCATCGGGCCCGCGACGCTCGTGGGCGTGGTGCAGCCCCGCGGCCGCGGGCATCACGATCGACAGCGCGACCGGCAGCGGCAACGGCCCCGGCGGCGCCGCGCGGACGATGGCCCGCAGGTCACGACCGTGGACGTACTCCATCGCATAGAAGTGGTCGTCGCCGACGCGACCGATGTCGACGACGTGCGCGATGTTGGGGTGGTCGAGCGTCGCGGCGAGCCGTGCCTCGTCGAGGAACATGCCGACGAAGTCGGGATCGTCGGCGACGTGCGGCAGCACCAGCTTGAGCGCGAACAGCTTGTCGAAGCCGCCGATGCCGCGCGCGCGCACCAGATACAGCTCGGCCATGCCTCCGGATCCGATGCGCCGCACGATGGTGTAGCGCCCCATCGTGGTCCCCGGCGCGAGCACGCGCGGCCGCAGGGTCGCTTCGCCCACAGAGTGCATCGGCGCCCCAGCATACGATCGGGCCCCGAGGCCCGCCAACGCCGCGATTGCAAGCGCTACGCAATGCCGCGGCCGGCCGGCGCACGGAGTCGGGCTCGGGTCAGCGTCGGGTCGCGGGCGCGTGCGCATCCGCGAGCGAGCGGGTCCACCCGTCGAGATCGGCCAGCAGCGCGCGCCGCGGCGACTCGGGCCCGCCGAGCTCGTGGACGTACTGCCGCAGCAACTCGCGCGCGCGGGCGAGCCGCGTGGTCACGGTGCTGACCGGCACCGAGGTCGCGGCGGCGATCTCGCTGGTGCGCAGGCCCTGCCAGTAGAACAACTCCACCGTCAGCTGCAGCTCGCCCGGCAGGCGCGCGAACGCGATGAGCAGCAGGTGTTGCTCCTGGCGGCGGCCGACCAGCGCCGAGGGCGAGGTGCGCGTGAGATCGTCGTCGCCGCCGCGCGCGAGCATGTTCTGGAATCGCGCCTGCGCGCGAAGGTGCTTGAGCAGTTGGTTGCGCGCGATGCCGAAGAGAAAGCCGCGGAAGCTGGCCTCACCGCGGAAGCTGTCGAGCGCCTCGACGCAGGCGAGAAAGGTGCGCTGCGTGAGATCGTCGGCGCCCTCGCCGAGTCGACGCGAGAAGAACGCGTGCACGCTCGCGTAGTGCCGCGCGAACAGGTGGCCACCGGCGGCCTCGTCGCCGCCGCGCCATGCGTGCAGCAGCGCGAACTCGCCGGCGTCGGCGGGCGGGGCCTCGGCCCCGCCGGGCTCCGACGCCCACGGCGCCGAGCCGTCGCCGCCGGAACCAGACGGTGGCTGGTGCATCCGCACAGCAGCGTACTGCACGGCGCGGGCGCTTGTCACACCGCGCGGCGATCCGCGACCATGGGATCGGATGCGCGCGTCGGCACGGCCGCTGCTGCTCGGGCTCGTGGCCGCGGCCGCGCCGGCAGCTGCGTGCCTGCGCGCGGGCACGTTCGCGTGCGTGGACGACGAGGCCTGCCGCGAGGCCGGCCAGCGCGGTGCGTGCGAGCCCAGCGGGTGGTGCAGCTTCGCCGACGATCGCTGCGACTCGGGCGCACGCTACAGCCGCTTCGCCGGCGATGGACTCGCGGGCGCGTGCACCGAGCGAACCATCGCCGAGGGCACCAGCACGAGCACGGGCCTCGCGAGCAGCAGCAGCGAGAGCGGCTCGGCGTCGAGCAGCTCGAGCGACGGCGGGCCTGCGCCCGATCTCGGACCACCGCCGGTGCGCGAGCCCAAGCCGATCGCGTGCGGCAACGGCTACCTCGAGTCGGGCGAGAGCTGCGATGACGGCAACCTCGTCGACGCCGACGGCTGCAACGGCGACTGCGTGCCCTCGGGCACGGTGCGGTGGACCACGCTGCAACAGGGCGACGCGGGCGGCAACGATTACGGCTACGGACTGTCGCGCATGCCCGACGGCGACGTGATCGCGGCCGGGCGCTCGGCCGGCGACAGCGGCGATGCGTGGTTCTCGCGCTACGACTTCGACACCGGCGCGCAGCTGCGGACGTGGCTGTACTCGACCGAGCAGACCGAGGAAGGCCGCGGCATCGTGGCATCCGACGACGGCCGCATCTACGGCGTGGGTTGGATCGAGCGCCCGGCCGACACCAACCGCGGCGAGGATCCACTGACCGCGGGCTACTTCGATCATGCGATCCGCGGCCGCGAGCCCGGCGGGCCGGTCGAGCTGCTGTGGTCCAACGGTCCCGACAGCCCCAACCATGGCGACGACCGCGGCTGGGCCATCGCGCTGCGGGCGGATCACAGCGAGCTGGTGATCTTCGGCAAGGGCGGCTCGCCCAGCGACACCGACAGCCACGTGCGCGGCTACGGCCTCGACGGCGTGGCGCCGCGGTGGTCGTCGCTGGTCGGCATCGCGACGGTCGCGGACGAGGCCCGCGCGGGCTTCATCGCCGACGACGATCGCATCTTCGCGGCGGGGGTCGTCAACGAACCCAGCGGCAACAAGACCGACGCGTGGATCGGCGAGCTCGCGGTCGGCCCGGTCGGCCAACCCGGCACGCCCAGCTGGGCCTGGACCACGCGGTTGGGCGACGCCGGCCGCAACGAGGTCGGCCACGCGTTGGCGCCCGACGGCGACGACGGCCTGGTGCTGGCAGGCCACGCGGGCTTCCGCGCGATGTGGGCCCGCTACGATCGCGACGGCCACGAGCTCGCACGGCTGGTCGACGACGGCGACGTCGCCTCGGAATTCCACGGCATCGCCGTCGACGGCAGCGGCGCGGTGATCGCAGTCGGCTACGTCACGAGCACGCTGCACCTGCAGGACGCGTGGGTGGTGAAGTGGAGCGCCGACGGCACGCCGCTGTGGAGCGACCGCTACGACGGCGACGCGCACGGCGATGATCGTGCGCGCGCGGTGATCGTGACCGAGCAGGATGAGATCGTGGTGCTCGGCTACGCGGCGACGGTGCTCGGCGGCAGCGATCTGTGGCTGCGACGCTATGCACCGTGAGGGTGCCGCGGCGCCGGGCCCGAGTGCCGAGTTGGCGTCGCGACAACGGACTTGGCGGACGCGCGCACGCGGGCGCAGGGTGAGCGCGGCGTGGTTGCTGGGGTTGCGCGCTGGCACGGGGAGCGCAGGCAGTGCGGTCCGGTGCGTGCGGTGCCCGACACAGCGCGAGTGACAT
>JAIBBS010000130.1 GCA_019694555.1 Nannocystaceae bacterium
ATGCCCAGCAGCACGAACGGCGTGACGTTGGTGCCGAACAGCGACATGAACAGCACCACCGTGCGGGCCTTGCGGCCGCCCAGGAAGTAGTCCTCGGCGTTGGTGGTGGTGCGGCGCGCCGCGGCGGCGCCCAGCAACAACACGATCGCGAAGTAGATCGCGGTCGGCACCAGCAGCGGCCACAGCCCGTTCACGGCCGCGGCTCCGGGGGCGCACCGTCGTCGTGCTCCGGCGCGGTGTCGGGCCACAGCCGCCGGCCGGTCATCCACACCACCGCCGCGCTCGCGGCCGCCATCCACGCCAGCGACCACGCCAGCGTCCACGGCAGCACACCGAACACGAAAGGCTCGGGCCCGCCGCGCGGCGGCACCAGGTGCAGCAGCAACAGCGCGGCGACCACGAGCGCGAAGCGCCGCCGCGACGCGCGGGCCCCCCTCATGCCGGCGCCGCCGCCACGCTGCGGCGCCGATGCAAGCGCGCGCGCAGCCACGCCGCGAGCGCGCGGGTCTCGTCGGGGCGCAGGAACGCGAGGTACCCCGAGACCACCAGCGGGCTGAACCACACCACGTACAGCGCCAGCTGGATGCCCAGGTGCATCGCGACGCCGAAACCCAGCATCGGCCAGCGCAGATCGGGCAGCCACCGCGGCCGCCCCAGCAGCTCACGCGAGGCGTGCAGCAGCACGAACGCGGCGAACAGGATCTCCCACCACAACACCACGAACGTCATCGGGCGCAGCAGCCACGGCTGCAGCGACGCCCACAGCGGCGCGGCCTCGAAGTGGCGGTTGTAGGGATTGACCAGCGCGAAGTACAGCGCGGTGCCGTGCTGGTGCCAGGTCTCGCCCGACTTCAGCAGGCCGGTCGCGGTGTACAGCGTGCCGATCTGGACCATGATCACGCGGCGGCACCACACCGGCACGGTCGCGCCGCCGCCACGGCGCCGCGCGTCGAACGACAGCGCGCGACCGCTGGGCATGCACGCCAGCAGCGTGCACATCACCATCTGCAGCTGATCGGGCAGCGAGTACAGCAGCGGATTGCGACCACACATCGAGACCCACAGCAGCCACGAGGCCGCGGCCGCCACCGGCGTGTACCAGCCGACCAGCCACGCCACGTGCGCGACGACGCCCAGCACGAAGATCGCCTGCACCGCCCACGGCGCCTCGATCCAGAAGAACAGCGACAGCCGCGACGGGAACGCCTCGCGCGCCCACTCGCCGTGCAGCGGTGAGCGCGACGAGAAGTACTCCGCGACCGCACCCACGTGGCACAGCAGGCTCGCGGTCAGCACCGCGACCACCACGATGCGCAGCAGCCCCAGCGTGTACGGGTCCTCGCGCGCCAACCACACGCGATCGAGCGCGCGCTCGAGGGCGCCGCGGGCCGCGGCCGGGCTCGCGCCGTCAGCCACGCTGCAGCTCCGGGTTGGCGAGCGCGTCCTCGGCGATCATGTCGCGGGTCGGCTCGGTGCGGCAGTACGCGACCGTGACCAGGCGCCGCTCGGCCTCGCCCAGATCGGCAGCGCCGCGCGCCACCGCGCCGGGCGGCGTGAAGCGCCGCTTGACCTGGTACATCGTGATCTTCTTGGGCACGCGACCGCTGCGGGCCTCGCGGACACAGACCGCGCGCAGGTACCAGGTGCGGTTGTCGTTGCGCTTGTCGGGGTTGAAGTTGGCGTAGTAGCGCCAGATGTCCACGCGCCGCTTGTGCCACGCCCACGTCGTGCCCCACGCGGTCTGCAGATCGTCGCTCTCCTCGAGCGTGGCCTCGGTGCCGTCGTCGTAGTGCGCGACCAGATCCATGACCAAGTGCGCGCGCTGGGGATCGGGCGCGTACATGCCCCAGGTCTGCTTGATGCTGATGTACAGCAGCGCCCGCGCGATCTCGCCGGGAACCTCGCCGAAGTGCTCGCGCGGCAGCGCCGGCGCCACGATCGCGACGCACATCGCCGTCGGCACCAGCGCGTGCGCGAGCTTGCCCAGCAGCGTCACCGTCGCCTCCGTCGTCGCGCGAGCCCCAGCACCGCGAACGTCAGCCACGGCGCACCGCGCCATCGCGCCGCGGCGGTGCACGCACAGCTGGCGGTCGCGCCGTAGCCGTGCACGGCATCTTCGCCCGCCGGCGCGGTGTCGCCGTCGCTGCCGCCGGTGTCGCCGTCCGCGTCCGCGGGCGCGAGCCCCGAGACGATCGCCAGCTCGGTCGCGACCGCGTCGATGGTGCCGCTCGCGACCAGGCCCAGGTGCACCACGTCGCCGGGCCGCAGCCCGTCGATGCGCGCGCCCCAGCGCCCGCCGTCGTCGCAGACCTCGCCGCAGCGGCTGGTGATCGCGATCTCGCGATCCCAGTCGCCCGAGACCAGCGTCAGCTCGCGGACCTTGCCGCTGCCGCCGCTGGGATCACCGGGATCGTCGCGCGCGACCAGATCGTAGCGGAACTCGATCGGCGCATCGCCGTGCTTGACCAGCAGCAGCGCCTCGGGCGGATCGTCGCCGCCGCGCGCGTCGAGCTGCAGCTCGAGCTCGAGCGCGTCGTGACCGGGACCGACCTCGGCGCGCAGCTGCACCGGGCCGGGCCAGAACGGCAACACCGAGCTGCTGCGCTTGCGCAGGTAGATCGTGCGGCCCTCGGTGAGGCCCGCGGTGTCGCGGATGACCCGCGGGCAGTCGAGCAGGCCGCGGCTGTCGAGCTCGCGCCGCAGCAGCGCGAGTCCGTCGGCCGTGAGCGCGCCGGTGGCCTGCGCCTGCGCGGCGGCGTCGAGCACCGCCGCGGCCGCGTCCTCGAGCCGCGCGTCGGGCGGCAGGCGCACGAGCATGTCGAGCACGATCGTGTCCATGACCGCGCCCACGCGCGCGCGCGTGGCCCACAGCGCGGCGGTCAGCGGCTCGCCATCGTTGTGCGACTCGCCGACGATGTCGTCGGGGCAGCGCAGGGTGTTGCGTGCGGTGCGGATGTACGGCGTCGACTGGGCCGGCCAGAAGCGGCCGACGTACTCCGCCAGCTCGGGGTCACCGTGCTGCAGCATGATCGAGACGTAGTCGGCGATCGACTCGTTGATCGCGGCCGCGTCGTTGGTCACGCCGTCGCTGCGCTTGGCCGGCTGCGTCAGGCCCTCGGGCGTCAGCAACGCGACGGTGCCGTGGCCGAGCTCGTGGTAGATGACGTCGGCATCGACCGCGAAGTCGACCTCGCTGCCCTGGCCGAACAGCATCGTGACGCCCTTTTCGGGATCGCACTGATCGGTGAAGTAGGCGTTGTCGAGCGGGCGGTAGGGCCCCTCGTCGTCCGCCTCCGGCAGGCTGCGGAAGTTGGCCAGCATGGTCGAGAGCTCGCAGCGGTACTGCGTGAGCCCCAGCTGGGCCATGCGCTCGAGGAAGTGCTCCGCGTGCACGTACATCGACAGCTCGGCGAACAGATCGTCGCCGTCGCGTCCCGAGGCTGCATCGATCGGATCGGGCGTGGGCGCGAAATAATCGCCGTTGCCGTCGGAGACCATGCGCTGCACCGCCCAGCAGTCGCCGTCGTCGTGCCACGGCTCCACCGCGGCCGGCGGGACCGTGACGCAGTTGAACGAGCGCACCCGCGGGCCCACCAGCGGCACACCCGGCTCGTCGGTGTCGATGTCGACCAGCGTGACCTCGATGGGCTCGGGCGTCTCCGACGGGTTCTCGCGGAAGACCCGCGCGCGCGAGGCGAACGCGAGGTTGCGCTCGTCGATCAGCGCACCGGTGGTGGTCGACAGCCACATCGTCGTGCGGGTGCCCTGCCACGGGTCGAAGCGCAGCTGCACCTCCCACGCGAGCACGGGCGTGCCCAGCACCATGCGCCACACCAACGTGGGCGGCCCCTCGGGCGCCGCGGTGGCGCCGGCGGCGGCCAGCGCCGCGGCCAGCACGGGATCGATCGCGGCCGACGACGACGCCGCGGGTTCGATCCGCGTCGCCGCCCTCGCACGTAGGCTCGAGGAGGGCTCGCCCTGCGGCGCGGCGGTCGGCACGCGCGCCGCGAGCGTGCGCGTCGATCCATCGGTCGCGACGTGCACGACCTCGAACGCGCCGCGCACCGGGATCCCCTGCAGCATGAAGGACTTCACCTCGATGCGCCCGCGCGCCGCGTCCTCGCGCAGCGGCAACACCCGCACCGCATCGGTCTCGAGCCGCACCGTGGCGGCCGCGCCGGTGGGCTCCGCCGCCGACGAGCGCGTCGATGAAGCCGACGCCGCCGCGGCACCCGCCGGCGCTGCTGCGATCGCGACCACGATCGCGGCGCACGCCCAGCCGGCACCCGCACGCGCGCACGCGCGCACGCCCCGGGAGGTCCCATGACGCTCGCGCAGCAGCACGCCCCCATGATAGCGTCGTGTTCGCGGATGTTGGGCGCACTGTTTCGTGGATGGTTGGGGCCGGCGGCGCTGGCGTGTGCATTGGTTCCGGGCTGCACCGAGGACCCGTTCGACTACGGCGGGCCGCGCTCGTGCGAAGTCCCGGATCGCAACGCGTGGGTCTACGCGCTCATGGGCGACGCGTATCTGTGGGCGGCACAGATGCCCGAGGTCGACCCGTCCAGCTACGACAGCCCCGCTGCGATGGTCGCGGATCTCCGCGTCGATCCCGACCGCTGGAGTCGCGTGGGCGACAAGGCCCGCACCAACGCGCTGTTCGAGGAGGGCAAGATCATCGGCCTGGGCTTCCGCACCCGCCGTGATCGCCAGAACCGCGTGGTGGTCTCGTGGGTCACGCCCGGGTCCAACGCCGAGGCCGCGGGCATGCAGCGCGGCGACGTGATGCACCAGATCGACGGCTTCACCATCTCGCAGATCGACGCCGAGGATCGCTGGGACGAGGTCTACGGCGACGACGTGCCGGGCGTGAAGGTGCCGGTGCAGTTCGAGCGCCCCGGCGAGGCGCTGCGCAGCGCGACGCTGGTCAAGGACTGGCTCGAGATCGAGACCGTGCCGGTGGCCGACGTGCTCGAGCTCGAGGGCCGGCCGGTCGGGTACCTGCTGTTCGCGACCTTCGTCGACACCGCCGACGCGCGGCTCGACGAGACCTTCGCCGCGTTCCGCGACGCCGGCGTCCGCGACGTCATCGTCGACCTCCGCTACAACGGAGGCGGCCGCATCGCGGTGGCGCGGCACCTCATCGACCTGCTGGTCGGCGACGTCGCCGACGGCCAGGTCAGCTACGGCGTCGACTACGGCCCGGGCCTGAGCGATCAGGACACGCGGCGCCGGATCTCGCGCCGCGACGGCTCGGTGCGCGACCTGGGCCAGATCGTCTTCATCACCACCGGCAGCACGCTGTCGGCCAGCGAGCTCGTCATCAACGCGGTGCGGCCGTGGGCGGACATCCGCCTGGTCGGTGGCACCACCGGCGGCAAGCCGGTGGGCTCGCACCAGTGGGAGTTCTGCGACGAGATCCTGCAGCCGATCACGTTCAAGCTCAGCAACGCCGAGGGCTACGGCGAGTACTTCGACGGCTTGACCGCCGACTGCGCCGCCAGCGACGAGCTCGACCGCGACATCGGCGATCCGCAGGAGAACTCGCTGGCCACCGCGCTGCACGTGCTCGCGACCGGCGCGTGCCCACCCGGACCGCCGGTGCGCGATCCCAGCGACGCGGCCGACGGCGAGCACGCCGAGCTACCGCCGCGCGGCGGGCTCGAGGAGCTGCGCGGGTTCTTCTAGTCCGGGACCTTCTCGTCCCACGACCAGAAGCACGCGCCGCCGGCGGCGTCGCAGATGCTGCCGGCGCCCTCGACCGAGATGCACGCGGGGTAGCGACAGTTGTCCGAGCCGTTGCAGGTGGCGTACGGCCGCTTCTTGGGCTTGCACTCCGACTCGCAGTAACCGCCCGCTTCGCAGATCGCATCGTCCGAGCCGCAGTGGTCGTACAGCAGCGCGCGCGGGCGGCAGATCGTGTCGGACAGCGGGTTGTCGATGTTCACGCGGGTGCAGTTGAGCTCCGGGCACTCCTGCGGCCCCACGCAGACGTCGCCCATCTGCCGCACCGGCACGCACTCGGTCGAGTCCTCGGGGCAGAAGCCCACGCCGGGCTCGCAGCCGGGATCGCAGGGCCCCCCGATGTCCGACGGCGGCTCGCACAACAGGCCGGGCCCGCAGATCATGTCGGCGGCGGCGCACAGATCGTCTTGCGCGTCGCAGGGGTTGGCGGTCTGCGGCGCGATGCAGGTGGCCCCGTCGCAGCACTGGTCGTCGGCACAGCTGCCGCAGGCCGTCAGACCGCCGCAGGTCGCGGTGCCGCACTCGGTCGAGAAGAACAGCGCGTCGCAGATCGCGTCGGGATCCGAGCTGAAGAGGTCCGCGTCGAACTTGCACACCGCGGTCTTCTCGTCGACCACGCCGTTGCCGGTGATCGAGACCTCGACGTCGGGCTGGCCCTCGGTCGTCGACGAGCAGTAGGCCAACAGGTACGAGCGCAGCGGGTACTCGTCGACGCGCTGGGTGATCTCGGCAAAGGCCGCGGGCCACTCCTCGGGCTTGGGCGCGAGGAACGAGCTGTCGCGTCCGATGCGGTCGAGGTACTCGTGGTCGACCTGGTCGCTGATGCCGATCGAGACCACGTTGTTGGTCGTGCTCTCGATCAGGCTCTGATCGAGCGTGCCGTTGGAGGTGTCCTTGCCGTCGGTGACCACGACCACCGTGCCGGTCGAGAGCACGCCGCCCCAGGTCACCGCGTCGCGCAGGTCGCGGATGCGCTGGGTGCGGTTGATCGCGAGCTCGACCGCGTCGTACAGGTCGGTGCCGTTGCCGTTGCCGGCCAGCTCCACCACCGGTGCCGGATCGGTCGCGGCGGCGTCGAGCGCCGCGTCGACCGCCGCGAAGTCCCGCGTGAAGGGCACGTACTCCGCCGCGTCGCGGCCGAACACGTAGATCGAGACGTAGACCTCGGGCTCGCCCGGCGCCGGCACCAGCGACGCCACCAGCGTGCGCAGCTCCTGCACCAGCGCCGGGAACTCGCCGCTGTCGGTGATCGAAGCCGAGACGTCGAGCACCAGCGTGACGTACGACTCGACGGGCTTGGGGATGACCTGCGCGTAGCTCTCGACGTTGGCGTCGATGTCGACGCCGTTTTCCTTGACCAGGAAGTCGAGCCCGAGCTCGTCGAACTTGTCCGGCAGCACCGCGGTGCCGGCACAGAAGTCGACCGCGAAGAACAGCGACACCGCCGGCGCGCCGTTGGCCTTCTGCCGGCAGTGGTCCTCGAGGAAGCGGACCTGCACGCAGCTCTCGTCGACGACGCAGCCGCCGTCCTGGAGCTTGTAGCCCTCGTCACAGACGCACGCGCTGCCGCCCATGTCGTCCTGCACGCAGGTGCCGTGGCCGACGCAGACCAGCTCGTCGCAGTTCTGCCCCCCGGTCGTGCTGTCCGCCGAGCCGCCGCTGCCGCTGCCCGAGCTGCTGCTGGTGGTGTCGACGCCGGTGCCGCTGCCGGTGAACGAGCCCCCGCTCATGGTCAGATCGACCGCGGGGGCGTCGTTGTCCTCGGCCTTGCAGCCCCATGAACACGCGAGCAGCCCGAGCGCGAGCGAAGAACAAGACTTGGCCAGACAATCCATGCGCCGCATGATCCCGCACCCCACCGGCGCCTGCGCGCGCCAGCTCGGCCGATCATACCTGGGTGCGCGCGCGCGATGAAGCTTTGCGCCGAGCGTGGCGGCGGCTGCGGCGGCACAGACGGGCCGAAAAGCTGGCGCGTCGCGAGCCATTGAGTACGCTGATCCGGTCGACCTCGATGCGCCCCCGCTCAACGCCACTCGCGCGTTCCCGCTCCATGGCCCGCTCGGGCCGCACGCTCGTGGTCCTGGCCGCGTTGGTGCTCGCGACCGGCGTCTCCGGACCGCGCCCGGCCGCGTCGGCCGCCCCTGCGGCGCCCGCGGTACCGCCCGAGGTCGCGGCTGCGGCCGAGTTCCCCGCGACGCTCGAGGGCCAGATCGACGCCGCGCTCGCGCAGCCGTTCCTGGCAGTCGGACAACTCGGCGTGGTCGCGGTCGACCTCGAGACCGGCAAGACCCTGTACAAGCGCGGCGCGGACGTGCCGCTCAACCCCGCGAGCAATGTGAAGCTCGTCACCACCGCCGCGGCGTTGGGGTTGCTGGGCCCCGCCCACCGCTACGCGACGCGCCTGTACCACGGCAAGGACGCGCTGCAGGGCACCGTGATCGAAGGTGACCTGTGGCTGCGCGGTGGCGGCGACCCGGCGCTGGTCACCGAGGACCTCGATCGCATGGCGGCCGATCTGCGCGCGCGCGGGATCCGGCGCATCAACGGCGGCATCGTGGTCGATGCCTCGCACTTCGATCGCGACGAGCTGCCGCCGGGCTTCGACCAGAAGGACGAGCTGGCGGCCTATCGCGCGCCCAGTGGCGCGGCCTCGGTCAACTTCAACACCTTCGAGCTGCGCGTGCGGCCGGGCGACACGCCCGACGCGCCGCCGTTCGCCGCCATCGAGCCGCCGGTGCCCGAGGTCGAGCTCGAGGTCGAGGCCAAGACCGCCGCCGGCCACCTCGATCGACTCGCGATCGGTGTCGAGTACGACGCCAAGGCGCGCAAGACCAAGGTGCTGCTGCGCGGCAGCATCGGCGTCGACGCCGGCAGTCAGTCGTACCGCTACCCCATCAGCGAGCCCTCGCGCTACGCCGGCGAGGTGTTGGCGCTGGCGCTCAAGCACGCGGGCATCAAGCTCGGTCGCAGCAAGGTCAAGCTCGGCAAGGTCCCCGACGACGGCGTGCTCACCGGCGTGCACCACAGCGAGCCGCTGTCGGTGCTGATCCGCGCGGTCAACAAGCACTCCAACAACTTCATGGCCGAGCAGATCCTCAAGGGCCTGTCGGCCCCGGGCGCGCCCGCCAGCTTCGCCGGCGCGCTGGTGCGCGAGCGCGAGTTCCTCGACGAGCTCGGCGTGGGCCACGAGGGCCTGCGGCTCACCAACGGCTCGGGCCTGTACGACACCAACCGCGTGTCGGCGGCGCAGGTGGTCGGCATGCTCGGCGCCGTGCACCACGACTTTCGCATCGCGAGCGACTTTCTCGCGTCGCTGGCGATCATGGGCGTCGACGGCACGACGCGCTCGCGGCTGGAGCAGAGCGACCGCCGCGGCTTCATCCGCGCCAAGACCGGCACGCTCGACGGCGTGTACTGCCTGTCGGGCTTCGCCGGTGCGCCCGGCCGCGCGCCGATCGCCTTCGCGATCCTGTTCAACGGCCTGCGCAAGGCCGATGCCGGCGCAGCCCGGGCGACGCACAACCGCATCGCGGAGCTGCTCGCGCGGCACGCCGCGGGCCAGCCGCTCGTGGTCGAGAGCCCGGCCGGACCCAGCGACGGCAGCGAATCCTCCGGCGACGGCGGCTGACGCCGGCGTCGGTGACGGCGCGCGGGGCCGTGGTACGATCGCGCCGCGATGACGCGCAAGTCCGAGGACGACGAAGCACCCCTCGCCGCTGACCCCGATCGCGCGGCCATCCTCGCCCGGCGGCAGCGCTTCATCGCGTTCGCGCTCTCGGGCCTGGCGTCGGCCGCGGCGTGCAAGCGCAACGCGCAGCCGCAGGTGTGCCTGAGCATGCCGCAACCGCTCGAAGGCGGCGGCGGCGAGGCCCCCCCGCAGGCCTGCCTCGAGGTCGCGGCGCCGGACCCCGACGTCGGCGGTGACGAGGGCCGGCCGCAGCCGTGCCTCGACATCACGGTGCGCGACGACGGCGGCGCCGCGCCGCAGCCGTGCCTCGAGGTCGCGCCGCCCGAGCCGACCGAGCCCACGCCGCCGCGCCCGTGCCTCAAGGTGCGTCCGCCCGAGGATCCGCCGCCCGAGCCACCGCCGCAGGTGTGCCTGCGCGTGGCCAAGCCGCGGTGACGTCGGCCGTGGTGCCGTGCGAGCCGTGGCGCGAGCTCGCGCTGCACGTGCTCGCCCACGTACCGCTGCGCGACGCCGGCTCGCTGTTCGATCCCGCCTACCTGCAGTGGACCGCGACGCTGGGCCTGCACGAGCCCACGCTGCACCACGACGGTGCGGTCATCGCAGGGCTCGTCGCGCACGGGCCCGATGCACCGATCCACCGTGTGCCGCTGCTGTTCGCGGCGCTGTCCGGCTTCGAGCGCGTGCGCGCGAGGACGCTGGCCGAGCTCGCACCCGCCGACGTCGACGACGCTGCGCTGCTGGCCACGCTGCAGTCGGCGCCCCACCCCGGCTTCGAGCTGCTGTGGCTGGGCTGCGCGCTGGCGCTGCCGCGCTGGCGCGCGGTGTTCGACCAGACCCTCGCGCCGTCGCTGCAGCAGGCCGCGGCGGCGCTGCGCGAGCGCCTGCAGTCCGTGGCGGTGCCGTCGCTGCATGCGACGACGGTGCAGCTGTCGTCGGTGCTGGGCCCGCGCGGGCGCGGCTTTCCCGATGCGATCGTGGTCGGTGCACCGGCGCCGTGGCACGGCGGCGAACTCGATCACGTCGCGATGATGGTGCTGCACGAGCACGCCGTCCGCGACCTCGCGCCCGCCGACGCCGACTGGGCCACCGCCGAGTTCGCCGCGCTGGTGTGTGTGGCCGACTGGCTCGCGTCCGGCCCCGCTGCGCTCGCCGTGGCGCACCGCCGCTGGGTCGACGCGCTCGCGCTCACCGCCATGATCGCAACGCTGCGCCAGACCGCGCGCCTCGACGACGCCACCGCGACCGCGCTGCAGCACGGCGCCCGCTACGACACGCTGCTCGCGCTCGCGGCACGCGGCGGGATCACAGCACGCGCAGGTGCACCGGCTCGGCCGGCGCGCCCAGACCCGTGACCGGCACCGCCGGCGCGACGGTGCGACGCGCCGCGACGAAGTGCACCGCCTCGAGCCGCTGCAGCGCGAAGCCCTCGTCGGTGCGCGTCGCGAGCACCAGCGTCTGTCCACCGGCCGCGTCCGCCAGCGGCACGACGACGCGGGCTCCGGGCGGCAGCGCGGCGTGCCACGATGCCGGCACGGTCTCACCGGGACAGAAGCCCACGGCGACCTTGCTGCACGTGTGCGCCGAGGGCGGCCACTGCGACGGCTCGAGCGCGTCGGCGGCGGCCAGCACGGTGTGCGGCGAGGGCGGCACCAGCTCGCGCGCGCGGGCGACCAACGCCGGGTCGAGCTCGATCGCGACCACGTGGCCGAGGGCGCCGACCAAGCGCTGCAGGATCGCCGTGCCGTAGCCGCTGCCGCTGCCCAGATCGAGCACGCGGTCGCCGGGTTCGATCTGCAGCAGCTGGTACGCGCGCGCGTAGGCGTGCATGGCCGAGATCGTCGCGCCGCCGCTGTCGTCGAGCGGCAGCGCGACATCGGCGACGCTCTCGGCGACGTGGTCGAGCGGTACGAACTGCTCGCGCTCGACCTCGCGCAACGCGCAGAGCACCGGCGCGTCCTCGGGCAGCGACAGGCTGCGGCCGATGGCGTCGAGCGGCGTCGCGCGACACGCCCGCGCGGCCTCGCGCAGCGCCGGGTGATCGCGCCGCCGCGACTGCGCCTGCGCACGGCGCCCGAGGTAGCGCTGCCACGCGTAGTATCGGCCGTAGTCGTGCAGGCGGCGCTGCGGCGCGCAGAACTCGAGCTGCTCGCGGACCGCCCGCAGGAAGTACGCCCGGGCCTTGCCGCGGTAGACGAAGTGCGACTCGATCTGCGCCAGCACCGGCATCAGCAGCTCGTGCTGCAGCGCCTCGCGCGTGCGCCAGTCCAGCGTCGCCGAGGGATCGACCCACTCGGACAGGAACTCGGGATCGCCCTCGTGCCACCACTGCGGCGCGTGGAAGCGCGTGCCGTACTCGCGCTCGTAGACCTGGCGCTCGGCGTCGATCGGCGAGCCGGGGTAGAGCCGGAACGGATCGACCGAGAGAAAGCCCGTGGTGCCGCGCTCGCGCACGAACAGCTTGTGGAGCCACGCCGCGCTGGTGCGCATGCTGGCCTCGGTCTCGCCCGGGTGGCCGCAGATGACGTTCGCGCCCCACGGCACGTCGTACTCGCGCGCGCGCTCGGCGATGTGTTCCATGCGCTCGAGGTAGTCGTCGAGCCGGCCGCTCTTGCGGATGATCGCGAGCTGGCCTGGGTCGCCGGACTCGAGCCCGAAGCCCAGGCCACAGTTGGCGGCACCGAACAGCTTCAGGTCCTCGTCCTCCACGAGATCCACGCGGATCAGCAGCCAGAACTTCTCGACCGGCAAGTCGCGCGCGGCCAGGGCCTCGAGGAACTGTCGCCGCCACGACTTGCGCATGCCGAACAGCGCATCGCCGAAGTACACCGTCCAGCTGCGCAAATCGAGGAAGCGATGCAGCGACACCACCTCCTCGACCGCACGCTCGACCGACAACGGCCGCCACGAGGTCTCCCGCTTCGCGCGCTCCATGCAGAAGGCGCAGTCGAACGGGCAGCCGCGCGACAGGTACACCTGCGCCTGCGAGGCCACGCGCCGCGCGACGCCGCGATAGCGCGACAGCAGCGACCAGTCGCTGGGCGGCAGCACGTCGAGGTCGTGCAGCGGCTCGGGCCCGAGCACAGCCTTGCGCAGCGGCGCGCCGCCGCGCACCGACTCGACCACGGTCACCAGCGGCAGCTCGCCCTCGCCGACCACGACCACGTCGAACGGCGACGCCTCGTCGACGACCTCGAGCGGGCGTGCGCTGGCGTGGTAGCCCCCGGCGACCAGCACCACGTCGGGCCAGCGCTCGCGGGCCATCTGCGCCAGCGCGACGCACTTGAGCCAGTCGAACGACGAGTAGATCGACAAGCCGATGATGTCGTAGCCGCGCCCGTCACCGTCGAGCACGCGAGCGAAGTCGATCGGGCCCAGCGCGCGCTCGACCGCGAGGTCGACGATCGTGACCTCGGCGCCGGTGCGCTCGCGCAGCCACGTGCCCAGCAGCACCAGCTGCGGCACGCCGAAATTGCCCGCCGCCGCGCCCTCGCTGCCGGGCCACAGCAGCAGCACCCGCACCGTCACGGACTCACCGGCAGACGCCGCCGCGGCGGCTCGCCGGCGGCGCGCAGCTGCGCGAGTCGGGCCGCGAAGGCGTCGTCGACGTGCTGCGCCACGAACGGATCGAGCCCCCGCGGATCGCCGAGCATCGTCGCTGCCGCGGCACCGCAGCCGCCCAGGCACGAGCGACGGTGCAGGCACGGCGCGCAGAACTCGGGCGTCACGTCGCGGTACGCCGCGAGCTCCGGCACGCTGACCAGCTGCGCCATCGACTGCTGCCGCGCGTCGCCCAGCGGGGCCTCGTGCAGCGTGCACGAGCGCAGCTCGCCTCGTGGGCCCAGCGCGAACTCCTGCATCTCGGTGCCGATCGGGCACGCCCCGAAGCGCACGTGCGGGTAGTCGGCGTGCTCGATGACGCACGGCGGCACCGGCATCGTCACCTGCAGCTCCATGCCGTACTCCGCACCGCGCAGCTCGGCCTGATCGAGCGCGACCACGAGGTCACGACGCGACGGCAACAGCGTCGGCGCGAACTGACCGGCGTAGCCCGCAGGCGAGAAGCGTGACAGCGCCACGATGGTCACACCCAGCGAGCGGAACAGATCGAGGATCTCGCCCACGTGCGCGGCGTTGCGGCGGGTGACGACGATGCAGCCGACCACGCACACGCCGTGGGCGACCAGCGCACGGATGCCCGCGAGGGTGGCGTCCCAGTGGTCGTCGCCGCCGACGTGCTCGTGGTGCATCGCGGCGTCGGGCCCGTCGAGCGTGATCTGGATGCAGCGGATGCGGTACGGGGCCAGGCGCGCGGCGATGGCCTCGGTCACGAGTCCGCCGTTGCTGATCATCTGCACGCCGACGCCGTGATCGCGGCACAGATCGAGCACCCGCCAGATGTCGGGCCGCACGAACGGCTCGCCGCCGGTCAACGTGACGTGATCGAACTCGACCTCGCGCAGCGCGCGGTCGAGCAGGCCGCACAGCTCGTCGCTGCCCAGTGCGCCCACCTGGCGGCCGTTGTCCTCGCGCCAGGCGTTGTAGCAGTAGCTACACCGCTGGTTGCAGTGGCTGGTGAGCTCGACGGCCAGCGCGTATCGGCGGGGACGATCCAACGACCACGAGAGTATCCCCGCGGCGCACGGCCGGCAACGCGCGCTTCGTTCGCGCTCGCGCGCAGCGCGGCATACACTCGCGTCCGGACATGCGGCACGTTGCCGCGACGGCCGAGCACGCGATGCAACACTGGACCTACCTCGGTCATGCGATGTGGCTCGTCGAGGCCGGGCCGCTGCGGCTGCTGTGCGACCCCCTGTTGGGTGCCACGCACCACGCGGACGTGTTCGAGCTCGTGCCCCGGCGCGAGATTGTGACCGGACGGTTACGACCCGATCTCGTGCTGGTGTCCCACCGCCACGGGGACCACTTCGATGTGCCGAGCCTGCACGCGCTCGCCCGCGCAGATGCGGACAGCGTGGTGATCACGCCCGATCCCCTGGTCGCCTGGGCCGCGCGCGCCCTGGGCTTCCACGACGTGCGCGAGGTCGCGCCGGGCACCCTGCTCGCGTTCGACGACGTCGCCTTGGTCACGACCCCGTCGGTCGCACCCGACGAGTGGGGCGTCATGGTCGGCACCGGCGGCACGACGGGGTGGAACCTGGTCGACACGGTGCTGCGCGGCCCGCAGGACGTGGTGCACGTGCGCGACGAGGCCCTGCGCGCGCTGGGTTGCGACACCGTCGGGCTCGCATGCGTGCGCTGGCAACCCATGCTCGAGATCGCGGCCCAGCTCGGCGAGTCGACCGCGTTCCCCTACCGCGGCTACGAACGTGTGTTGCGGGACATCGCTGCGATCGATGCCCGGGCAATCCTCCCCGCCGCGGCCGGTGGATCCCACCGCGAGCCCTACGGGTGGCTCGACCGCGTGGTGTTCCCGTTGTCCGAGGCGCGCGCGCGCGACGATCTCTCGATCGCCTGTCCGGGCGCGACGATCCTGCCCGGCGCGGTCGGCAGCCGCATCGCCGTCGGCCGCGGCGGCGTGGAGGCGGTCACGCACGACGCGGTCCTGGTCCAGCTGCGCTCGCGCGACGATCCGCGCCGCTTCGATCCGTTCTCGGTGCCGCCGCTGCGCGACCCCCAGCTGCCCGGCGCCGACGCCAGCACCATGCGCGCGACGGTGTCGCGCTGGCTGCACGAACAGCTCGCCGATGCGCTCGCCGCCGCGTGGCCGAGCTGGCGCAGCCATCGCGCGCTGCAGCTGGTGGTCGAGGTCGTGTGGCCCAGCGGTGCCGACGCGGTGACGTTCACGGTGGACGGCAGCGGCGCCACCGTGCGCGCGGGCGGTTGCGACGAGTGGGACGGCAAGAACCAGGTCGCGGGCTCGATGCTGTGGCAGGTGATCGAGGGTCGCCGCGGCTGGGGCGACGTGCTGCTGGCCGGGGCCCTGCGCGCGCGATCGCGGGCCTATCGCGCGCAGCCCGGTGGCGGCGTCGCGGCGCTCGCTGTGGGCGAGACCTTCCTGTACTACGCCCTGCCCTACGAGCTGTCGCACGAGCGCGCGACGCGGTGGGAGGTCGAGCAGGTGCTCGCCGCCGCCGACGTCGCGCGCGATCAGTAGCGGGCCTTGATGAGGTGCACCAAGGTCTCGCGCAACGTCTCGCGGGTGTGCCGCTCGCGACGCGCGCCCTGGTCGTGCTCACCCAGCAGCACCTCGAGCGCGTGGCGCGAGTTCTGCTCCTCGACCGGCGTCAGCGACACGCGCTCGGCCTCCGGCATCGCCGGTTCGCCCTTGTCCGCGAGCAGCTCGAGCATGCGCTGCACGCTCTTGCGCACCGCGTCCTTCTGCTTCTTGTAGTAGTCCTCGCGCAGCAGCGCGAAGTAGTCGGGGAAGATCTCCTGGTACGCCGGGTCCTCGTTGGGATGGCTCAGCGCCCACGCGCCGATGCGCGAGAGCACGTCCGCGCGGAAGTTGGGCCCGGCATCCGGCGCCATGGTCTTCTCGAGCTGGCGCATGAAGTTCTGATCGGGGTCGGTCAGCTCGCCGGTCACCGGATCGAACAGCCGCTCCTTCTTGAGCGCGTGCGAGACGTGGACCACGTACTTGCGGAACAGCTCGAGGTAGCGCGCCTCGTCGACCATGCCCAGGGCCTCGCGCACCTCCCAGTCGGACAGCTCGAGCCAGCGCGACCAGCACGCGCCGGTGATGCTGCGCTCGTCGCCGTCGAGCAGGTGGAAGCCGGCGCCGTCTTGGTTGAGCGACATCCAGCGGTGGTTGTTGGAGTCGCCCAGGAACGTGCGCAGCTCCTTGATCACGCGGCCCATGGTCACGCAGGTCGCACCGGGATCGCTGGCGGCGGCCAGCAGCACGGCCTTGAGATCGCGGACGCTGGCGCCGAAGCTGCCCTCGTAGTCGCCCAGGTAGTGATCGCTGCCCTCGGCACGCACGAACGCGGGCGCGAACTTTTCCTGGTGCATCGTCGGCACCGCCGCGAGCAGCTCGCGGGCCTCCTCGGACGACAGCCCCCGCGGCACGCGACCGTAGGCGTACAGATCCGCCTTCTCGATCGGCGTGAGCCGCTCGAGCACGCGGCGGATCTTGGCCGAGTAGTTGTCGACCTTGGGCCGCCGCAGCCGCGTCATCACGCCCCACAGCGCGAGGATCTTGGTCACGTGCGGCGCGACGTGGACGCCGCGCAGGATGTCGCCGACCTGCTCCTGGTAGATCTTCCGCTCGACGCGGAAGTCGAGCAGGAACGGCACGCGGATGAGCTCGAGCCGCGCGCGGAAGCTCTGGTACTCGCCCGAGCGCAGCGCGCGGAACTCGAGCAGATCGAGATCGTTGGCGCTGCCGCACAGCACCATGTCGAGGCCGAGCACGACGTGATCGAGCGCGACCCTGCCGGTCTCGGTCGCGGTCAGCAGGTACTTGTAGTGCTCGTAGGGCCGCTTGAGCAGGTCGCTGAAGTTGATCACGCCGCGGTTGGCGTCGACCAGATCGCCCTGCACCGCGTACAGCGCCTGGCCGCCGACCGAGGGCGGCAGGTGGCCGAACGCGGCGTCGCCGGTGACCGGGTAGCTGCGCGCGTCGACGGTCTGCTTGGGCTCGACCGTGACCAGGCCCGAGCGGTACTGCCGGCTCACGAAGAAGCGCTCGACCTGCACGTGCATCAGCACCTTGCGCAGGTCGCCTTGGTTGGCGGTCAGCAGCGCGTCGTAGATCTTGCGGTTGCGGTGCGACAGCTCGCCGTAGAGGATCGCGTCGCTGATCACGAAGTCGGGGTGCGCCGCGCAGATGTCCTCGAGCAGGCGCCGGCGCGCCTGCAGCGGGATCAGGTAGATCGGGTGGTCCTTGGTCTCGTCGACCAGGCGCGCCTCGAGCTCGTTGCTCGACAGCCGCGCGAAGGTCTCCTCGCCCAGCGCGTCGCGCAGCGCCGCGGCCTGGCCGAAGCCGATGCCGCCGCCCTGCTGTCGGCGGTTGGGGAAGACCCATGCGAAGCGGTACAGCGCGCCGCGATCGGTGCGGCAGTAGACCTCGAGCGCGCGCTGCAGCGACTCGAGCATGGTGCTCTTGGCGCTGCCGTTGGGCCCGTGCAGGATCAGGGTCTTGTTCACGCGGCCCAGCCGCACGAAGCCCGACAGCACGTCGTAGAGCTCGTTTTGTGCCTCTTCCTGGCCGACCAGGCGGTGCCAGCCGTCGAACTCGCAATCGAACAGGCGGTGGCGCGAGATCTGGCCCGAGGGCGTGCGGACGTCGCGACGGCCGAAGTGGCCGAAGGCGTCGAGCACGAACTGTGCGGCCGAGCGCGCGTGGACCGTGGGGTCCTTGCACAGCAGCTCGAACCACTCGTCGAACGAGAGGATCCGGCGCGTGGCCTGGAACTCGGTGGTGACCGCGTCGGCCATCGCGCCGATGCGTGCGCGGGCCTCCTGGCTGACGTCGAAGACGGGCTGCGACTCCACGTTACTTGACCGCCACCTTGAACTCGACGTCCTCGGTCACCGGCGAGCAGGCCTCGTCCTGGCACACCGCGAACTTGAACTTGCCGCTGAAGGTCTGCTCGCCGGGCTTGTCGGCGGTGAACTTCACGTCGAAGGAGCACGCGCTCTCGTCGAGCTTGGCGTCGCCCTTCTTGAGCTCGGCCGAGGCCAGCGTGACGCCGCTGGGCGGCTCGAGCTTGAGCGAGGTCGGGAAGTCCAGGTTCATGTGCCACGGTGCCTTGGGCACCACGCGCACGGTGACGCTGGCGGGCTGACCGGCCTTGGCCTCGGGCGTGTCGAACGACAGCGCGTAGCGGTCGTCGCCGCCGCCGTCGACGACCTTCACCTTGTCGCCGCCGCCGCTCGCGGGCTGGGCGGTCTTGTCGCCGCCGCCGGCCTTGTCGCCGGTCTTGGCCGGGGTCGCGGTGCCACCGGGCGGCGCGTTCGCCGGCGGCTTGCTGTCGCAGCCCACGGCAGCGGTGAGCAGCGCCGCGAGCAGCGGCAGCGCCAGCGGGCGCGGCGTCGGTGCACAGGGGGACGACTCGGACGAGCGGGGGTTCGCCATGGCGCGCCGATGGTAGCTGGTTTTGCCGAGCGACGCGGTGGGTCAGCGCCGATCGAAGCGGAGGTCGATGCCCGAGGTCGTGCGCCCGCGCAGCACGTCCGAGCTCTGCGCCACGGGCGCCAAGTCCTGCTCGCGATCCGACGGCGGTGCTGCGCGCAGGACGATGGGCCCCTCGGGGATGCCGGCGGCCCGGAAGCGGCCGCGCGCGTCGGTGCGCAGCTCGGCCACCGCCTCGCCGTCGACCTCGACGACCACCTGCGCCGACGCGACCGGATCGCCGGCCCAGTCGGTCACGACACCGCTGACGGTGCCGCCCTGCGCGAGCTCGACGACGAGCTCGACGCGATCGTGGTCCTGGTCGCGCGCGGCGGTGCGCGAGCGCCCAGAGTAGTCCTGGGCCTCGACGGTGACCACCACGCTGTCGTCGGCCAGCGCCTCGAACACGACGATGCCGCCGCGATCGGTGCGATCGCGGCGATCACCGGCGATCACGCTCGCGCCCGGGATCGCGAAGCCGGTCGCGGCGTCGCGCACGTCGACGCGCAGGCTCCAACCGCGGCGCAGCACGATCTCGAGCTCCTCGGCGGCGCCGGGCTCCGCCGCGAGCGCGGACACCGTGGCGCTGGCGTGCCGCGGGTGCTCGATCTGCAGCGTCACCGTTCCGGCCGCGACCGCATCGAAGCGGAACTGCCCGCGCGCATCGGTCCACGTCACCTCGGTGGGCTGCAGCGGCGACTCGGGGCCCAGGCTCACCTGCGCCGAGGCCAGCGGCCGCAGGTTGTCGTCGAGCACGTGCCCGCGCACGATCGCGTCGGCGGGCTGCAGCACCAGCTCGACGTCGGTCGCGGCCGCGACCACCACGCGCCGGGTGGTCGCGACCAGCCCGGGTGCGCGCGCGACCAGCTCGACCGCGCCGCTGCGCAGGCCCGCGTCGAACTCGCCGCGCCAGTTGGTGCCGTAGCGACTGCCGTCGTCGAGCTCGACCGTGGCATCCGCCAGCGGTCTGCGGTTGCCGTCGAGCACGCGACCGGTGAGCGGCTCGCCCTCGCGCAGCACCAGGCGCACACCGGATTGCTCGTGGCCCGCGAACACGCGCACGACCACGGTGTCGCTGGCGGCGTAGCGACCGTGACGCGCGCGCAGGGTGTACAGCCCGGGCACCAGCCCCTCGAGTGCGAAGCGACCGTCGGCGTCGCTGACCAGCGCCGCGCTGGGCTCGGGCGCGGAGTCGTCCTCGTGCCAGGTCGACATCGGGATCTCGGGTACGGCGCCGGCGGTGACGCCCAGCGAGCCCGCGGCTGCGATCGCGCGATCGAACAGCTCGCGGCGCGTGTCCTGCTCGCCCACGGAGTACGGCGCGTCGCTCTCGACCTCGATCCACGCGCCCGCGACCGCGCGGTCGTCGGCGTCGACGACGATGCCGGTGATGCTGCCGGGCCTGGCCACGCGCAGCACGACCTCCTCGGCCGCGGCCTCGGCGACGTCGACCGCGGCGGGCTCCGACGGCAGGTAGCCGTCGGCGTCGGCGCGCACGACGTAGCTGCCGCTGGGCACCGGGCCCACGAACACGCTGCCGGCGGCGTCGGTGCGCTCGTGCAGCTGCAGCAGGCCCAGGTGCGCGTTGCCGACGGTGACGCGCGCGTCGACCACCGCGTTGCCGTCCTCGTCGAGCACGCGCACCGGGATGCGGTAGCCGTGCGCGAGCACCAGCGTCAGCTCGGCGCTGGGATCGACGCTCTCGAGCACGATCGACGCGTACTCGGGCGCACCCGGGCTGGCCGCGGGCGCGATCGCCTGCAGCGCGTACACGCCGTCGACGATGCCCGGCACCACGAACGCCCCGGTGGCATCGCACGCGACCTCGCGCGCCGGCCACACGCCCGAGCCCTCGAGCCGCACGCGCGCGCGCGCCAGCGCCTCGGTGGGTCCGACCACGCGCCCGCGCAGATCGAACAGCGCATCGACCACCAGCTGCACGTCGGCCTCGGGCGCCAGCGCCTCGAGCACGCTGGGCGCGTGGCCCGGCGGCTCGGCGCGCAGCGTGACGGGTCCCGGCGGCAGCGTGTCGAACAGGAAGCGACCCGCGCCGTCGGTGGTGGCGCGCCAGGGCTCGGGCTCGTCGAGATCGGGGTTGGGCCGCGCGGTCACGACCGCGCCCGCGACAGGATTTCCGCGACCATCGACCAGCGTGCCGCCGAGCCGCTCGCCGATGCCGAGCGCGACCGTGGGCAGACGCCCGATCGCACCCGGCGGCAGCTCGGTCTCGACCACCGCGCGCAGGCGATCGGCGACCTGCAGCTCGACCGCGACGCGCCCGGCGACCCCGGGCAACAGCCACAGCTCGAACGCGCCGCCCTGGCTGCACGCGGCAGGCGTCGCGACCTCGCGGCCCTGCTGCCACGCGGTGATGCGACACTGCTGCGGTGGCGGTGGCGCGGTGTCGACCGGCGGTGGCGTGGGCGGGGCCGCGTCGTCGCCGTCGGTGTCGTCCACGACGTCGGCCGGCTCGGAGGCACGCGGCACCTCGAGCAGCACGACGCCGCGGATCCGCGCGACCGGCTGCGACGCGCCCTGCGGCGTGATCGCGGCGTCGTCGTCGGTGGCCGCTGCATCGGGCTGGGCTGTCGGTTCGCCGAGCTGACGGCCGAGCCACCACGGCACGCCGACGAGCACGCCCAGCAGGATCGCGAACGCCAGCCAGCGGCCCGGCGGTGGCGGCCGCGTGCGCGCACTGCCGCCGTCCGCGTGGCTCACGATCGTGGCCTCAGCGCGGCCCCGCGACCGCGATGGCGTCGATCTCGACCAGCGCGCCCTTGGGCAGGCCCGCGACCTGCACGGTCGCGCGTGCGGGCGGGTTGTCGACGAAGCGCGCGCCGTACAGCTCGTTGACCACCGCGAAGTCGCGGAGGTCGGCGAGGAAGATGCCGCAGCGCACGACGTCGGCGAAGCGCATGCCGGCGGCGTCGAGGATCGCCGCGAGGTTGTCGAGCACGCGGATCGTCTGCGCCTTGACGTCGCCGGGCCCGACGATCTCGCCGGTGGCGGGGTCGAGCGCGATCTGCCCCGAGGTGTAGAGCGTGCGGCCGCCCTCGACGACGACGCCCTGGCTGTAGGGCCCGATCGCCGCGGGCGCCTTGTCGGTGTGGATCACGCTGCGCGTCGTCATGGTTTCGGCCGCGATCGTGCCTCAGCCGCACCGCCGCGGGAAGCCGCCGCGCGCCGGGCCCGGCCGCCCCCGCTGCCACGCCGCCCGCGGCCCTCTTGCAACCCGGACCCGAAGCGGCTAGACATCTGCACCCCGGCCGGGCCACCGCCCCGCCAGGGACCCATCGGGCGCGTAACTCAGCGGTAGAGTGCCACCTTCACACGGTGGAAGCCGTAGGTTCGAACCCTACCGCGCCCACGACGAAAGAGCCCCGCCCTGCGGGGCTCTTCGCGTTTTCGGGCGGGTCCGCTCTCGCCGCGCGCTCGCACTGCGTCAGTAGAAGCCCTCGCGCCGCGCATACCGAGCCGCGCGCTCCTGGTCGTACGTCGCGGCGTCGAAGTCGTCCCGGGCCTGCAGCAGCTTCAGGATCTCGCCGCTGCTGGGCAGGCTCGCGCGGTCGATGAAGCGCGTCGGATCCCACAGCGACGCGCGGATCGCAGCCTTCGAGCACTGCGTGAACGCGGCTTCGATGTCGACCAGGATGCCCAGCGCCGGCACCTTGCCTTCGACCGCGCACGGCTCGAGCAACGCGCGATCGGTGACGAGCGTCGCGCGGCCGTTGACGCGGAAGCTGTCGCCGACGCCGGGGATCACGAACAGAAGGCCCACGCGCGGGTTCGCCACGATGTTGCGCAGGCTGTCGGCGATGCGGTTGCCGGGCCGCTCGGGCAGCAGCAGCGTGACATCGTCGAGGATCCGCACGAAGCCGGCCGGGTCGCCCCGCGGGCTGACGTCGAGATTGCCGGCCGCGTCGCAGGTCGCCAGGCACAGCCACGGCGAGCGCTCGATCAGCGGGCGCGTGAGCGGGTTGAGGCGGTCGCTGAGCTTCGCGCAGACGATGTCGGTCGGGGTGCCGATCAGCGCGCGCAGTGCAGCTTCGGAATCGATCGTGTGCGGCGTGCGTGGGTGACCGGCCATGTCGCGAGTATGCCCTCGGCGCCGCGCGACGCCGCGGGTGTATCGTCGCCTTCGCCGACCCGCGGCGGGCGCCGTAACCGTTCGCGGCCACCCGGGATACGCCCCGCCATGCGCCGCTTCTCCCCCCTCGCCGCGATCGCGGCCGCGTTGCTTCCCGCCCTCGCGCACGCGCATGCGCGTCTGGTCGACCCGCCGCCGCGCAGCGACAACACCGGACTCACGCGGGGGCCGTGCGGCGGGGTCGCGCCCGGGGGTACGATCACCGCGCTGCCGGCCGGCGGCACCATCGACGTGCGCTGGGTCGAGGACGTCGGCCACGACAACGCGTTCCGCATCGCGTTCGCGGCCGCCGACGACCTCGGCTTCGACGACGCCGTGCTCGCGACGACACCCGATCTCGGCGAGGCCGGCGAGCACACGCTGTCGGTCGTACTGCCTGCGTGCACCTGCGACGCCTGCACGATCCAGCTGCTGCAGTGGACCGCGTCCGGCAACGGTGGCTACTACAGCTGTGCCGACGTGAGCCTCACCGGCACGGACCTGCCGCCGTGCGCAGCCGTGAGCGGGACCTCGGGCGACGGCGGCGCGAGCTCGGGCGGCAGCGGCACGTCGACCGACGACGGCGACGCGTCGGCCGACGACGGACCACCAGCACCGGCGCACCGATGACCTCGAGCGCCGAGCCAGCGGGCGACGAGGGCACCACGCGCTCGGGCGACGACGGCGACACGACCGGCGCCGCCGCGGGGGCACCGGACGATGCCGCATCGGGCTGCGCGTGCGCGCTCGGGCCCCGGCGCTCGCCGACGTGGGTGCTGTTGCTGGGGCTCGCGCTGCGACGACGGCGGCCCGTCCGGCCGCGCACGCGCCCGTCCGTCGGCGATCACTGCTGCCGCGAGGCCGCGTAGAACAAGCAGTCGCCCCGCGCCGCCGCCACGTCGGTGGTGGCCATCATCGGCACGATCGTGGTCCGCGTGCGCAGCACGCCGCCGTCGTCGAGCAGCAGCTCGTGCGCGCGCTCGCGGCCGTGCTCGTCGATCGCGAGCAGCGGCCACGGCCCCTGCAGCCAACCCAGCGCGGTGCCGGGTGCGAGGGTCTGGAAGTTGTGGCGGTCGA
>JAIBBS010000341.1 GCA_019694555.1 Nannocystaceae bacterium
CCGGCACCGTCGGCCGAAGGCGGTGAGGCGCCCGCGAGCGGCGCGGCCGCCAGCGACGCGGCCGCCGACGCGCCCGCGGGCTGAGCCGCGCTCACGCCAGCGAGCCGCGCGGCGGAACCCGCGACCACGCGGCCGCGTACAGATCGCTGCGCAGCGGCAGGTAGCCGGGATACTGCGTCTGCGCGCGCACGACCGCGGCGTCGTCGATGCTCGCGAGCGCGATCGTCTCGTTGCTCTCGAGCACCACGGTGCCGTCGGGCGCGACGACGCAGCTGGGCCCGCCCAGCGGCGTGCCACCCTCGGGCGCGGGCCGGTTGACCGAGAGCACCCAGACGCCGGCCGCCAGCGCGGTGGCCTGCAGCGTCAGACGCCAGCTGGGCCACGTCTCGGGCTCGGTCGCACGCGGGTGCACGATCGCGTGGCAGCCCGCGGCCGCGAGCGCCTGGCTCAGCGCCGGACGCTGGATGTCGGAACAGATCTGCAGCGCGAGCAGCAGCCCTGCGACCGCGATGGGCTCGGGCGCCGCGTCGCCGTCGTCGTAGTGATCGCGCTCCCAGAAGCCGGGCTCCTGCGGCACGTGGGTCTTGGCGTAGCGGCCCAGCGCCGTGCCTTGGTGATCGTGGACCCACGCGACGTTGTGGCGACGACCGTCGGGCAACGCGACGATGCCGCCGGCGACCAGCGCGAGCCCGGCCTGGCGCGCGGCCGCGGCCGCGAGCTGCTCGCGCGCACCGCCGCGCGGCTCGGCGTCGGCGTCGAGTCGCTCGCGCGAGCACGGACGCCACGGCTGCAGCGGCAGCTCCGGCAGCACCGCCAACGCAGCGCCGCGATCGCTGGCCTCGCGCAGCCGCGCGTGCAGGCGCGCGGCCGCGTCGTCGCCGGTGAAGACCTCGGAGATCAGCGCGACACGGACGGACACCATCGTCGGGCCCGAGCTCAGCGCGCCAGCGCAGCGTGCAGCGTGCGCCGCAGCTCGGCCACGAGCGCGGCGTCCTTGAGGTCGATCACCGGCGTGTTGTCGTACTGCTCCCAGAACACCGTCGCGGGGCGGTCGTCCTCGATCTCGAGCCCGCGCCGCAGCTTGCGGTTGTCCGGGATGAAGCCGCGATCGAGCAGCCCGGTGATGGTGTTGGCGATGGTGCCGTTGAGACCGCAGATGAGCACGGCGACCTTGTCGGGGCGCAGCTCGCCGGTCCGCAGGCCCAGCGCATCCTCGGCCTCGGCCCGCCGCGCGACCTCGCAGATCGACTCCGCGCGGCCTCGCCAGCCGCGCCAACCCTCGCCCGGGCGGCTCACCGCCGGCACGTAGCGCAGGCCGTTCTCGGCCGCGTAGCGCTCGAGCTCGGCGCGGTAGCCCAGGCCCGTGGGGTAGCTGGCCCCGTGGACGATCGCGAGGTCGTCGAGCCGGGCCTTGGGATCACGGCGCACGCGGCTGCGCGCGATGCTGACGAACGGCGCCAGGCCGGTGCCGGCCGCGATGCACAGCTTGAGCCGCGTGTCCTCGAGCCCGACGGTGCCTTCGACGGTGAAGTGACCGGTCGGCACCGCGCGGCAGTACATGCGATCGCCGACCTTGATCGGCCACATCTGGTGCGTGAGCGGCAGGTCCGACTCGGGCTCGCCGACCTTGCGGATGTAGAACTCGAGCTCGTCGCGGTCCTCGGGCGGCGAGGCGATCGACATCGGGCGGCGCACCGAGTGCGGCCGCGGATCGTCCTCGCCCTCCTTGACCTCGCGATTGATGCCGATGGTCACGTACTGGCCGGGCACGAACCACGGCCCCTCGGTCTTGTGCTCGATGACGTCGGGCCGCAGGCGGAAGATCGAGAGCGTGGGCTCGAGGTCCTCGCGCGCGACGAGGGTGGCGTTGTAGTCGAGCAGCTTGGCCATCGTCGGTCACGATACTACGCCGGTGGCGTCAGGCCCACCAGCGCCAGCAGCTCGGGCGAGTGCGGCAGCACGGCGGGGTCCATGCCGCGCAGCAGCTGCCGCGCGGCAGCGTGACCGGCAGGGGTCATCTTGGCCCACGTCTTGGTCAGGATCGCGAGCACTGCCGTGGGCTCGCGGCCGCGGGCGAAGTCGGCCAGCTCGTCCTCGAGGAAGCGCAGGCACACCGCGTCCTCGAGCAGCGCGGCCTCGGGATCGTGACGCAGGCGCTGCTTGAGCAGGATCTGTCGCACGCGTGCGGTGGTCTGCGGCGGATACCCGCAGGCGTGCAAGGTGGACTCGGCGATGTCGGCCTGGACGCGCGCCGCGTCGGCACGCCAGCGCTTGTAGCCCTCGGCGCCGCTGGGGTAGTCGCCGCGTGGGCGCTCGAAGCGACGGACGTGCTGCGCGAGCGCGGCCAGGCGCACGGCCTCGCTCGCGTCGGGCGCCAGCGCGCGGACCCAGCGACACAGCCGCGCGTGGTAGTCGTGCGACACCGTCACGGTCTCGCCGCCGCGCACGATGCGACGCGGGTCGTCGTCGTGGTGCCGCGCGAACGCGGCCACGGCGGCCTGCATGCGAGGATCGGGATCGTCGGGCCAGGGATCGAACACGGGCGGCCTCGGGCGCCGCGCGCCGGGCGAACCGGCGACGCGGATGCGGCAATGCTACGGCTTGCAGCAACCGCTGCGACCGCCAATCGCGAGCGCCGCCGCCGTGCCTGGGCCCGTGACCGCGCCCCAGCGGGCGATCGCGGCGCAAACGCTGGGGTTTCGCGGCTGCGCACGGCGGTTGCTCATGTCCGGGGCGTGACCGTGAACCGCCGCCAGACCGCCCTGCTCTCGCTGTGCATCGCCCCGCTCGCCCTGACCCTCGCCCGCCCCGCGCACGCCTGCTTCGACGGCGTCGTGATCGACGGCGCCCGCACCAGCATCGCGATGGAGACCGACGCGACGTGGAGCCCCGAGGCCGCGCGGCACTGGGCCCGCTGGGTCGGCCGCATCGACGCGCTGGTGCCCGAGGGCAAGCAGCTGGTCGTCAGCTTCGGCGTGATCGAGGTCTGCGGCGACGGCCACGTCGACTGCGTCGAGCTGCCGATCACGTGGGACGACGGACGCGCGTTCACGCTGTTCGAGCTCGCCGCCGATCACTTCGCGCCCGGCGGCAAGGCCATCGCCGCCGCGCGCCGCAGCGGGCGCACGCCGCTGACGGTGCAGGTCGCCGCGACCCGCGACGCCACCGCAGCGGCGGCACTGGTCGAGCGCATCGACGCGGCCGAGCTCGGCCTCGAGGGCTTCTTCAACGCCGGCGGGTTCCCCTCGACCCACGGCTACGCCCACGTGGTGCAGTCGTGGGACGAGACCGGCGCGCGCTACGAGGTGGTCGTGGGCGCATTCCTCGATCGCGAGCACGCCGACGAGGCCGCGATGCAGCTGCAAGAGACGCTCGATCTGCACGGCTTCGTGCGCGCGCTCGATCAGTCGACGCTGTCCGACGAGGGCTGCTGACGCGGCCGCAGCCGCGGCACCACCACCGCGACCGCGATCGCCGCGGCCAGTCCCCACGCCACCGGCAGCAGCCCGCCAGGTGGCGTCTGCGCCAGCGTGGCCAGCAGCAGCACGAGGTTGCCGGCGACGATCGACGCGATCGCGGCGGTGGCCGTGAACGCGCGCCAACGCAGGCCCAGGTACAGCGTCGGCACCAGCATCACGTAGCCCGAGAACGAGAAGCTGCCGAGCGCGAAGATGGACTCGGGCGAGCGCACCACGATCGCGTAGGTCACGATCGCCAGCACGACCGAGAAACCCTGACCGAAGCGGACCTCGGCGCGCTCGCCCAGCTGCGGTCGCACGCGCCGCAGCACGTCGCGACCGAGCATCGACGACAGCGTCAGGAACTGCGCGTCGAGGGTCGACATCACCGCGGCGAGGATCGCTGCCAGGCCCACGCCCTGCAGCCACGGCGCCATGTGGGCCGCGACCATCAGCGGGAAGATGCGATCCGAGGCGCGGCCATCCAGCCCCGGCATCGCGGCGGCGCCCCAGACCCCGATCATCACCGCCGGCAACCACAGCAGCAGCAGCGCCGGCGGATACAGCCGACAGGTGTTGCGCAGCGCCGCAGGATCGCGCGCGGCGAACACCCGCACCAGCATGTGCGGGAAGGCGATCACGGTCAGCGAGATCGCCAGCGCCCACGACCCCCACGCCGCGGGGGCGAAGCGCGGGCGATCGCCCACGACCAGCAGCTGTGGCGCGTGCTCGGCCACCGCCGCGGTCGCGGCCCGGGCCCCGCCCAGGCCGTGGGCGATGGCGACGAACGCCGCGACGATGAAGACCATGAACACCGCGCCCTGGAAGACGTTGGTCCACATGGTCGCGCGCATGCCCCCGGCGGCGGTGTACAGCACCGTCGCGACCAGCAACGTCGCGGCCGCGAGCTGCCCGTCGATGGCGCCCGCGGTGAAGGTCTCGGTCGCGATCGCGACGCCGATCACCGAGGTGACCACGTACGGCAGCGTGTAGATCGTGAACGCGGCGAACAGCACCATGCCCAGCGCGGGACTGCGCAGCTTCACCGCGAACAGCTCCGCCGGCGTGATCGCGCGCAGGCGATGGGCCTCGTGCCACGCCGGCCGACCGATGAGCCAGAACGTCAGCGGGATGCCCAGCGCCACGATCGCGGCGTTGTAGCCGAACACGCCCACGCCCTCGTGGTACGCGAGGCCAGGGATGCC
>JAIBBS010000131.1 GCA_019694555.1 Nannocystaceae bacterium
GCGCGAGGCCGGTGCGCGAGGGCGACTTGACACCCACGACGCGCATCGGGGACAAGGGCGGCAAAGCGGGGCTGCCGTGGGCGCGACGATCCATCGTTTCGAGGTCGAGGCGCGAGGCCATGGGCGCGACGCGCTCGCGGCACAGACCGCCGCACGATTGTCGGGTTGGCTGGGCCAGCCCGTGGATGCCGGCGCGATCGCGACCCGGCGCGTGTATCACCTCGATCTCGGGCTCGACGACGACGAGGCCGCGCGCGTGCTCGCGGCGGTCGTCGATCCCGTCGCGCAGACCGGCGCCGTCGGCATGCTGCCCGACCCGTGGCCGGCCGGCACGCTCGTGCTCGAGATCGGACTGCGACCGGGCGTCACCGATGCGGTCGGCGCGACGGTGCATCGCGCGGCGGCGGACTGCCTCGGGCGGCCGCTGCACGGCGCGGCGTACAGCTCGCTGCTGTTTGCGTTCTGGGGCCCCGCGGCGGAGTCGGTCGCCTCGGCGGCGCAGACACTGCTGTGCAACCCGTTGATCCAGCGCGCCCGGCGTCAGTCGCTGCCGCGCACGCTCGTGCTCGAGGTTCCGCGCGCCGGCGCGACGGATCCGCCGCGGGTGGAACACGTCGCGCTGCGCGACGCCGACGACGAGACGCTGCAGCGGATCTCGCAGCAAGGCATGCTCGCGCTGTCGCTGCTGGAGATGCGCGCGATCGCGGCGCACTTCCGCGATCGCGGACGCGACCCCACCGACGCCGAGCTCGAGTGTCTGGCGCAGACCTGGAGCGAGCACTGCAAGCACAAGATCTTCGCCTCGCCGATCGAGCTCGACGGCCCCGATGGCGCGCGCCGGGTGCAGCGGGGGCTGTTCCGCGAGTACATCCGCGGCGCGACCGAGGCGGTCGCGGCCGCGCGCGTGCGCGACGGCATCGACCCGCCACAGTCGCCGTGGTTGGTCTCGGTGTTCCACGACAACGCCGGCGTGGTGCGCTTCACCGACGCCGATCACCTGGTCTACAAGGTCGAGACCCACAACTCGCCGTCGGCGCTCGATCCCTACGGCGGTGCGATGACCGGCATCGTCGGGGTCAACCGCGACAGCTTCGGCACCGGCCTGGGCGCGGACCTGCTGACCAACGTGTGGGGCTACTGCTTCGGCGCGCCCGATCACGCGGCGCCGCTGCCCGCGGGGCTGATGCACCCACGGCGCATCCGCGAGGGCGTGCACCACGGCGTCATCGACGGCGGCAACCAGTCCGGCATCCCCTACAGCCGCGGCTTCGAGCTGTTCGACGCGCGCTACGTCGGCAAGCCGCTGGTGTTCTGCGGCACCGTCGCGGCCATGCCGGTCACCGTCGCGGGCCGGCCGACCCACGACAAGTGCGCCGCGCCGGGCGACGCGATCGTGATGGTCGGCGGTCGCATCGGCAAGGACGGCATCCACGGCGCGACCTTCTCCAGCGTGCGGCTCGACGAGAGCGCGCCGGTGCAGGCGGTGCAGATCGGTGATCCGATCACGCAGAAGATGATGTTCGACATGCTCACGGTCGCGCGCGACCGCGGCTTGTTCTCGTCGATGACCGACAACGGCGCCGGCGGGTTGTCGTCGTCGGTCGGCGAGATGGCGACCAGCAGCGGTGGCGCGGAGCTCGACCTCTCGCTCGCGCCGCTGAAGTACCCCGGGCTGCAGCCGTGGGAGGTGCTGGTGTCCGAGGCGCAGGAGCGCATGACCGTGGCGGTGCCGCCGGCGCAGCTCGACGCGTTCCTGGCGCTGGCGCAGCGCTACGAGGTGCTCGCGACCGTGCTCGGCCGCTTCACCGACAGCGGGCGGTTGGTCGTGCGCTGGGGCGAGACCGAGGTCGCGGATCTGTCGCTGGCGTTCTTGCACGACGGCGTGCCGCTGCCGCCGTTGCCGGCGCGGCTCGAGCCACACACGCCGCAGCCGCCGCAGCTGTCGGCGCTGCGCGAGCCCGGGGCGCTGGGGGCCGAGCTGCTGGCGCTGTTCGAGACGCCCGAGCACGCCCGCACCGCCGAGCTCGTGCGCCACTACGATCACGAGGTCAAGGGCCTGTCGGTGATCAAGCCGCTGGTCGGCGTCGCGCGCGACGTGCCCGCGTCCGCCACCGTCATGCGCGTGCGCCACGGCCGGCGCGAGGGCGTGGTGCTGGGCGAGGGCGTGCATCCGTTCTACGCCGACCACGACGCCGCCGCGATGGCGCGCGCGTGCGTCGACGAGGGCGTGCGCAAGGTGTTGTGCGCCGGCGCGCGCATCGATCGCATCGCCGCGCTCGACAACTTCTGCTGGCCCGATCCCGTGCGCAGCGATCGCACGCCCGATGGCGCGCACAAGCTCGCGCAGCTGGTCGCGTGCTGCGAGGGGCTGTACCAGGCCTGCGTCGCCTACGGCGTGCCGCTCATCAGCGGCAAGGACTCGATGAAGAACGACGCCTTCATCGGCGGCACCAAGATCTCGATCCCGCCGACCTTGCTGGTCAGCGTGATGGGTCAGATCGACGACGTCGCGACTGCGCTCGATCCCGTGCTGGTCGCGGGCTCGGATCTGTGGCTGCTGGGCGAGACCCGCGGCGAGCTGGGCGGCTCGAGCCTGCTGCGGCGATGGGGCCAGGGCCACGCCGGCGCGGTGCCGCAGACCGATCCCGCGCGACTGTGGCCGCGCTACCGGGCGTTTGCGGCGCTGGTCGCGGCCGGGCGGGTGCGCAGCGCGGCCGCGCTGTCGCGTGGTGGCCTCGCGGTGGCGCTGGGGCACGCGCTGCTGGCCGGCGGCGTGGCCCTCGAGATCGCGCTCGATGCCGTCGCGGCCGATCCCGTCGATGCGCTGTTCTCGGAATCGACCGGTCGGGTCTTGTTCTCGTCCGCGCCGGCCGACCGCGCCGAAATCGAGACGCAGCTGGGGCCGCACGGGCTCGTGGCGCTGGGACGCAGCGTCGACGCCACGGCCGAGCTGCGCGCGACGATCGCCGGCGCGACCGTGCTCCGCCTGGCGGAGTCGGAGCTGCGCGCGCGCTGGACCGCGGCCTACGTCGACTGATCGCGTTCGCAGGCCTGGGACGGTTTTCGTGACGGCGCCGGGCGCGGGCGGGGATGCAGTCCCCGAGGTCGCGACATGAACCTGCTGCGCTCCCTATTCGGTCTGTCCCTCGGTCTGCTCGCGTCGTTCGGCTGTGCCGAAGACGACGCACCCCCGCTCGAACCGGTTCGCGATTGCCACAGCGACGAGGAGTGCGTCGCCGCGGACGACCGCTTCGACCGCTGCCAGTGGGTCTGCGAGGCCCACGTGACCTATTGCCAGCCCTCGTGCGAACAGGACTCCGACTGCCGCGGCCGCGGGTTGCCCGACGACTTCGTGTTCTGCGACATCCCGCGGCCAGGCGAGGGCTTCTGCAACGCGTACGGCTACGCCTACAAGCCCAACGCCTGCGTCCAGGAGGTGCCACCTTTGCCCGGTCACGACGGCAGCGGTTGAGAGACCGCCCGCGCGTGCCGACGCCGTGCGGTCGCGAAGCGACCCGACGCCGAGGGCCCGTGGACCGGCGTGGCCGGTCACGCCGGCCCCGGGCACGCAGCGCTGTCGCACGCGTCGGCGCGCGGCGAGCTTGCCCGGCGCGCGCGCATGCCTGCTAGGCTCGGTCGCGCATGGTGGTGCGGCGTCGGATCGGGATCGGTGGACTGTGTCTCGCGCTCGCCTGCGCTGCCCGCAGCGACGGTGCACCGCCGCAGGATTGCCCGCCGGCGCCCGCGGCGGTCGCTTCGACGCCGACGCCCGTCGCTGCGCCGCGCGTGGCGGCACCGGAGCCGTCGGGCTTTCGCAGCCCGGCCGAGGCCGTGCGTGCGCTCGTGCTCGCGCCACCGAGCCCGCAGGCCTGGGTCTCGCCCACCGGCGACGCGATCCTGCTCGGTCATGCGCAGGCGATGCCGCCGCTGGCCGAGGTCGCGCGCCCGTTCGCAGGCCTCGCGGGGCTGCGCATCGACGAGCAGCGCGGCTCCGAGCGACACCTGCGGAGCTTCGATCGCCTGAGCATCCTCGATCTCGACGGCAACGAGCGCGTCGTCGCCGGCGCGCCCGGATCGACCCTGACCGCGCCGAGCTTCTCGCCCGACGGCCGCATGCTCGCGTGGCTCGACGCACAGGACGATCGCGTGAGCCTGTGGGTCGCCGCGCGCGACGACGGTGCGCCGCGGCGCCTGCTCGACGTGGTCGATCTGATCGCACCGGCGTACCGCTGGCTCGGCTCCGACACGCTGATCGTGCTCGCCGACGATCGCGGCGGGCCACCGCCGCCGCGCGCGGAGGTCCCCAGCGGCCCGACGATCGAGGAGGCCAAGGGCGAGCGCGCGCCCAACCGCACCTGGCAGGACCTGCTGCGCAACCCCGACGACGAGGTCCGCTTCGCGCACTGGGCCACCGCGCAGCTCGAGCGCGTGGAGCTCTCGGGCACGCGCACGCCGCTGGGCGAGCGCGGCATGGTCACGTCGTTCGAGGCCTCGCCCGACGGGCAGTACCTGCTGGTCGAGCGGGTGCGGCGGCCGTTCTCCTACGCGGTGCCGCTCGAACGCTTCGCGCGCGTGATCGAGGTCCGCGATCGCAGCGGTGCCGTGGTCGCGACCCTCGCCGACGACGAGCCCGCGGAGGCCATCCCGATCGAGGGCGTGCGCACCGGTCCACGCCAGAGCACGTGGTTGCCCAGCGCCGGCGCGACGCTGCTGTGGTTCGAGGCGCTCGACGGCGGCGATCCGCGCAAGGCCGCGCCGCATCGCGACCGGCTCATGGTCGCCGAGGCGCCGTTCCAGGCCCCGCGCGAGGCCGCGCGACTGCAGCACCGCGCGCGCGGGCTCGACCCGCTCGAGGATCGGCGCGCGGTGTTGGTCAGCGAGTACGATCGCGACCGCCGCTGGTCGACCACGTGGCTGCAGCCGATCGATGCGGGCGCTGCGGCGCGCAAGCTCTTCGATCGCTCGGTCAACGACGCGTATGGCGATCCCGGCACGCCGGTGCGGCGCACGCTGCCCGGCGGCCAGCGGGCCATCGCGGTGGAGCAGGGCGCGATCTTCCTCGCCGGCGACGGCGCGACCGAGGCCGGCGATCGGCCGTTTCTCGATCGCCTGGTGCTCGACGACGGCACGCGCACGCGCCTGCTCGAGTCGCCGGCCGATGCCTCGATCGAGTTCGTCGGTTTCGCCGCGGGCGCGCTGGGCCAACGCCTGGTGGTGCGCGAGCAATCGCCCAGCGAGCCGCCCAACCTGCACCTGCGCGAGGGCGAGCAGCGGCGCGCGCTGACGCAGTGGCCCGACCCCAGCGCGCAGCTGCGCGGGGTCACGCGCACGCTGCTCAAGTACGAGCGCCGCGACGGCGTCGCGCTGTCGGGCACGCTGTGGACGCCGCCCGGGCCTGCGCCGGCGTCGGGCTGGCCCTTGCTCGTGTGGGCCTATCCGCTCGAGTACAACGACAAGGACACCGCCGGCCAGGTCCGCGCCGCGCCCAACCGCTACCTGCGGGTGACGGGCAGCTCGGCGCTGGCGCTGCTGGCCGCCGGGTATGCCGTGCTCGACGACGCGTCGATGCCGGTGGTCGGCGATCCCGAGACCATGAACGACAGCCTGCTCGCGCAGCTGCAGTGGTCGGCCGAGGCGGCGATCGATGCCGCGGTGGCGCACGGCATCGATCGCAACCGCGTCGCGATCGGCGGCCACTCGTACGGCGCGTTCATGACCGCGAACCTGCTCGCGCACACGCAGCTGTTCAAGGCCGGCATCGCGCGCTCGGGCGCGTACAACCGCACGCTCACGCCGTTTGGCTACCAGAGCGAGCGGCGCACGCTGTGGGAGGCGCCGCAGACCTACGTCGCGGTCTCACCGCTGGTGCACGCCGATCGCATCGACGAGCCGCTGCTGTTGGTCCACGGCGAGCTCGACGACAACCCCGGCACCTTTCCGTTGCAGTCGCAGCGGCTGTTCCAGGCCATCCGCGGCAACGGCGGTGTCGCGCGGCTGGTCGTGCTGCCGCGCGAGGCCCACGGCTACGCGGCGCAGGAGAACGTGCTGCACCTGTTGGCCGAAGAGATCGACTGGCTCGACGCGCACGTCCGCGGCGTCGCACGCTGAGCGCCCGTCCGCGGATGCGGACGGGGCTTGCTCGCGAACCGCGAGCGCGCGTCAGGGCGTGCCGTCGCCGGCCGCGGTCGGATCGTCCGCGGGCGCAGCGTCGCCGCCGTCGTCCGCGGGCTCGGTCGCGGGCGGCTCGGCCGCGGGCTGCTCCTCGGTCGGGGGCTCGGCCGCGGGCTCGGCGGGCTTGGTCTGCGCGCCGCCTTCGACCTTCACGCCGCCGCTGGGCGCCGTGGGCGTGGCGACCTTGGACTTGCCCTTGGCCTTCTTGTCCTTGCGCCCGCCGTAGCCGAACGAGATGTCGAGGTAGATGTTGAACAGCTGGAAGAACTGCCGGTACACGCCGTTGCCGCTGGGCTGGCGCGTGGGCGACTGGAACTGGTTGAGCGCGCTCTTGCCCTTGGTGCTGGTGCGGAAGAACGCCAGCTCGGTGGCGGTGAACGCCAGCGCGAAGTTCTTCACCACCTGCCAGCGCACGCCCGCGGACACGCTCATCTTGTGCGCGTCCATCAGCGCGGGATCCAGCGTCTGCAGCGGCACCGCGGTGCTGTCATAGCCCAGGCCGACGTAGCCTTCCACCTGAGGCACGAACCAGTAGCTGCCGCCGACGCGCACGCCACCGGCGTCCTTCCAGAAGCGCGGCAGGTGCTGCACCACCGCCGGGTTCGCGTCGCCGCCGAAGTTGGTCGGATCGGACAGCGCCTTGTCGGTGTTGGCGAAGTTGCAGTTGCGATCCGGGAAGCTGCGGTCCATCACGCACTGCTTGTCGAACACCGACCAGCGCGTGTAGTCGGCGAAGACGCGGATCTCGTACTTCGCGGTCGGCCGCGCGCGGAAGCCCAGGCGCACGATGTCGGGCATGCTCTGCGTGAGCTCGACCTTGCTCTGCGAGGGCTCGCCCAGCGCCAACGCGTTGTCGAGCGTGCCCTTGAGCGTCATGCCGCCGCTGACGTTGGGCTGGCTGGTGTACGACAGACCGATGAAGTACTTGCCCTGCTTGAGCACGTCGTAGATGGCGCCGATGCCGAAGCCGCCCTGCCAGCCGTTGACGTTGATGAAGCTGCGGCCTTCCTTGAGCATCGTGTTCGGCGGCATGCCGTTGACGAGGTCGTCGGTGCCGTCGGCATTGCGCGCACGGATGGTCTCGACGTTGCTGCGGATGACGCTGCCGGTCACGCCCAGCGACAGGCCGATCTTGCGGATGTTGAAGCCCAGCCCGCCGGTGATGTACATCGAGCGGATCGTGCCGTCGATCGAGTACCAGCGCTGCACGCCGTCGACCGCACCGGGAAACTGCTGGTTGCCCTGGTAGGTCTTGTTCTTGTCCCACACGGCCGAACCGCCGAACGGGAAGTACGCCGCGATGCCGCCGTAGATGAAGTCGGTGCCGAAGTCGCTGGTGATGCCGAGGAACGGCGCGGCGACGGCGTTGAACAGCGTGGCCTTGCCGTCGTTCGCGCCCGGCGCGAGATCGGTGGTCTGCGGGCTGTTCACCTCGGTGCCCGGTCGCGTGTAGCTGGCGAAGCGCAGCGCGATCGTGCCGTCGACGAAGATGTGCGTGCCCTTGGACAGCGCGATGCCGGCGGGGTTGTAGTAGAGCGCGGTGGGGTTGTCGGTCGTGGGGTGACCGTGCTCGCCACCGAAGCGCGCGGCCGAGATGCCCGACGCGCGGGCGTCGGTGCTCCACGATGCGATCACGCCCAACAGGCCCACGGCCGCGGCAGTCGTCAGGGTCGGCTTCATCGATCTCGCGTGCGCCATCGCTTCTGGTCCTCGGGCAAGCTCGTGCGGGGGCAGTCGCGACCGCCCTCGGCGGGCGCGGCGGCCTGGCGGACTCTACAACGGGCGGCGGCTTTCCGGGGGCCCGGGTTTCGGGCATCATCCGCCCCGGGTTGCCGCGGCCGAGCGCCGCGGCCCGGATCCGTCATGCCGCAGGCCCACGTCCCCGCCTCCGTCCGTCGTCTCGCCGGTGTCGCGATCGCCTCGCGGCGATCGTTCCCGGCCCTGGGTGCGCTCGCGCTGTGTGCGATCGCCAGCGGCTGCCCCAGCCCCGAGCCGCAGGAGAAGTACGACGCCTTCCTCGACCAGACCAAGGAAGAGCGCGAGGACGCGGCCAACATCAAGATGGACATGGGCGGCGCGCTGGCGGACGTCAACGGCACGTTCCTGTTCGCGCTGTCGGCCGTCATCGATCCGACCCACCCGCTGCAGTTCTTCACCACCGTCACGTTCACGCCCGAGGGCACCGGCGGCACGCTGGCGATGGACCTGCAGCCGCTGAGCCTCGACGTCGGCAGCACCACGTCGCCGCGGCAGCCCATCGGTGATCCGCTGTCGCTCGCGGCCACGCCGGTGGACGAGTCCGGCGGCTTCGAGATCGTCGTGTCCGAGCCGCTGATGGTCACCGGCAAGGCCAACCCGATCACCGGCGGCGACATCGTCGCCACGCTCACGCTCAAGGGCGCGATCCAGAACGAGGACGTGTTCTGCGGCACCGTGACCGGCATGGTCACGCAGCCGCTGATGCTCGATCTCATGGGCTCGACCTTCGCGGCCCAGCGCGTGCCCGGCGTCGACATGTTGCCCGCGGAGGTCCTCTACGCCTGCCCCGCGGGCGGTGGCGACACCGACGGCGGCTCGGGCAGCGACTCCGGCGGGGGCTCGGGCAGCTCGGGTTGAGGACCGCCGTGGACGCGGCCCGCACCGACGCACCCAGCCGGCCACGCAGCGCGTGGTCGTTCGAGCTCGGGCCCATCGAGGGCGCGCACGAGGTCCGCGTGCGCGTGCTCTCGGGCTGGGGCCTCAACTGCGAGGCCGAGACCGCGGCGGGCTTCCGCATGCTCGGGGCACAAAGCGAGATCGTCCACACCGGCGCGCTCATCGAAGCCGGCGCGGCGGCGCTGGCCGGCGTGCACGTGCTGGCGTTCTGCGGCGGCTTCTCGTTCGGCGATCACATCGCGTCGGGGCGCGTGCTCGCGAACCGGCTGCGCTTCCGCTTCGGCGACGCGCTCGCGCGCTTCGTCGACGACGGCGGCCACGTCATCGGCATCTGCAACGGCTTCCAGACCATCACCAAGCTGGGGCTGTTGCCGGCGTGGGGTCGCAGCCGCGGGCAGGGGCTCGCGCCGCAGCAGGTCTCGATCGTCGACAACGATCGCCTGGGCTACCGCGACGCGTGGGTGCGGCTGGGCTTCGATCGCGACAGCCCCTGCGCGTTCACCCGCGGCTGCAGCGGCGCGGCGCTCGAGGTGCCCGCGCGTCACGGCGAGGGCAAGATCGTCTTCGCCGACGACGCCAGCTTCGCGCGCGTGAGCGATGCGCACCTGATCCCGCTGCGCTACGTCGACGCGCACGGCACCGCCACGGCGCGCTGGCCCGACAACCCCAACGGTTCGACCGACGCTGCGGCCGCGCTGTGCGACGAGAGCGGGCGCGTGTTCGGGATCATGCCGCACCCCGAGGCGTTCCTGTATCCCGAGAACCATCCCGACTTCACGCGCTGGCGTGCAGCGGGCGAGCGGCCGATCGCAGGCGACGGCCTGGGCATCCTCGCCAGCGGCGTGCGATCCGTGCTCGGTCGATGGCCCTAGCCGCAGCAGCGGTCCACGGTGCGACCGGCCAGGCGCCGACCGCTCCGCGGCCACCGCTTGGGCCCCGCGCCGCCACAACTGCGCGCTTTCGCGGGTGATCGCGGCCGCGCCGGTGCGTGCGGGCCACGTGGGCGCCAAATGTGCCAATGTGCTGCCCATGGGCGAGTACGGTTCGAGCACCGACCTCGAGACCTTGCGCAAGAGCGGTCGCGGCAAGTTCGTCGCGCTGGGCGTGTTGATCGCCGCAGCCCTGGGCGCGGCGACGTGGTCGTTCCTGAAGAAGGGCGGCACCGGCAACCCCGAGGAGGCCGGCAAGGTCCTGGTCGTCACGCGCGGAACCCACGTCGGCTACTCCGCGGTGCTCACCGAGGCGGGCTTCGAGGCCGCCGAGGGCTCGCTGCAGGCCTGGGTGAACAAGGCCAAGGACGAGGTCCCCGATCTCGACGTCGACGGCGTGCCCGCGATCATGGCGCTGGCCGACCGCTTCGGCTGGGGCTACGTCGTGTTCGAGGCGCCCGGCGAGGTCGATTTCTCCGCGCTCGACGTCGCCGGCGGCGTGCCGAGCTTCGGCGCGGACGTGCGCTGGGCCGCGGTCTCGGCCGGTGATTTCGCCTTCCCCCACGTCATCACGGTCAACCCCGCGCCCAGCAAGGTCCTGCGCGACCCGGCGCTGCCGCTGCTGCAGGCGCTGTTCGAGCAGGAGAAGCTCGCCGCGCTGCGCAAGCCCGAGTCGCTCGCGGTCGGCGAGCTGCAGCTGCGCGATCGCCTGCGCGACGCGATGCGCAAGCTCGACGACATCCCCGAGGCCGAGCGGCTCGCGGGCAAGGTCGTCGACGACATCGCCAAGCAGCTCAGCGAGCCCGAGCGCGGCGAGGTCAAGCCACGCCTGGTCGGCGAGACGCTCGAGAGCGGGCTCGCGCGGCCGCTGCCCGATGGCGCGCTGCTCTCGATCAGCCGCGGCATCGAGCTGATCACGCGCGATGCCGTGCGCGCCGATCTCGATCTCACGCCCTTCGAGCAGCTGTCGTTCGGCACGCTCGCGGGCGGCGCGTCGGCGCGGCAGCCGTGCACCGGTCTGGCCGGCGGCAAGCTCGAGGTCGGCGACTGGCGCGGCTTCACCTGGGCCGACGACGGCGCCGCGGTGGTGTCGTCGTCGCATCGCGAGGGCGAGACGCTGTGGAAGTTCGACGCCAGCAAGCCCGGCACCTGCGCGTGGACCAGCCTCGGCGCGGTCGCACCGGCGCGCCCGGGCCTCGACGGCCCGATGCAGGTGTCCTCGCAGGGACGCGTCGCACGGGTGGGGCAGGCGGGCGCGCTCGCGGTGGTCTCGGTGGCCGCGCCGGGTGAGCCGGATCAGGTGCTGGGCATGCTCGAGTCGACCGAGCTGTCGGGCCTGCGTTGGCTCGACGCGACCACGCTGGTCGCGACCGCGCGCTACCTCGCCGACGACAGCCAGTGGCTGGCGTTCTTCAGCACCACCGAGCCGCTGAAGGTGCTGGTGGTCTCGACCACGGTGTTCGAGGGCGCCAACTCGGTGCGGGACCTCGTCGCGGTGCCAGGCCGCAACGCGTTGCTCGCGGTCTACGGCGGTGCGGACGATCGACTCTATCGCCTCGATCTGCCGCAGGCGGCCGCGGCGATGTTCGCCAACCCGGTCATGGCCGAGGGCAAGACGCCGCTGCTCGCCGATGGGCGGCCCACGGTCTACGAGCTCGACCCCACGCCGTTTTCGGCCAAGCTGCTCGCGACCACGCACTTCATCGGCGGTGCGGTGGTCTCGCCCGACGGCCGCCGCGCCGCGTTCGTCGTCCAAGGTGGCGACACCGATCCCGATCACGACGACGACGCCGAGATCGCGGTGGTCGACGTCGAGCAGGGCGCGATGAAGGTGCTCACGCGCAACGAGATCCGCGACGACGAGCCGCGCTTCACCGCCGACGGGCGCTCGATCGTGTTCGAGACCCGCGTGGAGGTGCCCCGCAGCAAGTGGATCATCACCGCCGCGCGGGCCATCGACGTGCCGTAGTCGCGGGGCCGGCCGCGGCACGGGCTGCCGCAGGCGCTAGCGCGACGCGACGATCTCGTAGGTCGCGCCGCAGACGGTGTCCTGGTGGCGACCCTCGAGCGCGACCCCCAGGTGCACGTGGGTGCGGACCTCGAGCGTGCCTGCCGCGTGGGTCGCGGGCGCGTCCGCGGTCGCGGCGGGCTCGAACGCGCCGTCGAAGCGCGCGTGCACCCACGAGCTCACGCCCACGGTCTGGGCCAGCTCCACCAGCGCCAGCGAGAAGCTGCCGTCTTGCTGCAGCGGGCCCAGCAGCTCGAGCGGCGCCACCGGTGCCGCCGGCGACGAGACCGCCCGCGCCAACAGCACGCCATCGCTCTGTACCAGCTGCAGCGAGCCCGACAGCGGCATCGGCAGCTCGACGCCGTAGCACACCAGCGGGAAGTCCTCGGGGCAGGTGCACTCGACCAGATCGAATTGCGTCGACCACGTGCCGCTGTGGTCCCGACCCCGCGCGTCGCCGTGGGTCTCGAGCAGCGTCAGCAGGGTCTCGCGATCGAGCGGGCCTGCGGGCGACTCGGCGCACGCGGGCAGCGCTGCGAGCAGCAGCGCGGCGAGCCGACGCGCGCGCCCGATCATGCCCCGCCCGATCGCTCGCCGTGCTCGGCGAGGTGGGCACGGATCGCCGCGGCGCGGGCGTCGTCCACCAGCACACGGCCGTCGGGCGCGCGTCCGTGCAGCCACGTGACGACGTCCTCGATGCGCAGCAGCGGATGCACCGCGAGGCCGAGCTCGCTGTGCAGCTCGTGCGCGGTGGTGCGCTCGCCACGGCCGCGCTCCTGGCGATCGATCGCGACCACGACGCCGCTGACCACCACGTCGGGTGCCGCGCCGCGCACCAGCTCGACCGCCTCGCGGATCGACTGGCCCGAGGTGATGACGTCGTCGACCACGACCACGTGCATGCCCGGCGCGGGCGCGGTGCCGACGAACACGCCGCCCTCGCCATGGTCCTTGGCCTGCTTGCGATCGAAGCCGTAGCCGACGTCGCTGCCGCCCTGTGCCAGCGCGATCGCGGTCGCGACCGCCAGCGGCACGCCCTTGTACGAGGGCCCGAAGACCATGTCGCAGCGCAGGCCGTGGTGCCGCACGTGCGCGGCGTAGGCGGCCCCGAGCGCCGCGATCGCGGCGCCGGTGCGCAGCTGGCCGGCGTTGACGAAGTACGGCGAACGACGGCCGGACTTGAGCGTGAACTCGCCGAAGCGGAGCACTTCGAAGCGCAGCAACAGCTCGAGGAAATCGGTTTGGTGCGGGAGCATGACGGCGGCGCCGGCAGTGTAGCAGCGCCGCCGCGCGCTCACGCGGGCAGGCTGGCCTCGAGGCACGCGCCGCGGCCGCCATCGGGGCGGCTGCGCGCGACCAGGGTGCCGCCGTGGGCGCGGCAGATCTGCCGGCACAGGTACAGGCCCAGGCCCACGCCGCCCTTGTCGCGCGAGCGCGCGTCGTCGAGGCGGCGGAACGGCTCGAACACGGTCTCGCGCGCCTCGGGCGGGATGCCCGGGCCCTCGTCCTGCACGCGCAGCACCACGCGGTCGCCGTCGCGCGCGGCGCTGAGCAGCACCGCGCCGTCGGGGCAGGCGCGGCGCGCGTTGGCCAACAGGTTCGACAGCAGGCGCTCGAGCAGGAACACCTCGCCGACCACCGACAGCCCCGCGGCGACGTCGACGGTGGCGCCGAAGCGCGAGGCGGTGCGCGCGAGCAACGACGGCAGATCGACCGGCGTCGCGTCGACGCTGCCCTTGCCGCCCAGATCACCGCGCAGCTCGAGCCGCCCCGAGGTCAACAGGTCGCCGATCAGCGCCTCGACCTCGAGGATGTCCTGACCCATCTCGACCAGGCCCGTGCGCACGCGCTCGAGCGGTCCGACCTGCCCGGCGCTGGCGGCCGCGCGCGCCATCTCCACGCGCTCCTGCAGGATCTCGAGCAGGACCTTGGCGCGCGCGATCGGAGTCCGCAGCTCGTGCGAGACGTTGGCGAGCAGCGTGCGCTGCCCCGCGACCAGCTGCTCGAGTCGCGCGGCCATGTCGTTGACCGCACCGCCGAGCTCGTCGATCTCGTCGCCCAGCACGGTCGGTACCGCGACGCGGTGCGCGAGCTCGCCGTCGGCGATGCGACCGACGCTGCGATCGAGCGCGCCGATGCGCGAGGTCAGGTTGCGCGACAGCTGCCACGCGCCCAGGCCGAACGCCGCGATGAGCAGCGCGAGGACCACGAGCGCGATCCGCAGCGGCCGCGGCGGGCCCGGGACCACGTGCACGACCGCGACGACCTCGTCGTCACCGCGGCTGAGCGGCACGACCACGAACGGGCGGTCGCCGCGGCGGTGGATGATGGGGTTGCCGCGACGCAACCGTCGCTCGCGCTCGTGCATGCGCGGTGGCATGTGCGGCGGTCCGTCGCCGGCGATGCGCTCGCCGTCGAGCGAGTAGACCGCGCTGTGGGTGCCGAGCTCGCGATCGAGCTGGTCGAGCCGCCGCGCGGTCGCCTCGGGATCGTCCAGCTCGGCGACCCACGCGTCGTTGTCGGCGTCGAGCCGCTCGATCGCCTCGCTCATCCACTCGGCGCCGAGCGTGCGCGCGAGCACCCAGCCGCCGGTGCCCACGACCGCGGCCGCGACCAGGAACGTGATCACGAACGTGCCGTAGATGCGTCGGAACAGGCTCGAACGCCGCGGTCGCGCGCTCACGACTCTTCGCCTCCCAGGACGTAGCCCACGCCCCGGATCGTGCGCACCAGCGTCGCGCCGGCGGGCGCCGCGGCGGCCAGCGCGGCGCGGATCTTGCTCAGGTGCACGTCGACCGATCGATCCACGCTGGGATCGAAGCTGGTCGGTGCCTCGCCGCGGAGCTTGCGGACCTCGTTGTAGATCTGATCGCGCGGCAGCACCTTGCCGGCCGCGCGCGCGAGCACCCACAGCAGGTCGAACTGGAACGCGGTCAGCTCGAGCGCCTGACCCTCGAAGCTGGCGGTGCGACGCTCGCGATCGATGGCGAGCGCGCCGACGGCGAGTGCCTGCCGCTCGTCACCACCACCACCGCCGCCACCTTGGCGCCGCAACACCGCGCGCATGCGCGCGAGCAGCTCGCGCGGGCTGAACGGCTTGGGCATGTAGTCGTCGGCGCCGAGCTCGAGGCCGACCACGCGATCGACCTCGTCGCCGCGTGCGGTGAGCATGATCACCGGCACGCTGCTGCCCTGGCGCAACTGCTGGCACAGCGCGAGCCCGTCGATGCCCGGCAGCATGAGATCGAGCAGCACGATGTCGTGGCTGCCGGCGCGGGCGCGGGCCAGACCGGCGGTGCCGTCGCCCACGATCTCCACGGTCGCGCCGTGATCCTGCAGGTACTCGGCGGTGCGCTCGGCGAGCTTCACGTCGTCCTCGATGAGCAAGACCCGCACGCCTCGTGAGTGTGCCAGCTCGGCGCCCCACAGGCAGTGCAGCAGCCGTAAACCCCCCGTGAAGCGGCGCGCGCCGCCAGACTTGACGTCCGCGCCAGCGGTGCGCGACAACCTGCGCCGACGTGCACTACCGCTGCAGCGCCTGCCACCACGACGTCCAGGCCGACCAAGCGCCCCACGCGTGCCCCCAGTGTCACGCCGAGGCCGGGCTCGAGCCGGTGGCCACGCAGGTGCCGCTGCCGATGAAGCTCTTCGGTACCTTGGTCGCGACCGCCCTGGTGTCGAGCGCGATCGCGGGCGTGCTCGGCTTGGTCGCCGGCGGTTGACCGCTGCGGCGCGCACCGGCGCGCTGGAGCCGGCCAGCGCGCCGACAATTCCGTGGCTGCGTGGGCGGCTATGGTACCGTCGGAGGCGAGCACCGCCGTGATCGTCCGCTGCGCGAGTTGCAACACCGAGTTCGCGCTCGATGACCGCGAGATCGGGCCCGACAGCGCGCCGGTGACGTGTCCGGACTGCGGCGCCTCGTGCCGCCTGACCGCGCCGTGGCAGGTGCGGACCATCGACGACTTGGTGTTCACCGCGCCCGACCTCGCGACGCTGCGCGCGTGGATCCTCGAGGGCCGGCTGCACCCCGACGATCGCGTGTCGCGATCGGGCCGCCACTTCGTGCGGCTGGGCGAGATGCCGGAGTTCACCACCGCGTTCGCGGGCTTCCCGGGCCTGCCCGCGGTGCTGATGCCGACCGAGCGCCCGCCGTCGGAGCGCTCGGCGCTCGAGGTGCTGGGACCGCCGCCGGCGTTCGGCACCCACGCCGGCGACGAGCACAGTGCCGCGCTCGCGGGCGTGCCCGAGGCCGCGGTGCCCGAGGGGTCCGCGGCGCTCGAGAGCATCGTGTCGCGCGCGGCCGAGCAATCGGCCAGCCACGGCGCGCTCGCGGCCGAGCCCGATGCGCCCCGCAGCGTGCGCGACGAGAGCTCGGCGCCGCGCAGCGGACCCAAGCCGCCGCCGCCGCCCTCGGGTCCGGTCGCGCCGCCGTCGCGCGCGGTGCCTTCGCCGATCGCCGACGATCGCGCGAGCCGCCCGCTGTCGATGCTCGACGCGGTCACGCAGCACGTTCGCCCGATCACGCAGCCGGTGATCGAGCCACCGCGCCGTGCCGTGCCGCCGCCGCCAACGAAGGTCGCGATCGAGCCGCCGGGGCCACCGCCGTCGTCGGCGGCCGAGCCGGTGCGCCTGGTCGCGCCGCCGCTCGAGCGCCGACGCAGCAGCTGGCCGGTCTACGCGGCGCTGGGCGTGCTCGCAGGGGCGGCGGTGGTGTTCGGCATCCCGCAGGTGCGTGCGCGCGTGTTCGGTGGGACGCCGCCGGTCGCGGAGGCGGCCGCGACGAGCGAGCGCGACGACACGCCGCTGCGCAACGACGCGCGCGCGGCGATCCAGGCCGGCGATCCCGAGGCGCTCGCGCGGGCAGACGCGGCGCTGCAGGCCGCGATCGAGGGCAGCGGCGGCGACACCACCGCGCTGCGCGTGCTGCAGGCCGAGGTGCTGGCCACGCGCGCGCTCGTGCACGAGCTGTGGGCTGCGATCGATCCGGCGCTGCGCACCGACGCCCGCTTCTGGGCGCAAGAAGATGCCGTGCGCGCGGCGGCGCGGCTGTCCGAGCTCGACGCGGCCACGCCCGGTCGTGCGCGCGCGGAGGCGTTGCTGCACGCGGCGCAGGGCCGCGCGGCCACGTCGGTGCCGGCCGACGACGCCGAGCTGGCCGCACTGCTCGCGGTCGCACCGCTGCTGCGCGACGACGCGGCGAAGCTGCCCGAGGCCTCGCGCGCGACGCTGTCGGGGCTGTCGCGGCCGTGGATCGTCGCGCAGCTGGTGCTCGCGCTGGGCCACGCGCGGGCCGGTGAGCCCGAGCGCGCGAAGGCGATCGCGCAGGCCGTGCTCGCGCAAGCGCCGACGCAGCCGGTCGCGCGCGCGCTGCTGCGCGCACTGTCGCCGGGCGGCAGCCTGGTCGCCGCGCCCGAGGTCGCCAAGCCCGCGCCGGGATCGGGCACCGACGCACCGCCGTCGACGCCGGGATCGGGCACCGACGCACCGCCGTCGACGCCCGCACCCGGCACGCCCGCGACGCCGCCGGTCGAGGCCGGCGAGTCGCCCGAGCGGCTGGTCGATCGCGGCTGCCGCAAGTCCGAGTCGGGCGACGCGGCCGGTGCGATCCCGCTGCTGCGCAAGGCGCTGGAGAAGCGCCCCGGCGACGTCGACGGCTGGCTGTGCCTGGGCGACGCGTACAGCCGCAGCGGCTCGTACGACAGCGCGCTCAAGGCCTACGAGCGCGCGCTCGATCGATCGCCCAACATGATGTCGGCGCTGCAGGGCGCCGGCAAGGCGGCGGCGAAGACCGGGCGCACGTCGAAGGCGGTCTCGTTCTACAAGCGATTGCTCGAGCACGATCCCTCGCACGCATCGGCGCGTGCATACGTGGACGCGCATGCCGGCGAAGAACCGGCGGGAGGCTGACGGTGGGCGGATCCGAAGACCACGACGATCGAGGCGGCTGGGACGAGGTGCAATCGCGGCGCGAGGCGCAGGCCCGACGCGCCGCGGAGCTGACACCCGAGGAGCGCGCGGCGGCCAAGTCGCTGCACTACATGCGCTGTCCCAAGTGCGGCATGGAGCTGCTCGAGGTCACCTTCCGCGGCGTGCGCGTGGACAAGTGCTTCGACTGCGGCGGCGTGTGGCTCGACGACGGCGAGCTCGAGGAACTCGCGGGCAAGCCGGGCTTCTTCGAGGCGCTGCGGCGCTTCTTCTCCGGCAGCTGAGCGACCACGCTCCGCGGCGGGCGGCTGCGCCCGGTGGCTCACTCAATGGAGAGGAAGCTCCGCTTCCTCGCTGCCGGGCTCTCAGTGCGTCGGTTCGTCTTCGGCGTAGCTGCGGGCCAGCGCGCGCAGCAGCGCGGCCACCGGTGCGTCGTCGAAGCCGTGCAGGTCGTCGCCGAAGCTGAACTCCGCGCCCGCGCCCGACAGGCCCAGCGTCAGGGTCGAAAACGGCAGGCACGCGTCGAGCAGGCCCTCGCCGTGGTGCTCGAGCACGCGCAGCGAGCCCTGCACGGCGTGCGTGCGCGCGAGCGGGTGGGCCGGCCGATTCGCGCCGGGGCCCGGCACCAGCAGCGCGTCGGGGCGACCGCGCCCGATCGAGCCGATGTGCCCGCGCACGCTCGCACGCTCGCCATCGAGCTCCGCGCGCAGCTCGAGCGGTAGGCCGCGGTGGACGCCGCGCAGCGCGTGCAGGACCCGGCGGCCGCGGCGGTCGGCCGCGACGGTCGAGGCCTCGAGCTGCAGCATGCGCGCGAGCTCGTCGAACACCTGCGCCAGCGGTCGCGGCGGTGGTCGTGGCGGCGCCTGCACGCCGTCGAGGTCGATCGCGAACAGCGTCAGCCCCACGCCGGACATCAGCACCAGCTGCGGGTTGGACCAGCCCACGCCCGCGACCATCACCAGCGCGAGCCCGATGCCGCGGTCGCGCGCATCGTCGGCGCTCAGCGATCCGCCCGCGGTCTGCAGCGCGAGGAAGGCACCGACCATGACCGTCACCAACACCAGCGTCGGGACCGCCTCGGGGTAGGGCGGCAGGAACCCGAGCATCGACTGCACCAGCGGGCCCAGGCCGTCCTCGAGCTTGCCGAAGCTGCCGCGGTACACCAGGTACAGCGTCGCGACCGACAGCGCCGACAGCAGCGTCATGCCGATCGCGATCGCCCGCGGCGGTCGCGGTCGCAGCAGCACGGTCAGCGCCGCCGCGGCCAGCACCAGCAGGCCCAGAAACGGCGCGCGCAGGCCCGGGGGCACCGGTGCGTGCGCCAGCGCGAACGGGCCCGAGGCCAGCGCGCGCACGGCCAGCGGTGCGAGCAACACCGCCGCGGCCCAACGCGTGCGCGAGCGCGGCTGCGCGATCAACTCGCGCCCGACCAGCAGCGCGCTCGCGGCCAAGGTCGCGACCACCACCAGCCCGTGGCCCAGCTGCTCGGCCCGCACCGCGCCGCGCACCTGCGCGAGGTGACCCCACGCGCCCGCGAGCGCGGCGACCACCAGGCACACCGCCGCCGGCCAGCGCATCGCGCCGCGTCCGCGCTCGCGCACGACCGCCCACGCGAGCACCAACGTCGCGCACGCGCACGCGGTCGCGATGAAGTGATGCAGCAGGAACTCGCCGTGCAGCGCGAGGCCGACCCACGACATGCGTCGCGACAGCGGCCACAGGATCGCGGCCTGCCACAGCAGGAACGAGAGCGCGGCGATCATCGGTCGCCGTCGCAGGATCCACAGCGCGACGCAGCCCGCGACCACGCCCGCGGCCGCAGCGAGGTACATCCACGGGCCCTCCTGCGACGCGGCCGTGAGCGCATCGAGGCGCTCCATGCCCAGCACCGCCGAGGCCAGGATCTGCAGCAGCCCGCCGACGAGGGCGAACGCGGCCAGCGTGGCGGCGGTCGAGCGGGGGTCCACGGGCGGAAGGCATGGTGTAGCACGAAGCGCCGCAAACCCGCCGGCAGGGCCCGATTCGGCCGGTTTCTTGGGCCGCGGGTCCACCTGTCCTACATGTAGGCAGCATGCCCGGACTCGCCTCGATCCCCTCGCTCGTGGCCGCACTGCTCGCCGCCCGCGTGTCCGCGGGCAGCCCCACGCCGACGACCGGTCCGCGCCCGTTGCTGGAGCAGCCGTACACGGTGGTGCTCGACGCGGGCCACGGTGGATCGAACTCGGGCTGCGCGAACGCCCACGGCGACGTGCACGAGAAGGACGTGACCCTGGCGCTGGCGATCGAGGTGCGCGAGATCCTGCGCGAGCGCCTGCCGCACGCCGAGATCGTGCTGACGCGCGACGACGATCGCACGCTCGCGCTGGCCGACCGCGTGACCCGGGCCAACGAGGGCGGCGCCGACGTGTTCGTCAGCCTGCACGCGAACGCCTCGCCCCGGCACGACCAGTCGGGCTTCGAGACCTACGTGCTCGATGCCCAGGCCAGCAGCGTCGACGCGGCCTTGACCGCGCGCCGCGAGAACGGCTCGCCCGGCAGCGCGCCCGGCAGCGGCGGCGCGGTGCCGCAGGCGCAATCGATGGTCGAGCAGCTGCGCGCCAGCGCCCACCGCAACGCCGCGCTCGCGCTCGCCGGTGCGATCCAGCGCGAGCAGGCCACGCGCTTCCCCGGTCGCAGCGATCGCGGCGTGCGTCAGGCCGCGTTCGACGTGCTGCTGGGCATCAAGATGCCGGCGGTGCTGTTCGAGGCGGCCTTTCTCGATCACGGGCGCGACGCGGCGGTGCTGCTCGACGCCGAGCAGCGGCGCTCGATCGCCGCGGGCGTGGCCGAGGCGCTGATCGAGCACTACCGCCGCAGCCAGCGTGGGCGCACGATCGCGGTGCCGGCGCGCTGCAGCGCCGCCAGCGGGTGCTGACGGTGTCCGGGCGCGAGGCGATCTAGAAGCGAGCCAACACCGCGGTGACGTTGTCGCGGCCACCGGCGGCGTTGGCCGCCTCGAGCAGCGCGAGCACCACCGCCTCGACCGGCTGATCGGTGCGCCGCAGCGCCGCCGCCAGCCGGGCGTCGTCGACCATGTCGTAGAGCCCGTCGGTGCACAGCAGCAGCTGATCGTCGAGCTGCAGCGTCAGGTGGCGCAGCTCGACCTCGAGCTCGTCGCTCTTGCCACCGACGGCGTTGACCAGCACGTGGCTGAGGTTCGACTTCGCGGCCTGCGCGGGGGTCATCAGCTTGCCGTCGACCATCTGCTGCGCGAGCGTGTGATCGACCGTGAGATGGTGCAGCTCGTCGTCGCGCATGAGGTACGCGCGGCTGTCGCCCACGTGCACGAGCAGCAGCTCCGGCCACGCGACGTAGGCCATCGTGAGCGTGGTGCCGAGGTTGCGGTCGAGCGCCTTGCGCTCGGCGACCCGGCGCACGCGCGCCTGCGCGGTGCGGACCGCGTCCTGCAGGCCCTTGGCCAGCTCCTCGCGGCTGCACTCCGAGCGCCGCTGCACCCACGGCATGGCCTCGAAGCAGTAGTGCGCCATCGCGTCGATGGTCACGGCGCTGGCGACCTCGCCCCCGCCGTGTCCGCCGATGCCGTCGGCGACCACCATGATCCGCCCCTGCGGCGTGTCGACCAGCCGCGTGCCGGCCTCGGCCGGCAGGCTCGATCCCTCGATCAGCAGCGAGCGCTCGAGCGCGGCGACCAGGAACTGGTCTTGGTTGCTCTTGCGCACGCGGCCGGGATCGGTGGCGCCGAACACCTCGGCCACGACCGCGGGGTTCGCCGCGATCGCGCTGGCGTCGGCGAGGCTGCGCAGCGCGAGGCCGCCCGAGGACGACAGCAGCCGCAGCGTGCGGTGGGCGGCGGGTCCGGACGGTTGGGTGTCGCCCGAGGTCGGTGGCTCGCGATCGCTCACGGTCGGCGTCCATACTGCCTGCTGGTCGCGGCGTCGACCACCCTCTTCGGTGTGTCCACGCGCGGGGCCGCGCGCGTGCTGGTGGGGCGGCGATGTTCGAGCGATCACGACGACGCCGGGGCCCGCGCCGACGGCGGCGACGCGCGGCGCTGTGGCATGATCAGCGCCCGCCGTGCCGATCACCCGCCGCTCGCCCTGGTCCTTGTTCGCGTTCGTCCTCGTCGCGTCGTCGGCGGCCACCGCATCCGCGGATCCGCCGTTCGCGGATCAGCTCACGCCCGGCGCGCTGCGTGGCATCGACCTCGATCCCGGGGATGCGTGGACGCTGGGCTACTGGGAGTACCTGCCGTCGAACTACGACGAGCTGGGCATGGACGAGCGCCTGCCGCTCTTGGTGTTCTTGCCCGGCATCGGCGAGTTCGACTCCGACTCGTCGTGCCCCGGCAACGCGGACTGGTGCACCGTCGACGAGTGCAACGGCGACGGCTTGTGCCGCAACCTGACGTGGGGGCCGCAGCTGCTGATCCGCACCGGCCAGTGGGACGAGGACGCGCGGCCGTTCATCATGGTCTCGCCGCAGAACGACGTGCCGACGTTCTCGCAGCAGGAGTGGGATCTCGACGAGCTGTCGAGCTTCTTCCAGTTCGTGCTCGACAACTATCCCGTCGATCCGCGCCGCATGTACCTGACCGGCATGAGCCAGGGCGGGCGCGGCACGATGCAGTACGTGCAGGCCAACCCGCGGCAGTTCACCGCGGCCGTGCCCACGCCCGGCGGCCAGGTCGGTGGGCTGCTCAGCTGCGACTTCGCCGACACCGCGTTCTGGGTCTTCCACGGCGAGGACGATCAGGACGGCAACCTCGGCCCCGGCGTGTTCAACCCCTGCGATCAGGTCGAGATGTTGTACGCGTACAACAACCCCGACCAGTACCCGGCCGATCCCGCGTGCGTGGCCGCGGTGGGCCAGCCGCGGCCGGTGGGGCGCATGACCATGTACTACAACGTCGCGCACTCCTCGTGGGTGCAGACGATCGATCCGATCAACAGCGGCTTCCCGGCCGCGGAGTGGGCCTCGGATCAGGGCTGCGGCTTCGACGTCGAGTTCCGCGAGTACAGCGCGGCCAACGACGCCGACGGCATCTACAGCTGGTTTCTCGCGCTCGATCGCCCCGACGTGACCGCGCCCGACGACAGCGACGTGGTGCCGAGCGAGACCCAGCTGGTCGCGACGGTGATCGACGACGACGCGGTCGCGTACACTTGGACGCAGACCGCGGGGCCCGATGCGACCATGGCCAACGCCGATTCCGCGGCGCTCGATCTGTCGGATCTGCAGCCGCTGACCGACTACACCTTCGAGGTGTTGGTGGTCGACGACGACGGCCAGTGGGATCGCGACGAGGTCACCATCCACGTGACCGAGGCGCCCGCGGGCAGCTCGAGCGACGGTGGCGGCAGCAGCGGGCAGGGCTCGGGCAGCGGCAGCGAGGGCGGCAGCGCGAGCACCGGTGGGCCCGCGGACGGCAGCGGCAGCGGCAGCGACGGTGGCAGCGCGAGCGCGAGCGCGACCGCGACGGGCGGCAGCGCGAGCGCGAGCGCGACCGCGACCGGCGGCACGCTCGGCGACGGCGCGACCGCGTCGGACGACGGCGGCTCGGGCAGCTCGAGCGAAGGCGGTCAGGACGATGGCGGCGGAGGCTGCGGCTGCGGCCCGTCGAGCACGCCGCACGCGGCAGGTTCGCTCGCGCTGGCACTGCTGGGGCTCGTGCGTCGCCGCCGACGCTGACACGCGGGCGCGAACACGAGGCCGTCACGGCGGGGCGAGCAACGGGAATCGAACCCGTGACCTCTGGATCCACAATCCAGCGCTCTAACCGACTGAGCTATGCTCGCCGTGCGGGGGCAGCTGTGTAGCACGGCGGGGCCGCGGCGCGCCAGGGGCGATTTGTCAGCGCGGCGCGGGTGCGCCGGCGGGGCCGGCAGCGCCGGCGGGGC
>JAIBBS010000132.1 GCA_019694555.1 Nannocystaceae bacterium
TTCGAGCAGGCCGCGCGCGGGCTCGCGGCGGTGCACGAGGCCGGCTTCGTGCACCGCGACTTCAAGCCGACCAACGCGCTCATCGACAGCGCCGGGGTCGTGCGCGTGCTCGACTTCGGGCTCGTGCGATTGCTGAGCGCGCCGGCCCGCTCCGAGCGTCACACGAGCACGGTGTCGCTGTCGTTCGAAGACGACCTCACGCTGTCGGGCACCGTGCTCGGTACGCCGTCGTACATGGCGCCCGAGCAGCATCGCGGCGAGGTCGTCGATGGCCGCGCGGATCAGTACGCGCTGTGCATCGCGCTGTTCGAGGCGCTGTACGGCCACCATCCGTTCCTGCGCTCGGCCGACGACGTCGCGGCGCTCGTGCGCGCCAAGCACGACGGCTCGCTGCGGCGGCGTCTGCGACGCCCGCGCGCGCGTTGGGTGCCGCGTGGGCTCGCGCGCGTGATCCGTCGCGGGCTCGCGCCCGATCCCGCGGCGCGCTTCGAGTCGATGACGCAGCTGGCGGCCGCGCTGCGGCCGTGGACGCAACCCCGCCGCGCGCCGCGTCGGTGGTCGCTGGTCGCCGCGGCGGCGGCTGCGATGACGCTGGCGTGGATCGACGGCCTGCCCCAGGTGCGCGAGGTCCAGGCCGGCGACTGCACTGGCGAGCGCTGCGGTCACGCCGATGCAGCGATCGCCGGCACCGCGGCGATGCGCGAGAGCCTCGCGCAGATCCGCGGCGCGCTGCGCAGCCGCCGGCTCGACCACGCGCCGGCCCAGCTCGAGCGACTGCGCGAGGCTGCCGCCGCCGCGGGTGCGACCGAGATCGTCGCCGAGACGTGGATGAGCACCGGCGACGTCGCGCGGCTGCAGGGCGAGTACGAGGCAGCCGCGGCGGCGTACGAGCAGTCGTACCTCGAGGCGCTGTCGGTGCGCGATGCGGGGCTCGAGCGCATCGCGGCGCGCGGACTCATCGCGCACATCGAGATGGTCGGGAGCCGCATGTCCCAGCCCGCGGTCGCGCTGCGCCGCGTGCCCGAGGTCACCGCATTGCTCACCGCCGTCGACGATCCGGTGTTGCACGCGACGCTGCACACGACCGTGGGCATGGTGCTCAACAACGCCGATCGCTTCGCCGAGGCGATCGCATCGCTCGAGCTCGCGCGCGAGCGCGTCGAGTCGGTCACGCCGGTGGATCGCGAGGAGCTCTACATCGTGCACAACGCACTGGGGCGCTCGCACTTCATGCTGGGTCACGCCGAGACCGCGCTGGCCCACACCCAGCTCGCGGCCGAGCTCGCGACCGAGGTGCACGGGCCGCGTCACCCCGCGGTCGCCAAGATGCTCGGCAACATCGGCATGCTGCATGCGACCGTCGGTGACTCCGCGCGCGCGCGCGCGGCCTATGCCGAGTCGATCGCGGCGACCGAGGCGGCGCTGGGTGCCGATCACCCGAGCCTGGCCAATGCACTGGGCGGCATGGGCGTGCTCGCGAGCAGCGAGGGCGACTACGAGACCGCGATCGCGTACTGCGACCGCGTGATCGCGATCCACACGCGCCAGGGTCCGGCGGGCGCGGTCGCGCTGGCGCGCGCGCTGGGCAATCGCGCCGCGGATCTCGCCGCGGTGGGCCAGCTCGAGCGCGCGGAGTCGGAGGCCGTGCGCGCGCTGGGCATGATCGAGGACCAGCTGGGTCACGATCACACGATGATCGCGACGCTGGCAGCGCTGATGGGCCGCATCCATCGCCAGCAGGGCCGGCTGCAGCTCGCGCTCGCCGACGCCGAGCGTGCCGCCGCGGTCGCCGATGCCACCTGGCCCGAGCCCAACGACGAGGCCGCGTCGATCTGGGTCGATCGTGCGGTGGTGCTGCGCGAGCTCGGACTGCTCGACGCTGCCCACGACTCGGCCGAGCACGCGTTGACGCGGCAGGAGCACCGCGAGGATCGCGAGAACCCCATGGCGGCCTCGGCGTTCGCGGAGCGTGGTCGCGCGCGCATCGGTTTGGGTCGGACCGCCGAGGGCGTTGCGGATCTGCGGCACGCGCTCGCGCTGCTGCAGCGGCGCGCGCGTGCCCCCGAGGCGCTGGCGCAGCTGCAGTTCGATCTCGCGCGGGTGCTGTGGGCCGACGATCGCGAGCAGGCGCTCGCGCACGCACGCGAGGCCCTCGCGGGTGTCCGCGGGCGCACGATCCCGCTCGCGCTGGCGTTGCAGCAGCAGCTCGCGGAGTTCATCCGCGAGGCCGCGCCCCGGCACGGCTCCGATCGCGGTGCGTGAGCGTCGGCCTGGGCCCGGGCCCGGCGCGCTCGTGCGACCATCGAGCCGCCCATGGCCCACGACGCAGCCGAAGAGGTCCCGACGCGACTGGGGCGCTTCGCGGTGCTGCGCCGCCTCGGTGCCGGGGGCATGGGCGTGGTCTACCTCGCGCACGACCACACGCTCGATCGGCGCCTCGCGATCAAGCTTCTGGCCACGCGTCGGTACGGCGAGCGCGAGCGCGCGCGCGCGCGGCTGGTCGGTCGCGAGGCGCAGGCGATGGCCCGACTGTCGCATCCGAACGTCGTGCAGGTGTACGAGGTCGGCGAGCACGACGGCGACGTGTTCGTGGCGATGGAGCTGATCGACGGGCTCAACCTGCGCGCATGGGACCGCACGCTCGTGGACGAGCTCTCGCCGCGGCAGCGGTTGCAGGCGCGGCTGCGCGTGCTGGTCGACGCCGGTCGCGGGCTCGCGGCTGCGCACGCCGCGGGTATCGTGCACCGCGACTTCAAGCCCGAGAACGTGCTCGTGGGCAGAGACGGGCGCGCGCGCGTGGCCGACTTCGGTCTCGCTGGGCCGCCGGAGGTCGGCACCGCGATCGATCCAGCGGGACAAGAGACGGGTGGCTTCGACAGCCCGCTCACGCCCGGTGGTGAGGTCCTCGGCACGCCGGGGTACATGGCGCCGGAGCAGTTCCTCGGTGGCACCATCGACGCGCGCGCCGATCAATTCGCGTTCTGCGTCAGCGCGTGGGAGATCCTGTACGGCCAGCGGCCGTTCCAGGGGCGCACGCGCGCGGCGATCCTGCATGCGGTCGTGGGCGGCGAGGTCACGCCGCCGCCGCGCGATGCGATCGTGCCGATGGCGATCCGTGCGGCGCTGCTGCGCGGGCTTTCGACCGAAGCCTCCGCGCGGCACGACTCGCTGGCGCCGGTGCTCGCGGCGCTGGGGCTCGACCGCGCTCGGATCGTCCGCCGTCGTGCGCTCGCAGGCGGCGCGCTCGCTGTGCTCGCCGGCGCGGCATGGTTCAGCTACGGCGTCGGTCGTTCGGGGCTCGAGCCGTGCCGCGGCTTCGATGCTGCGCTGGCCTCGACGTGGGGCGAGCCGCAGCGCGAGGCGCTGACGCAGGCCTTCGTTGCCACCGGCTCACCCATCGCCCGGTCCGCGGTCGGCGAAGCGATCGCACGGCTCGATTCGCACGGCAGCGCGCTGGTGCACACGCGCGAGCAGGTATGCGCCGCGACGCACGTGCGGCGGGAGCAGAGCGAGCCCTGGCTCGAGCAGGCCTACGCGTGCCTCGATCGTGATCAGCGACGCTTCGCGGCCCTGCTCGAGGTGCTGTCACGGCCCGATGCCGCCACGGTCGCGCACCTCGAGACCGCGCTGGCGTCGCTCGACGATCCCGCGCGCTGCGGCGCCTCGGCGCTCGTACCGGCAGCGGCCGATCCGGCACCCGTGGCGGAGGTGGCGTCGCTGCAGTCCCGGCTCGCGCACGCAGCCGCACTGGCGGACACCGGCGCGATCGAGAGCGCGCGCGTCGAGGCGGTCACGATCGTGCTCGATGCCCACGCGGTCGGCTCGGCCGCGAGCGCTGCGGAGGCCATGGTCTTGCGCGGGCGCCTCGAGCGGGCGCTGGGCTGGCTCGCGACCTCTCGCATCACGCTCGAGCGCGCGGTTGGTCTCGCCGACCTCGCGCAGCACGATGCCACGCGCCTCGATGCCCTGATCGCGCTGGCCGACGTCTACGGCGATGGCCTGCGCGACGCCGCCGACGAGGCGCGGGTGCTCGAGCAGGCCCAGGCTGTCGCGCGACGCATCGACGCCGGCACGCGCCAGCGTGCGGCGCTCGATGCCCTGACCGCCGATCACGCGCTGCGCGTCGGCGATCTCGCCGGCGCACGTGCAGCGGTGGCGTCGCTCGAGTCTCGCGGCCCGGATCACCAGGACGATGCGATCGTGCGGGCGGCTCACCTCGCGCTGCGCGAGGGCTCGGCCGCGCGCGCGGCCAGGCTCTTCGACCAGGCCACTGCGCAGGCGCGGGCGCGCCACGGCGACGTGCATCCCGCGACTGCCGCGGCGCAGTACAACGCCGGTGCGGCGCACGTCGACGCTGGTGACTTCGCGGGCGCGCAGCAGCGTCTGCAGGCCGCGCTCGCGACGTGGCAGGCGATCTACCGCGACGTGCCCAGCGAGGACCTCGGCCGCGCCCACGTCGCGTTGCTCGCATGCGGCCTCGCGACGGGTGATCTCGAGGGCGCGGCCCGTCACGCTCGAGCGGCGCTCACGGCCTACGACGCGTCGGTGGGTCCGGGCCACGCGGGGCGGGCCGAGGCGCTCGTCGGTCTGGGCGTGGTCGCGTTCACCCAGGGCGACTTCGAGACCGCGGAGATCGTCAACGGCGAGGCGGTCGAGATCCTGCGGCAGGCGTGGGGCGACGAGCATCCCGAGACTGCAATCGCCCGCAGCAACTACGGTGAGACCCTGCTGGCGCGCGCACATCTGGACGACGCGGAGGTCGAGCTGAGTGCGGCGTTGCACGTGCTCGAGCGAACCGCGGGCGCCGAGAGCCCCGATCTCGCATTCCCGCTCAAGGGCCTGGGCATCATTCGCCTGGCGCAGCAACGCGCGGACGAGGCGGTGCCGTTGCTCGAGCGCGCCGCGGCGCTGACCGGCGATGGACAGCCGCTCGAGCGCCTCGACATCGACGCTGCACTCGCGGTGGCGATCCTGCGTGCCACGGGCGATCTCGATCGCGCGCGCACTGTGGCCGCGCGGGCTCGCGTGGACACGCAACCAGGGCAAGCCGACGATGTCGACGAAACACTCACCGCAGCGCTCGCGCGGCGACGATCGTTGATCGACATGTTGCCGGGCCTGCGCGAGTCATTCGTGCAGCTTGACCTCGCGCCGCGGCGGTGACTATCGTCGCGACGCGCTGCGAGCTTCGTCGGCACGGCGCAGAGGGTTGATCATGGCGCTCTCGATTCTGTCCGCGACCTCTGCCGGGCTCTGCCTCGGCATCACCGGCTCGACCGGGAATCGCATCACGATGCAACCGGAGGTGAGCGGTTCGACGCTGCACTTTCGGATCCTGGGTCTGCCGGCGCCCTACAACACCGCGCCGCCGCTGTGGCGCGACTTCGGCGACGTCCTCACGATCGTGCGCGAGGCCACCGTCGCGCAGACCGTCGACATCGTCTTCCGCCGCTGGCAGCAGCACGTCGTCGTCGGCCAGGTCACCGTCGAGAGCGGGACGACGCGTACGGACTGGTACGGCGAGGGCTCGTCGTTCGGCTTCGATACCTTCGCAGGCGACGCCACCGGCCCACGCCTGACGTGGCAAGACGAGCAGGACGATCTCGGCCGCGCCGCGCCGCCTCCGGGATACGAGTTCGCGTACGTCGAGCTGCAAAACGGCGCGAGCCCGGATTTCCTCGCGACACGCATGCGTCGCGTCGGCGTGGCGCCGGGCCAGCGCTCGACCACGCAGTTCAAGTTCTTGCGGCTCGAGGGCTACGGCACCATCCATCGCGATCCCAAGGTCATCATCTCGGTGAAGACCACGCCGCCCGCTGCGGGCGATTGCGGGTGAGTCACGGCGCGGGCCCGGGGCCTGTCGCCGCCCTGGGCCAGCCGCGACGCGCAGCGGTTCAGCACGCCTCCGCGGGACCGCAGGCATTGCCGCCCAAGCCGATGAGGTAGCCGCAGATCTCGCCGAGCGGACACTCGAGGTCGTCGGTGCACTCGGTCACTGGCTTGGGCGCGCAGTAGCCGTCGGGATCGAGGTCATCGCACGTGACGCAGTTGGCAGCCTCGCCGCAGGTGTTCTCGAAGTCGCACGGCTGGGGCGGTGAGCCGGTGTCGGTGCCGCCGGTGGTGGGATCCGTCGCGCAAGCGGAGTCGCAATCGGTCCCACACGCGACCGAATCGATGATGCACGTGCTGCACGCGCCGCCGAGGCTGCAGCCCTGGTTGCAGGCGTCGGCGCTGAAGCCCAGGGCCACACAGTCCGGACTCAGCGCGTAGGCGGAGCACGCGTCTGCACAGGAATCGCCGCCGGTGGGATCGGTGTCGCCGCTGGTGAAGGTCGCTCCGGTCAGCGTGCCGTCGGTCATCGCCGTTCCCGTCATCGAGCCGTCGCTCATCGAACCCGCGCTCATCGAACCCGCCGACGCCGAGCCGTCACTCATCGATCCGGTCGACATCGAGGTGCCGTCGGTCGCGGAGGCCGAGCCGGCGGACGCCGACCCGCCGGTCTCGCCGCCGTCGTCGTCGTCGCTGCCGCTGTCGTCGCTGCAGGCACCCATGCACGTGGCCAGGGCCAGCGCGAGCACGCGCGGCCACGCGCGCCTCGGGACGTCCGCGTGTTCAGTGAGTTCAGTGAGTTCAGTCGGCATCGTGGTTCGGTCCTCCGCGGCCCTCTCGCCGCCGAACCTGCCGTCGGGTTCGGGGCGCGAATGATTGCCCCGATGCACGGCAAATCGCGTCGCCGCAGTTTTCTTGCGGTCGTCGCAATCAAACGCCCCGCGGTCCCGACGGCTGTTCGCGAACGGTTCGTCGCGTCCGGGCCCCGGTGGTCCGAGGCGGCGTCCTCGACCCCCAGGAACACCATGAAGCACGCACGATGGATTCTGAATCTGGCCTTGCTGACCCTCGCGCTGTCGCCCGTCGCCTGCGCCAACGACGATGACGACGACGACGACGACGACGGCGGTGACACCGGCTCGAACTCGGACACCAACAACACCAGCAACAACACCACCAACGACAGCAACGGACCGACCACCGACCCCAGCGGCGGGCCGACCACGAACCCGACCGATCCGACCGACCCGACCGACCCGACCGACCCGACCGACCCGACCGACCCGACCGACCCGACCGACCCGACCGACACCGATCCGACCGCGACGAGCGGACCCAGCGACACCGGCACCACCGGCGGCGGACTCCCGCCCGATCACGGCTCGAGCTGCAGCGCCGACTTCGACTGCATGAGCAACCTGTGTGCGCACGTGAACACCGAGGAGGGGTTCTGCACCGTGCCCTGCCAGACCGACGACGACTGTGACACCTTCGAGGTGTGCGAGTACTTCGACGTGCACCCGCCATTCGGCGACGAGATGCAGGCCTGCCGTCCGCTGTGAGTCGGGCGCCGGCGTGAGCGCGTGGCCCGCGAGCGCTGCACGATGTCCGCCGACTGCAACAACCACATGCGCTCCCAAGCCCACGACGACGGTCGCGCGCGGGTCGGCCGCTTCATCCTGCTCGAGCCGATCGGCGGCGGCGCGATGGGTGAGGTCTGGGCCGCGCGCGACCCTCGGCTCGATCGCGAGGTCGCGCTCAAGCGTCTGCGCGGTGACGTCACGGCGCTGCGGGCGAAGCAGCTACGCGAGGCCCAGGCGCTCGCGCGGCTGGCCCATCCCAACGTGGTGTCGGTGTTCGAGGTCGGCGTCGATGCGGGCCACGTGTACATCGCGATGGAGCGGATCCATGGCCCGAGCCTGCGCGCATGGTTGGCGGACGGGCCGCCGCGTGCACGCGTGCTCGAGGTCTTCGTGCAGATCGCACGCGGGCTCGCGGCCGCCCATGCGGTGGGCCTGGTCCACCGCGACTTCAAGCCCGACAACGTCGTCGTCGGCGCCGACGGTCGCGCGCGTGTGGTCGACTTCGGGCTCGCGAGCGACGGCGGCGACGAGCTCGCCGCGCTCGAGACGAGCGAGGCCCAGCCGTTGCCGCCGCGGGCCCCGGGGACGCCGGCCTACATGGCGCCGGAGCAGTTCCTCGGCGAGGCCGTCGATGCACGTGCGGATCAGTTCGCGTACTGCGTCGCGATGTTCGAGGCGCTGCTCGGCGCACGACCGTTCCTCGGTGCCACGCGCATGGCGTTGGCGGACGCGATCACCCACGGACGCGTGACGCTGCCGCCGTCGTGGCGCACGCTGCCGCGACGGATCCGGACCGCGTTGTTGCGTGGGCTGCAGGTCGCGCCCGCGCAGCGGCACGCCGACATGCCCGCGCTGATCGACGCGCTCGCGCCCCCGCGTCGCCCGTGGCTGATCGCGACCGCTGCTGCGTCCGCGATCACCGTGGGCGTCGTCGCGTGGCCCGACGCGCCGACGGCCGAGACCGCGGCGCTCGACACCTGCGCGACCACGGCGGCCGGCGGCGCGTGGACGCCGGCGCGGCGCGAGGCGCTGGCGGTCTCGCTGTCGCGCGCGGTGCCGCCGGGGCTGACGCCCGATGCCACGCTCGCGCAGCTCGACGCATGGGCCGAACACTGGGCGCAGGCGCAACGCGAGGCCTGCGAGGCCACCTTCACGCGCCACGAGCAGAGTGGCTTCGCGCTCGATCGGCGCGTCGCGTGTCTGCGCGGACGTGCGGCCGCGTTCGACGCCGCGGTCGCGGCCCTGGAGGACGCCGACGCGACCGCGATGCGCCACGTCGACGATGTGCTCGCGACGATTCCGGCGATCGACTCGTGTGCCGACCTCGCGTTCATCACCGCCGCCGATCCCGTCGAGGCGTCGCTGCGCGCACCGGTGCAGGCGCTGCAGGCCGAGCTCGCGCGCGTGCTGGCGCAGCGTGCCCTGGGCCAGGTCGAGCAGGCGCGCACGCTGGCGGCGTCGGTGGAGTCGCGCGCCGCCAGCCTGGGCCACGCGTCGACCCACGCCGAGGCGCTGCTGGTGCTGGGACTGGCGACGCAGAGCGCAGGTGATCCCCGGGCCGCGGTCGCGTTGTTCGAGCGCGCGCACTATGCCGCGCTCGCGGCCAACGCCGACGACGTCGCGGCGCGCAGCGCTGGCGCGTTGGTCGACGTGATCGGCCACGATCTCGCCGACGACGCCGGCGCGCAGCCGTGGATCCGCCACGCGGTCGCACTGGTCTCGCGCCAGGGCGTCGATCCGATGCGCGGCGCGGAGGTGCGCAGCCGCATCGGCAACGTGCACGTCACCCACGGTCGCTACGTCGAGGCCGAGCGCGCCTACCTCGAGGCGCTCGCGGCGGTCGGGCTCGACGACTCGATCCGCGCCGACGCCGAGCCGATGGGCCAGCGGCTGATCGCGAGCCTCGGTGGCGCGGCGATCGAGCGCGGAGATCCCTCGCGCGCGCAGTACCTCGCGACGCGGAGTCTGGTCAGCGCCATCGCACGGTGGGGCCCGGACCACCTCGAGGTCGCCGACCAGTACAACAACCTCGCCGCGGCCGCGTTCCGTCGCGGTGACTTCGGCACCGCCACCGCGCTGCTGCAGCGCTGCGTCGACATCCGACGCCGCTGGCTCGGCGACGATCATCCCGAGGTGCTGCTGGCGTCGAGCAACCTCGCGGGCGCGCTGCTGGGTGCCGGCGATGCCGAGGGCGCGGCCGCGCGCCTGCGCGAGATCATCGCCGGTTGGTCGCGCGCGCCCGGTGATCGGCAGCGGGAGATCGACCGCGCGCGCTACAACCTCGTGCTCGCGCTGCGTTCGATGGGGCGCTTCGAAGAGGCGCTGCCGATCGCGGAGGCATCGCTGGCCGGGCATCGCAGTCGCGACGAACCGCTGAGCCGGGCGGTGATCGACGGCCTGCTGTCGCTGGCGGCGATCCAGCGCGGGCTCGGGCGCTCCGCGGAGGCCCTGCAAGCGCTCGAGCCGGTGATCGAGGCCGCGCGGCTCGCCGCGATCGACGGGGTGTTGCAGGCCGACCTGCAGCTGGGCGCCGCCGAGTGCCAGGCCGCGCTCGGCGACGTCGAGGCCGCGCGCGCCACGGCCACGCGCGCGCTCGCGAGCCTCGATGCTGCGAGCCGCGACGATCCCAACACGCGGGAGATGATCGAGAGCTTCCTCGCCGAGCACGCCGAAGGCGTGCCCGCGGGCCCACGCGCGTCGACACCGCAGGGGGCGCGGCGGTGATACGCTCGCCCCGTTGGCCAGCGATCGAGAGCTGCTCGAGGCGTGGCGCGAGGGCGATGCGACCGCCGGTGAGGCGCTGTTCGAGCGCTACTACGGTCTGGTCTCGCGCTTCTTCGCCAACAAGGTCACGCAGGATCCCGCCGATCTCATCCAGGAGACGTTCCTGGGCTGCGTTCGCGGCCGCGAGCGCATCCGCGACGACGACCACTTCCGTTCGTACCTGTTCGGCACCGCGTACAACGTGCTGCGCCAGCACCAGCGCGATCGCTACGCCGCCGACGAGCGCTTCGACCCCGGCCGGGTCTCGTGTGCCGACCTCGCGCCGGGCGTGGGCACGCTGCTGGGTCGCGGCGACGAGGAGCGCCTGTTGCTCGCGGGCCTGCGACGGATCCCGCTCGAGTTCCAGGTGGTGCTCGAGCTGTTCTACTGGGAGGACATGACCTCGGCCGCGATCGCCCAGCTGCTCGACGAGCCCCACGGCACCGTGCGCACGCGCCTGCGTCGCGCTCGCGAGCTGCTCGAGGCCGCGTTGCGCGAGCTGACCCACGACCCGGGGCTGTTGCAGCGCACCACCTCGGACCTCGACGGCTGGGCTGCGCGCGTGCGCGCGCTGGCGTACGAGGCCCACGCGTGAGCCGCACCGGGTCGTCGTTCGAGTCGCGGCGCCTGCACGACGAGGTGCGCGCGCGCCTGTTCGGTGGGGACGATGGCAGCACCCGCGTCGGCCGCTGGCGCATCCTCGAGCGGCTCGGTCGCGGTGGCATGGGCACGGTCTATCGCGCGAGCGCCGAGGGCACCGAGGTCGCGCTCAAGATCGTCGCCGGCAATCATCCCGCGCACCGCGCTCGCCTGCAGCGCGAGGCCCGGGCGCTGCGAGAGCTGCGACACCCGCACGTGGTCGGCATCGTCGAGGTCGGCGAGTTCGAGGCCGGCAGCTACGTCGCGATGGAGCTGGTCCGCGGCGAGTCGCTGCGCGCTCGCATGGCGCAGGCGCGATCGGTTGCGCAGTGGGTCGCGCTGCTGGGGCCCATCGCCGAGGCTCTGGGCGCGGTCCAGGCCGCGGGGCTCGTGCACCGCGACGTGAAGCCCGACAACATCTTGGTCGATGCCGCCGCGGTGGTGACGCTGGTGGACTTCGGCCTCGCCAAGCCCGAGCCCGGCAGCGCGGCCGCGGAGGCCAGCGGCATGGGCGAGTCGCTCACCAGCAGCGGTGCCGGCGTGGGCACGGTCGGCTATGCGGCGCCCGAGCAGATGCTCGGACGCCCGGTCGATCACCGCGCGGATCAGTTCGGCTTCGCGGTGACGCTGTGGGAGGCGATCTTCGGCGAGCTGCCGTTCGCCGGCGCGACCGCGGATGCGATCGGTCTGGCCGCGATCGCAGGTCGCGTCCGTGCGCCCACCCGTCCGCGCGAGGATGCGGCGCGGATCCTGCCGGCGCTGCAACGCGCACTCGCGGCCGATCCCGCGGCGCGGCACCGCGACACCGCGGCTCTGTTGGCGGCGCTGCGCTGAGACGCCGACAGCGGAGGCCGACGGTCTCTCGTCGCGGAGCTTCCTCTGCACAGACGGATTCCGGCGACGCCCGGTTCGGCGCGCCGTTGGGAACCTGGCACCGTCCTCGGGCAACGACCAGTCTCGTGATGGTGTCGCGATCGCGGTGCCGGGCGTGCGCGTGCGTCGTCGCGGGCGTGCTCGGCCTCGCTTGCGGCGCGTCGCGGGAGCCCGCCACCACCGGCGCCGCGAGCATCGGCTCGGGCGCGCTCGAGACCACCGCCGCCGCCGACGACACCACGGTTGCCGCCACGGGCAGCGAGGCGAGCAGCGACAGCACTGCGGCGGCCAGCGACGCCGGTGGTGACGCCACCGACGCCGGCAGCGACGGTGGCGACAGCACCACCGGCAGCGAACCGCTGCCGCCGATGGTCACGCAGCAGTTTCTCATCGGCTACAACGAGGCGTGGTTCGGCGCGGCGTTCGGCACCGATCTCACCACCGACTTCGACCCTGCCTACGTGGAGTCGCTGTTCGACGGCATCGTCGCCGACGGCGGCCACCTGGTGCGCGTGTGGCTGATGCCGGTGCCGCAAGGTGTCACGCTCGCCGAGACCGTGCCGCAGAGCCAGGGCGTGTCCGACGCGCTGCTCGACAACCTCGACGAGGTGCTGCACCAGGCCCGTCGCCGCGGCCTGTGGGTCTACCTGACGCTGCTCGACGCGAACACCATCACCAACCTCGGCGGCGAGCTACAACCGCTGCACGACTGGGGTGTTCGCGTGCTCACCGGGACCCAAGGCGAGCGCGAAGCGTTCATCGTCCACGTGCTCACGCCGGTGCTCGACGTCGTCGATGCCCACCAGGACAACGTCTTCGGCTTCGACATCGTCAACGAGATCGAGGCCGCGATCCAGCGCGGCGTGTATGCCGATCCGGTCGCGGGCCCGCGCGAGTTCATCGCCGCGATGGCCACCGCGGTCCACGATCACAGTCCGTGGCTGCGCGTGACCTCGACCGCGGGCTGGGGCGGCGCGCAGTACGACATCACCAACGGCCTGTTCTCGGGCCTGGGACTGGACTTCTACGATCTGCACGTCTACTCCGACGACGGCGTGTTCGCCGGCGCCACCGCGATGTGCCAGCGCGTGGCCCAAGATGGCGTGCCGATCTATCTCGGCGAGTTCGGCCAGTCGACGGAGATGCTCGACGACCAGCTGCAATTCGATGCGACCGCGTCGTTCCTCAACAACGCCAAGGCGCTGTGCTTCTCTGGCGCGTTCGCGTGGCGCTACGACTCCGCCGAGAACTGGTGGAGCTTCGTGCGACCCGATGGCAGCCGCAGGCCCGCCGTGCAGATCATGCAGGTCTTCGGCGCGCAGCCGTAGCGGAACCGCGGAGTGCAGACGCGACCGGTGGTGCGGATCGGCTCACGTGCGAACGTGCTCTCGGCGGCCACGATCACCACGCCGCCGGGCGCTGGCGTCGACCGCGACGCACTGCTATGGTCGTGCCATGGGGTATCGCGGGGTCGGGTGGGTGGTGGTGGCGTCGACCACGATTGCATGTGGACCGACGGTGTCCGTGGCCGAGGGGTCGAGCTCGTCGGGTGGAGACAGCACCGGCACGGCCTCGGCGTCGACGACGGGTACGACCGCGACCGCGACGAGCTCCACCAGTGTGACGACCGATGATCCCACCCTCGACGAGGGGCCGATCGACGGCGACTTCGGCCGTATCCCGGACTTCGGCACGGTCTGCGCCGGCTGCGGTGAAGTCGACGTGCTGCTGGTGGTCGACAACAGCGGCTCGATGGCCGAGGAGCAGCTCGCGCTCGCTCGCGCGATGGTCGGCTGGGTCGGACAGGTGCTGGTGGAGGAGCAGAACTACGACGTCCAGGTGATGGTCACGACCACGGACATGGGCAACCCGGTGTGCACACCGTTCCAACCCGCGGGCTACGAGCCGGCGCAAGGTGCTCCGGTGGCGACGGGCTGCAACAGCCGCATCGACGACTTCGTCGGTCTCGGCGCCGACCCGCTGCAAGTGCCGGAGGTCTGCACCTCGGTGTGTCCCGCCGATGTCACGCCCTCGGAGCCCTTCGTCGCGTTCGGTCGCAACGGCACCAACGTGCCCGAGGTCCCCGATGCCGACATCGACGGCGACGGCGTGCTCGACTCACCGGTGGCGCAGGCGGTGGCCTGCTTGGTGCCGCAGGGCATCGACGGTTGCGGCTACGAGTCGCCGCTCGAGGCGATGCTGCAGGCGCTGAACCCCGGCGCGCCGTGGAACGATGGCGAGCGGCCATTCCTGCGACCCAACGCGGCCCTCGTGGTCATCGTGCTCACCGACGAAGCCGACTGCTCGATCGACGACTTCTCCATCATGCAAGACCCGCAGTGGTGGAACACCAACCCGGACACGGGGCAACCCGCGGCGAGCTCGGCGTTGTGTTGGAACGCTGGTGTGAGCTGCGACGGCCCCGACGGCAACGGTGTCTTCTCCAACTGCAGCGCCAGCACCGGCACGCCGCTCGAGGAGACCAGCCGCTACACCGGCTACCTGCGCGACGAACTGGTGGGCGTGCAGCACAAGCCGGTCGAGTTCTTCGCGATCAACGGGGTGCCGGCCGTCACGCAGTACGACGACGCGCCGCCGTATGCACCCACTGCTGGCGGAGAGAACGATCTGCTCGTGCGACAGTGGCGAGATGCACCGTACCCGGGCGGTGATCTGCTGCCGGACGACGTCGAGGCGGGTATCACCGCCGAGGACAAGACCTTCCAGGTCGGCATCGGGCCAGCCTGCACCGGACAAACGGTCATGGGTGACTTCACTGGCCAGGCGGTGCCCAACCTGCGTCTGCTCGAGGTCTGTCACGCACTGGACGACGACGCGCGCGCGCAGCAACACTGCTTCGTCGACTCGGTGTGCAGCGAGTCCTACGTCCCCATCCTCAACACGGTCTGGGGACGCATGCAGAGCCTGTGAGCGCGCGTCACGGCGCGAACTTGGCCACCGTGAGGTGGTAGCCGTCGCCGAGGTACGGCACCGCGGCGACCCAGATCGCGTCCTGCGCGTCGATGGCGAGTCCCTTCACGTAGCCGAGGTCGCCCTGGGCGGTGGCGGACCACAGCGCGAGCGTGCCGTCGGGGGTCATCTTGCGCAGCACCGACTGCTGCGTGGCAGTGTCGTGGAACGCCATCACCACCGAGCCGGTCGAGTCGATCGCGAGTGCGATGTCCGAGTCGGAGCCGGGCGTGTTGACCCACGCGACGTCGAAGGCCATGTCGAAACGGATCACGCGGAAGTTGGGGTAGCTGTCGGTCGCGACCATCGTGCCGTCGACCGGCGACGCGGCCAGATCGTAGAACGTCTCGATGCCAGGGTACGTGTACGTGCCCGCGAGGTTGCCGGCCTCGGTGAAGCGCGCGATGTGGGCCGTGTACGTGTTGTCCGCGACGGTTCGCCGCGTACCCGCGGCCACGACCGAGTCGTTGATGCCGCGGCGCATGACGTAGTAGCTGAAGTCGAAGCTCGCGTTGTCCGGCGGCGCCACCGACCACGTCGGTGCATCACCTGGCGTCGGGCTGGTCGCGGGGAACAACGCCAACGACTCGTAGCCGAGCGTCGCGTAGGTGCCGTCGTCCGAGGCGTCGATGCTGGCATCGCCCGTGAGGCGGCCGTCCTCGCAGATCTCCGTCAGCTCGCCCATCGGCGAGATGATGTAGTTGCAACCGCTGGCCGCGAGCAGCCAGTCGTCGCCGCGCAGCGTCGCCTCGCGCACCGGCGTGGTGGGCAACAGCAGCGTGTCGAACGACTGTACCAGCGCCGCGTTGCTGTCGAGCTCGACCAACGCGACGGTGTCTTCGTTGCAGTAGCCGGTCGCGCCGACCAGGACGTTGCCGTTGTCGCGGAACAGCGGACGCGTCAGGAACACGCCGTCGCAGAACTGGCCCGGGCCGTAGTCGTAGGTCTGCAGCAGCGAGCCCGAGACCACGCAGTCGATGTTGCAACCCGAGCCGTTCTGGTTGTCCTCGCCGTTGTCGCAGGCCTCGGAGCCGTTGACCGTGCCATCGCCGCAGTGGGGTGCGAGCGCGGTGCAGTCGGACTCGCAGCCGCCGTAGCTGCCGTCGTTGGTGCCGTCGTCGCACAGCTCCGGGCCGTTGATCTCGCCGTCGCCGCAGCGCTCGGCGAACGCGGAGCAGTCGGACGCGCAGCCGCCGTAGCTACCGTCGTTGGTGCCGTCGTCGCAGACCTCGTCGCCGTCGACGCTGCCGTCGCCACACACGGCGCCGGCGTCGGTGCCGGTGTCGGGGTTCATGGTCGCGGTCGAAGTCGGTGCGTCCGTGGTCGGTTCGGTGTCGGTGCCGGCGGAGGTGTCCGCGGTCCCCGAGCTGTCGTCGAGCCCGGTGATCGCGGTCGGGTCGTTCATCTCGGGGTCGTAGGGGCAGCCCACGCCCAGGCCCAGGGTCGCCAGCAAGTGCAGTCGTCGAACCATGCCCAAATGCTCGCAGCAGCCGGGCAGCGCGACAACCGTGACGCGCGGACGGCCCCAGCGCGGTCGTCGGGCCGGCAACGGCGTCGCGGCGGACGACGGTGGGCGCGAGTGCGCGTGCCTGTCGCGGCCGGGCCTGATAGCGTGCGGCATGCTCCGCGTGTACGGCGGCCCGATGTCGACCCAGCGTGGTGTGCCGCTGATGTTGCTGCTGCTGCTCGCGTGCGGTCCCCGTCGCGGCGACACCACGGCGACGCCCGAGCCGACACCCACGACCACGCCGCAGCCGGCCGAGGATGCCGCGGCGCGCACGCCCGCGAACACCGACACGGTGCCCGCGACCGACGGTGTGGCCGCGGCGCAGCTGCCACCGCCTTCGCACGAGGTGCTCGAGCGCGCCAAGGGTCACTTCATGCGCGGCATCGCGGCGCTCGAGCGTCGCGAGTACGACGCGGCGCTGGTCGAGTTCGAGGCGTCGCAGCTGCTCGTGCCGCGTGCGCACACCCGCCTCAACATCGCGCGATGCCGCGAGCACCTCGGCGATCTCGACGGTGCCCGCGCGGAGCTGATTGCGTTGTCGTCGGACAAGGACCTCGACGAGGAGGTCCGTGCCAGCACCATGGAGCTGCTCGAGGCGGTCGAGCGCAAGATGGGCCGGCCGGACGCGAACCCGCCGAAGTGACGCGCGATCACTCGACGGTGTGGCAACCGCCGCAGCCGAAGCCCTGACCGGTCTTCGGATCGAACGGCGGCTCGCCCATCACCTGCGCCATCGCGGGCGCGAGCTGGCCCATGAACGCCATGAGCTCGGGCTTCTCCTTCGCGAGCGCCTCGTAACCGCCGCCCGAGAGCTTGATCTTCGGCAGGCCGTCCCTGGGGTGCTGGGCGTGGTTGACGTGGCACGTCCCGCAGTCGAAGCCGGCGTACTTGGTCGCGTCGTAGCCGCGGAACATCTCGCCGATCTTCGGCATGACGACCTCGGTCATGCGCGCCATCTTGCCGTCCTGGTCGAGCTCGTGGAACGGCTTGCTCGCGTCATGCGGCGGCTTGGTCGTGTCGCCGCCGCCGGCCTTGGTGTCGGCGGTGTCGCCGGGCGTGGTCGGCTTGGTCTCGGGCGGCTTGCAAGCGCCGAGCGCGAGGCCCAGCACGGCGACGAGGGAAAGGGAGTGCAGCGACATGGTCGGGCGCAGTCTGCCGAGCCCGAGCCCTCGGCCGCAACGCCGTGTCGCGCAACACGTCGTTGCGCAGATCGACACGAACGCGCGGTGCCGCCGCACCGTTCTCTTCGCCCGCGCGACGCCGCCACGCGGCCGCGGTCGCAGCCCTGCGACATGGTTTCGTCATCGATTCCGCGGTGTAAGCCGGTCTCGTCGCGCCCGCGTTGGGAGCACGAGGGCGCGAACGGATGCGCCCGAGGACCAAGACCGATGACTCGCCGCATGTTCTGCCTTGCCTTGAGCCTGACCGCCTGTGCCGGCGCGGTGGACCCGCACCGCGTGGGCACGCCCGATCGACCTTCCGGCCACACGAGCGCCGTGACCCACGACGCGATCGACGATCGCCATGACAGCGCCGTCGCGGGCGGCGATGTCGCCGCCGCCAAGGACTACGCGTCCGCGAACAACGCCTTCGGCTTCGAGCTGTGGCAGCGCACGCGCGCCGCCGGCAACCTCGCGATCGCACCGGCGAGCGTGTCGCTCGCGCTGGGCATGACGTGGGCGGGCGCCCGCGGCCAGACCGCAGCGCAGATGTCGAAGGCGCTGCGCATGCACGATGTCGACGGCATGACCACGTCGATGGGGCAGCAGCTCGCGCGCTGGAACGACCCGGCGCACCGCGACCAGTTCGAGCTGACCGTCGTCGACCGCCTGTTCGGCGAGCAGAGCGCGCGCTTCGAGCCCGACTTCCTCGCGTTGATGAAGGATCGCATGGGCGCGCCGCTCGAGCCGGTCGACTTCATCGGCGGCTGGGAGGCCGCGCGCGCCCGCATCAACGGTTGGGTCGAGGACAGCACCAAGGATCGCATCCGCGATCTGTTGCCCGCGGGCAGCCTCGACACCGACACCCGGCTGGTGTTGACCAACGCGGTCTACTTCAAGGGCGACTGGCAACAGCCGTTCGATCGCGACCACACGCATGCGGCCGACTTCTTCGTCGGCGGTACCAAGAAGATCAGCACCAAGACCATGCACCAGTCGGCCTACCTCGGCTACGCCGACCTCGGGGACGCGCAGCTGGTCGAGCTGCCCTACCGCGGTGGCCAGCTCGCGCTCGACATCGTGCTGCCCAAGGCCAAGGACGGCCTCGACGCGCTCGAGCGCGACCTCGACGACGCCGACTTCGCCGCGGCGGTCGCGAAGCTCGAGCCGCAGTTCGTGGACCTCGCGCTGCCGAAGTTCAAGCTCGAGATGAGCTCGTCGCTGCAGCTCAAGGCCGCGCTGAAGGCCATGGGCATCGTCGACGCGTTCTCCGGCAGCGCCGACTTCAGCGGCATCTCGACCACGATCAAGCCGCTGTTCATCGACGACGTCTATCACAAGACCTTCGTCGCGCTCGACGAGAAGGGCACCGAGGCGGCGGCCGCGACCGCCGTGGTGATGCGCACCGAGAGCGCCGCGGTGGCTCCCGACGGCGTCGACGTCACCGCCGATCATCCGTTCTTGTTCGTGCTGCGCGACACCACCAGCGGAGCGGTGTTGTTCATCGGCCACGTCGCGGACCCGCGCTGACGCGGCTCGCGGATCACGGTTGCTGGCGGCGGGGCGCGAACGCGACGATGCGGACGGGCGCACCGGAGCCGCCGGCGATCTTCATCGGCAGCGCGACGACCACGGCGCCGCGGACCGGCAGCATCTCGAGCTGCGCGACGTTCTCGAAGGTGGGCACGCCCGCGGTCGCGAGCGCGCGATGGGCCGCGAAGCTGCGCGAGGGACCGTGGTCGATGCTGGCGGTGTCGATGCCGACCGCCGCGACCTTGCGCGAGACCAGCGCGTTGGCGGCCTGCTCGGTGATGCCGGGGAAGTGCAGCGCGTCGGTGTGGCCGGGGCGGTCGTCGCCGAAGTAGCGCTTGCGATCGGGCCAGCGCACGCCCCAGCCGGTGTAGACCAGCACGATGGTGCCGGCCTCGATGCCGCCGTTGCGGGTCTCGAACGCCTCGATGTCGCTGCGCTCGAGCTGCGCGTCGGGGTTCTTCGTCGCCTTCGCGCTGATGTCGATCACGACCGCGGGCGCCATCAGCCGCGACAGCGGCACGGCGTCGACACCCGGCGCACCTTGGGCGAAGTGACGCGGTGCATCGAGGTGCGTGCCGCCGTGTTCGGGCGCGCTGTAGCGGTTGGACTCGTAGTAGTAGCCGGCCTTGGTGCGGCCGTGCTCGACCTGCTCGAGGTGGAAGCCGCGCTCGTCGGTGGGCCAGTAGAGCGTCTCGCTGTCGAACGGATGCGTGAGGTCGACCAGCACCGAGCCCTCGGGGATGATCTCGCTGGGCGTCAGGCCGGGGCGCACGAAGTCGGCCGCGACCATCTGCCGGTGCCAGTACGCGTGGTGGTAGCCCATGCGGTCGGTGTGCACGATCGCGTCGTCGGGCACCTCGGTGTACTTGGGCCCGCAGCCGCCGACGACGATCGCGAGCAGCGGCGCCAAGAGGATCGAGCGCATGGGCCCATGCTAGTCCCCTGGAAACCTGATCCGCGACAAAAATCGCGAGGGCGCAGCGCGGCCGTGCGCGGCGGTGCGCCCTCGCGCTCGGGCAACGCGTGACAGAATGACAGCGCCGCGTGACCGCGTGGCCCGGCGTTCGACCGCGCGCGGCGGCGCGTGCGGGCGGCGCTACCGCGAGGGGCCGCGCGGCGCGGGCGTGTTCGCACGCTGCTCGGCGAGCCATGCGTCGATCTCTGCGACCAGCTCGGACTCACCGGTGCGCGCGAAGGCTGCGCGCGCATGCTCGGCGAGGTCGAGCGCGCGCGCACGATCGCCGCCGGTGGCCACGAGCGCACGCGCGAGCGAGACGCGGGCGAAGCGGGCGATACTCGGCGACGTCGGGTTGGCGTCCACGATCGCGATCGCCTCCTCGAAGCGCGAGATCCCTGCGGGCACGTCACCGAGCGCGACCAGGGCACGCCCGAGCTCGTAGAGGGTTTCGGCGTGTTGGATGTGATTCGCCGGCATCTCGCGCGCTTCGATCGCGAGCGCGCGCTCCAGCAGCGCCTTGGCCTTCGCCGGTTCGTGTCGCGAGGCCTCGAGTCGCCCGAGCTGACGCAGCGCACCCGCGACCTCGGGATGCTCGGGGCCCAGCGCGCGCTCCTCGATCGCCAGGCCGCGCTGCATGTGCGTGGCCGCGAGATCGTAGGCGCCCGCTTCGTGTTCGATCTGACCCAGCGCGATCAGCGGTGCGACCAGCAGCGGATCGGTGGGACCGACGGTGGCCTCGAACACCGCGATGGCCTCGGCCAGCACGCGTCGCGCCTCCTCGTCGCGGTGCAGGGCGTGATACATCGCGCCGAGGTTGCTGAGACTGCTGCCGACCTCGGGGTGCGACGGGCCGAACGCCGCGCGTCGGAGGTCGAGCGCCCGCTGTTGCAGCGCGAGCGCGTCGGTTTCGTTGCCCGCCATCAACAAGAACACCGAGAGGTTGGCGAGCGTCGACGCGAGCTCTGGGTGATCGGGCCCGAGCACCTGCTCTCGGATGGCCAGCGCGCGGCGGGCGAGCGCGATGGCGCCGGCATAGTCGCCGTCCTCGTAGTGGGCGTTCGCGAGGTTGTTGAGGCCCTTGGCGACGTTGGCGTGATCGGGTCCATACGCCAGCACGTTGAGTTCGTTGGCCAGCTCGAACAACTCTCGCGCGCGGCGACGATCGCCGGCGGTGTACTCGACGATGCCGAGGTTCGACACGCGCGTGACCTCGTGGTGGCGGCCCGGATCTCCGGCGAGGCCGGCTGCGATCTCGGCGTGCATCGCCCACGCACGCGCCTCGGCCGGGCGCACCTGGTGGTGTCCGATGATCGTGATGAGTTGCTCCGCGGCCGATGCGGCGACGCCCCAGGCCTGCACGCCGGCGGCACGACGGTAGGCCTCGAGGCCCGCACGCTCGGCCTCGGCATAGCGGCCGGCGGCGACCAGGACGCTGGCCTCGGTCTGCTTGGCGCTGGCGAGCAGCGGCGGCCAGCCCAGGCCCTCCGCCTGTGCCGAGACCGCGCGTGCCGGTTCGAGCGCGGACTCGACCTCGCCGGCCCACAGCCGCGCGCTCACGGTCGCCAGCTCGGATCGCAGCGCAACGATGGCCTCGCGATCGGCGGCGGCCGGCGGCGCAGGTTGGCTGGCGAGTCGCGCGGGATCTCGGCACGGCGCCACGTCGACCAGCGCGGTCACCAGCGGCACGGCGCGCTGGATGGTGCGCACGTCGACGTCTCGCAGCTGCTCGAGCACCGACGCGAACTCGAGCCGACGCTCTTGCAGGCACCACTGCATCCGCTCGTGCATCGCGACGTCGATGCGATGCTCGACCTGCGCGTCGAGGCACGCCGCGGTGGCGTTGGCGCGCCAGGCCTCGGCATTGTCGGTCAGCCGCTGCTCGACCAGCTCGGCGGTCGAGCTGGCGTAGCGTAGGCCGGTCGCCAGCAGATCGTCGTGGAGCCGCGCCCGCGTCTGTTCGTTCCACGACGATTCGATCTCGGCGCCGCTGGCCTCGCACGCTGCGACCTGGCGTGCCTCCGACCACCGCTGGGCTCCGGCCACGCCCAGCCCCGCGAGCAGCACCGCTGCCAGACCCACCATGAACGGGGCCCGACGCGCGCCCGCGCGACCGCGCTCGAGCGCGGCGATGAGTGCAGCGACGTCCTCGAAGCGTCGCTCGGGTTGCAGCGAGAGGCCACGCTCGCACACGCGCCGCAGCCACTTCGGCACATCGTGCTCGCGGCGCGGTGTCTGCAGCTTTCCGGACAGCGCCGCGGACGCCCGCTCGATGAGCGTGTCGCCTGCGAACGGTCGCTCGCTGTAGAGCAGCTCCCACAACGTCACGCACAACGAGAACTGATCGCTCTTGGCGTCGACCGGCTTGCCGAGCAACTGTTCCGGCGACATGTACGCGGGCGTGCCGACGATCGCGCCGGCCTGGGTCGCGTGCATCGCCGTCCTCGTGGATCCCTCGTTCGCATCGGGATCGACCGTGGTCGGCTCGTCGATGCTGCCCAGCCGTGCGAGCCCGAAGTCGGCCACGCGCGGCCGACCATCGCTGCCGATCATGATGTTCTCCGGCTTGAGGTCGCGGTGCAGGATCCCGATCGCGTGTGCGCTCGCGAGTCCCCGCGCTGCGGCCAGCACCACGTCGAGGATCTCGGTCCAGCGCCGCGGGCTCTGCCGAGCCCAGGTCGCGAGCGTGGGCCCGTCGACGAACTCCATCGCGATCCAGACCTGCTCGCCCACGGTGCCCACGTCGTAGACTGCGACCACGTTGGGGTGGCTGAGCTTGGCGAGCATCTGGGCCTCGCGCAGCAGTCGCGCGCGGGCGCGTGCAGCGGTGGAACCACCGGGCAGCGTGCGCAGCAGCTTGAGCGCGACCTTGCGGTCGAGGTCGGGATCGTAGGCGGCGTGGACCAGTCCCATGCCGCCGCCGCCGATCAGGCCGAGCACGACGTAGCGACCCAGCTGTGTGCCGCGCTCGACCGGCTGCTCGTCGGGGCGGCTCGGTGCTCCGTCGGCGGCGAGTGTGACGCTGTCCGACTCGCCTGGCATCGACGCTCCACCTTAGCCTGAAGCGCGGCCGCCGTCACGAGCGCGCTCGTCTCGTCCCGGCGAGGATCCGGTAGAGTCATGCTGATGCCGGACTCGACACGACGCTCGCCCTCGTCGCGCGGCGCTCGGCTCCGACAGGTCGCCGCGTTGCTCGCGACGTCGGCGGTCGCCGCGTGCTTCTCCGAGCACACCGCCGCGCCGCAGTGTGAGACCGGCGATCGCGGCTGCGTTTGCTTCGCGGATGGGTCCTGCGACGCCGCGTTGGTGTGCGAGCCCAGCATCGATCGCTGCGTGGTCGATGGCTGCGATCCCGGCACACAGCTGTGCACGTGCCTCGATGGTCAGTGCACCGGCGCGTTGGTCTGCGAGGACGGCCTGTGCACCGCCGACGGAGCCTCGAGCAGCGACACCCACGCGGGCACCGGCACTGGCTCGGCCAGCCACGGCGAGTCGGCGACCGGCGCGAGCACGGGCACCTCGAACGACGCGACCACCACGCTCGGCAGCGGCCCGGCGACCGACGCCGACGCGTCGAGCACCGCGGGCCCCGGCGACTGCGCGGCGTGCTTCGACGAGGCCGCGATGGGGCCGCTGTGCCTGCTGGAGTGGACGGCCTGCGGCACGAAGTGCAAGGCCATCCACGACTGC
>JAIBBS010000342.1 GCA_019694555.1 Nannocystaceae bacterium
CATGCGAGCGGCCGCGATCGAGCGCCGGTGATCGAGCGGCCGGTTCGGGGCGGCGGCGGCGTTGACGGGCGCCGGTCTCGCGCGAGACGCTCCTGCGGCGCGCGCTTGTCTTCCGTGGTCCACACGTTCCACTTGGCGACGCCCGGGCTCGTGCGGGTCGCGATGGCGCTGGCGCGGCCGCCCACCGCGGCCCGCGTGCAGGGGCTGCGCCACGCGGAGTGCATGGTGCCGATGCGCCTGGGCGCGTCGATCGTGTCGCCGTGGCGGTGGCAGGTGCGCCGGCTGGCGATGTTCGCGGTGTGGCAGGACGAGGCCGCGATCGATGCGTTCCTCGAGCGCACGCCGCTGGGCCGCGTGCTCGCGCGGGGCTGGCACGTGCGGCTGCGGTTCCTGCGACGCTGGGGTCGCGTCGCGGCCTTCGACGGCCTGCCGGCGAGCGACGGCGAGACCGATCCGGAGGCACCGGTTGTCGCGGTCACGGTCGCGCGCCTGCAGCTGCTGCAGGTGCCGCGCTTCATCCATTGGGGCAAGCCCGTCGAGCGACAGGTCCGCGATCATCCCGGCACCACGCTCGCGCTGGCAGCGTTCCGACCGATGCGCACGATCTCGACCTTCACCATCTGGCACAGCGCGCGCGCGATGACCGACATGGTCCACGGTCGCGACGCGACGCCCGACGCCGAGCGTCACGCCGACGCGATGGTCGAGCGCCGCCGCAAGGACTTCCACGTCGAGTTCACCACGCTGCGCTTCGCGTGCCTGGGCGAATACGGGCAGTGGGAAGGCCGCAGCGCGATCGTGCCGCGCTGACGACGGCGCGGCGCTCGCCGCTTGTGGGCTTCGCGGCGATGGCCGTACCGTGTCCACGTGCGCGGTGGCATCACGGTGGTCGGCGGGGTCGCGTCGCTCGCGGCCGCGCTCGGCTGCGGCTGCGGCGGTCCGTTCGCGATCGACCGCTCGACCGGTGCGAGCACCAGCGACGCGACGGACGCGGACACGCTGAGCTCGACGACGCTGGGCTCGACGACGCAGCAGGGCGCGCCAGACCTCGGGCCCGGCGGCGACTTCCTCACGCCGCCCGACCTCGCCGCGGACGCGTCGTGCAGCCCGTGGGAACAAGACTGCGCCATCGGCCACAAGTGCACGTTCTACGACGGCCAGGGCAACGGCACCTGGAACGCGACCACGTGCGTTCCGGTCGCGCCGCATCCCGATCCCGTCGGCGCCCCGTGCACGGTCGCGCACAGCCCCACGAGCGGGCTGGATTCGTGCGAGCGCGGTGCGATGTGCTGGCACGTCGATCCCGACACCGGCCTGGGTCGGTGCGAAGCGTTGTGCCGCGGCACCGCGTCGGACCCGGTGTGCGTCGACCCGGGCAGCCACTGCACGCTCGGCTTCTTCAGCCTGTGCCTGCCGACCTGCGATCCACTCGCGCAAGACTGCCCCGAGGGCGAGGGCTGCTATCCCATCGACGACGTCTTCGCCTGCGCCGTCGATGTCAGCGGCGCGATGGGCAGCTTCGGCAACCCGTGCGAGCGCAGCGAGCAGTGCAACCCCGGGAAGTTCTGCGCCGACGCGGCGCTGCTGCCCGGCTGCAACGGGACCCGCGGCTGCTGCACCGGGTTCTGCCGCACCGACGCGTTCACGTGCAGCCAGCTCGATCCGGCGCTTTCGTGCGTGCCGTGGTTCGAGCCCGGCCACGCGCCACCGGGTCTCGAGCGAGTCGGTGGCTGCATGCTCGCGCCGTGATCGGCCCGGGTCCGACCGCCTTCGGCCGCGTCCACGCCGGCCGCCGGCCGGCCACGGCGCGGCGGTACGCTTCCGCGCACGATTGCCATGCAACCTGGAGCCGTGCTGCGGCACCACGCGTCCATGCCCGAGCTCCGTTGCCTCCTCGTGGTGACCGCGCCCCTGTTCGTGCTCGCGCCGCGGCCGGCCGCGGCCGCGCAGTGGCACGTGACTACCGACGGCACCACGGCCGGGGACGGCTCGCGCGGCGCACCGTGGGACCTCGCGACTGCGCTGGCCCATCCCGCGTCCGTGCAACCCGGTGACACGATCTGGTTGCACGAAGGCAGCTATCCCGTCGTCGGCGAGCTGTCGTCGATCCTCACCGGCACGCCCGATGCTCCGATCGTCGTGCGCGCGGCCGCGGGCGAGCACGTGCGGCTCGACACCGGCAGCGACTTCGCCAACGTCGTCGCGATCCAAGGCGGCGACACCTGGTACTGGGACTTCGAGGTCAGCAGCGGCGCCGACGATCGCTGGGCGCCGTCGTGGACCCCCGACTCGCAGATCCCACCCGCGCGCGGCCAGAGCATCAACGTCTACGACGCACCCGGCACCAAGCTCATCGGTCTGGTCGTCCACGACACCGCGTCTGCCATCGGCTTCTGGGAGGGTGCGGTCGATGCCGAGATCTACGGCTGCCTGATCTACTTCAACGGCTTCGACGCTGACGATCGTGGCCACGGTCACGGCGTGTACACGCAGAACCTGACCGGCACCAAGCACCTGCGCGACAACATCCTGTTCGGCCAGTACAGCTTTGGCATCCACGGCTATGGCGAGGGTGGTCACCTCGACAACTTCGACATGGAAGGCAACATCAGCTTCCGCAACGGCGTGGTCTCGACCATCAGCGATGCGACGACCAACATCCTGATCGGTGGCGCAATGGTGGCCCATGATCCGCGGGTCTCCGGCAACGCGACGTGGTTCGAGCCCGGCGAGGGTGGGATCGCGATCGATCTCGGCTATGGCTCGGTCGAGAACGCGATCGTGACCGACAACGTCGCGGCCGCCGCGACCGCGCTGCGCGTCAGCGACGTCGGCGCCTCGATGCTCGCAGGCAACCTCGGCTGGGGCCTGATCGACGGCTTCGATCCGGCGGCGTTTCCAGACAACCTGTGGTACCCCGACGCCGGACCGGCGGGCACCACGGTGGTGCTGCGCCCCGACGTCTACGATCCCGATCGTGCGCGGCTGGCCGTGTTCAACTGGGACGCGGCCGCGGAGGTCGCGGTCGATCTCGCCGGCGTGCTCGCGCCCGGCGACAGCTTCGAGCTGCGCGATGCGCAGGACTACTTCGGCGCCGCGGTGCTGACGGGCGAGTACGACGGCGGCGAGCTCATGGTGCCGATGACACCGCGCTCGGTGGCTGCGATCGTCGGTGCACCCTCGACGCCGTATGTGCACACCAGCGCGCGATTCGGCGCGTTCGTGCTGCTGCGCACGGGGACCGGCGGCGGTGCCGACGAGGGTGGCGGCAGCAGCAGCGACGGTGGCGTCACCACGGCCACGCAGGACGGCGGTGGCGACGCGGGCGGCAGCGATGGCGCCGACACGACCGCCGCGAGCACGGTCGCCGCGAGCAGCGACGAGGGCAGCGGTGACGGTGCGGCTGCCGGCGACGACGCGGGCTCGGGCTGCGGCTGCCGCAGCGAAGGTCGCCGCGGCGACGCCATGCTGTCGCTCGTGGTGCTCGCGCTGTGGCGACGGCGCCACGCGGGCGACTGCGGGCGGCCCGATCGCGTCCATGCGCGCCCGCAACGGCACGTTGGTGGGGCACGCGCTCGTCAGCGCGACGCCGCGATGCCATGATGCCCTCGTCCCGACGATGTCCGCCGCGCCGCCCACGGGCTTCTTCGCGATCGCATCGCGACGCCAGGTCGTGATCACCAGCCTGCGCATCGCCGCCGTGGTCGGTGTGGTGCTCAACGTGCTCAACTACGGGCCGGTGATCGTCGCCGGCGACGCGCTGCCGTGGCCGCGGCTCGTGCTCAACTTCTGCGTGCCGTTCTGCGTCGCGACCTACAGCGCGGTGCGCAACGAGCAGCGCGCGGCGGCCTCGCGTCGCGAGCCGGCGTGACGCACGCGCGGCGTCACGCGCACGCGCGGTCGCTGCGGAGCTCCGCCCACGAGTGCGCGATCGCGTCGAACGCGATGCCCTCGCGCACGAAGCTGCCGCGGGTCATGTCGAGGATCGTCGTCGCGAGCTTGCGCGGGTCGGCGTAGCGGGCGCGCGCACCGGGGATCACCAGGTCGACCGCGTCGCGGATCGACGCCGGCACGTCGTCGAGGCCGTAGTTGTTGCCGGTGAAGGCGACGTTCGCGGACGAGCCCACGACCAGGCGGCCCTCGAGCCGGGCCAGCACCGCGAGCGCGTCGACCAGCGCGCCGGCGTTGAGGAAGGTCGCGATGGTGCCAGCGCTGGTGATCTGGCCCAGCGCGTAGCTCGACATGCGCGCCAGCAACGACGAGCCCGCGCGCACGCGGTTGACGACGGCGATCGGCACGCGCCGCGCGGTGCGCTCGAGCCACGCACGCTCCGCCTCGCCCGGCAGCTCCGCGACGTCGTCGAGGATCGCCGCGTTCGCGACCGTCACGCAGGGCTTGCTCGCCGGACGACCCTTGAGCGCGTAGATGCGCTCGATCGCGGCGTCGCTGCAGGCGACGAGTCCGAAGCCGACGTCGGTCGGCAGCAGCACGACGCCGCCGTCACGGAGGATGTGGTGAGCGCGAATCGCGTCCTGAGCACTGTCGTTCACGAGTCGAAGGAGCCCCGTCGCGCGGCGGTGTGACGGGATCGCGCCGCGCGCAACCAGAGCGACCAAGC
>JAIBBS010000343.1 GCA_019694555.1 Nannocystaceae bacterium
TGTTGGCCCGGCATCACCGCCGCGACGGCGCGGGTCGGCGCGCTGGTGGCCGCGCGGCTGCAAGCACCGGCCACCGACGCCGCCTTGGCCGAGCTCGACGGCGCCGAGCTGTGGCTCGCAGCCGCGTGCGCCGACGGTGACGCTGCCGCGCTCGCGCGCTTCGACGCCGACTACCTCGCGCCGCTGTCGTCGAGCCTGGCGCACCTGCAGCTGGGCAGCTTTCGCCTCGCGGAGGTGCAACAGCACGTGCGCGAGAAGCTGCTGCTGCGCGACGGCGACGGCGAGACCACGCGGCTCGAGGGCTACGCCGGCCGCGGACGGCTCGCGGCGCTGGTCGGCGTGGTCGCGACCCGGGCCGCGCTCGATCGGCTGCGCGCGCAGGCCCAGGCGCCGCAGCCGTGGACCGAGGGCGACGACGCGCTCGCGGCCCGCATCGCCGACGACGACAGCCCCGAGGCGGTCGCGATCGCAGCCGAGCACGCCCAGGCACTGCGCGGCGCCTTCGCCGACGCAGTCGCGGCGCTCGACCCCGAGGACCGCGGCCTTTTGCGGCTGCAGCTGCTCGATGGGCTCGGCATCGATGCGATCGCGGCGCTGCACGGCGTGCACCGCTCGACCGCCGCGCGCTGGCTGCAGTCGATCCGCGATCGCCTCGGCACCGCGGTGCGCCGGGCGTTGCGCCAGCGGCTGGGCCCGCGGCCGCGCGAGCTCGACAGCCTACTGCGCGCCGCGGACTCGCGCCTGGAGCTGAGCATGTCGCGGCTGCTGCGAGGCTGACGGGCCCGGCCGCGGCGCGACATCGCGCAAGCGAGAAATCCTGCGACAGCCCGCGGGTGCGCCCGTTGACCGGTCGAGGAGCCGACCGCCATGTCCCGCATCCCCGTCGCCGTTGCCCTGCTCGCCTGTCTCGCCCTGCCCTGCGGCTGCCACACGTCGCGCCGCGGCAGCACCCCGCCGGCCGCCGCTGCGGATCCGCTCGCCGAGCTCGCCGGCATCCCCGAGGCGATCGACGCCGAGATCCAGCGCGCACTCGATCCGATCCACCAGGTCGACGCCGTGCTCGATCGACTCGCGACCATGCCCGGACGCCTGGGCATCGATGCGGCGAGCCTGCGCACGCTCGCGTTCGCGTCGCTGCGCGACGGTCGGGTCGAGGTCGCGCTCGAGCTGCCGGCCGAGGCCCGCGCCGAGGTCGTCGCGCTGCTCGAGTCGATCCGCACCCTCGGCGCGAGCCTGCGCGAGACCCCCGGTCGCGTCGCGGCCTCGACCAAGGCCATCGCGGGCCAGGGCGCCAAGGCGGTGGGCCTGGTGACGCAGCTGCAGAGCCGCGGCAAGGCCAAGCTGCTGCTGCCGCTGGTGTCGGCAGACGAACGTGCGCGGGTGCAGTCGCAGCTCGCCGAGATCGCGCGCATGGACGCCGAGATCAAGGCCGTCGTCGGCGAGGCCAAGCAGACCGTGGTCGGACTGCCGGCGCGCTGCCGCGAGGCGCTGGTGAAGCTGACCCAGGCGCTGGTCACCGGCTGAGCGCGCGCCGTGTCATGATCGGCGGCATCACGGACGCAGCGCGACCGAGCGGCGCCGACGCCCCCGGGCCCGGCCGCGACGACGACGTCACCTTGCGCGACGGCGCCGGTGGCTGCCCCGACGACGGCGTGTTCGAGGCGCTGCTGGCCGGCGCGCTCGACGAGGCGCGACGGCGACGGCTGCACGCGCACCTCGATCGCTGCGCCGACTGTCGCGCGCTGCTGGTCGCGCTCGCTCCGCTGGGTCGCGCGGCGCCGCAGGTCGCGTCGGCACCGACCGAGCCCGAGGGCGCACCGCTGCAGCCCGCGCGCCGCCACGATCCCCACTTCGGGCACTTCACGCTGCTCGAGCCGCTGGGCCACGGCGGCATGGGCACGGTGTGGGCCGCCTACGACGAGGCGCTCGGCCGTCGCGTCGCGCTCAAACTCGTGCGGCCCCACGAGGCGCTCGCGGGCGACTCGCACGGCGTCGCGCCCGATCGCGAGGCCGCGCGCCGGCTGCTGCGCGAGGCCCAGGCCATGGCCGCGCTGTCGCATCCGGGCGTGGTGGTCGTGCACGAGGTCGGCACCCGCGGCGACGAGGTCTACGTCGCGATGGAGCTGGTCGACGGCGGCACCTTGGCACAGTGGCTCGCCGCGCAGCCGCGGCCGTGGCCGGCGATCGTGCGCATGTTCGTCGCCGCGGGTCGCGGGCTCGCGGCCGCCCACGCCGCGGGCATGGTCCACCGCGACTTCAAGCCCGCCAACGTGCTGGTGCGCAGCGACGGTCGCCCGTGCGTCACCGACTTCGGCCTGGTCCACGGCCGCCACGGCGAGGCCGAGACCGTGCCGACGCGCGCGCCCGCCGACGCGCTCGACTGGTCGCAGACGCTGACGCAGACCGGCGTGGTCATGGGCACGCCGCGCTACATGGCACCCGAACAGCTGGCCGCGCGCCCGACCGGCCCGCGCACCGATCAGTTCTCGTTCTGCGTCGCGCTCAGCGAAGCGCTGGCGCAGCACCACCCCTTCGGCGACGACGTGCGCACGTGGCTCGAGGGACTGCGCGCGGGCCGTGTGATCGAGCCGCGGCTGCCGCGACAGGTGCCCGGTCGCATCGTCCGCGCGCTGCGACGCGGCCTCGCGTTCGCGCCCGAGCAGCGCTTCGCGACCATGGATGCGCTGTTGGCCCAGCTCGAGGCGGCGTTGACCCTGCGGCGCCGCGTCGCCACCACCGTGGCCGGCGCCGCGGTCGTGGGCCTGGCCGCGCTCGCGGGCTTCACCGCGGCGCGGCCGGGCACCCGCGCGTGCGCACAGCAGGAGTCCTTCGGCCAGTCGTGGCGCGACCCGGCACGCCAGGCACGCGTGCGCGAGGCCACCTTCGCGCGCGCGCACGCCGACGCGAGCTGGCCGCGCATCGTCGCGCACCTCGACGCGCAGCTCGACGCCGGCGCGCAGCTGCTGGGCCAGCTGTGCGCGCGGCTCGACGCGCCGCCCGATCCGACCGCGGCCGCCGACGAGCGCGCGCTGCAGTGCCTGCGCATGCACGACCAGCAGCTCGACGCGGTGGTCGAGCTGCTCGCCACCGACGAGGCCATCGAGCCGCTCGACGTGATCTACGGCCTGCGTCCGGTGCACGCGTGCACCGAGGTCAGCGCGCTGGCGAGCGTGCCGTTGCCGCCGCCCCAAGGCGACGAAGCCGAGGTCCGCGCGCTGCTGCGGCGCGTCGCGGCTGCGCGCGCGCGGGCGTGGGGCGGCGCCGCCGAGGTCGCGATCACGCAGCTGCAGGCGATCCTGGTCGAGGCCGAGCGGCTGGGTTACGCGCCGCTGCTCGCCGAGGTCCACCGCACGCTGGGGACGGCGCTCGAGGTGCAAGACGTCGACCGCGCGCTCGAGCACCTGCGGCAGGCCTACGCGCTCGCGCTGCGCAGCGGCGCCGACGTCGACGTGATCGCGGCGCTCATCAACCTCGCGCACGAGCTCGCCGATCGTGCCGGCCGTCAGGACGAGGCGCAGTGGCTCGTCGACGAGGCCGACGCGTGGATCGAGCGCCTGGGCCTGCGCGAGGGGCCGCAGACCTACGTCGTGCGCTCGACCATCGCGCGCGTGCGCGGCGACATGCCGACCGCGATCGCGCTGGGCGCCCGTGCGGTCGAGCTGGCCGAGGCCCAGGACGCCGGGCCCGCGGTGCGTTCGACCGTGCACGCGAACCTGGGCGCGATGCAGGCCGAGAGCTATCGCCTCGCCGACGCGCGCGAGCACCTGCAGCGCGCGTGGGAGATCGCGGACGCGGCCTACGGCCCGAGCCACAGCCGGACCCTGCGCGCGCGCACCAACCTGGTGGGCCTGGCGTTCCGCGAGGGTCGCTACGACGAGGCCGTCGCCGCCGGTCGTGCGGTGCTCGCGGCCTACGCCGACGCCGGCATCGTCGCGCTGCCCGAGATCGCGGTCACGCACACGATGCTGGGCCTGGTCGCACGCATGCAGGGCCGCTACGACGAGGCCCGCGAGCACGACGAGCAGGCGCTGGCGATCCGTCGCCGCGTGTTCGGGCCCGAGCATCGCCTCGTCGCGGAGAGCCTCGAGAAGCTCGCGCTCGACGCGGTCGGCGACGGCAGCGGCAGCGCCGACGAGCGCGAGCGTGCGGTCGAGCTCATGCGCAGCGCCGTGGCCCTGCGCGAGCGCGTGCACGGCCGCGACCACAGTGCGACCGCGCTCGCGACGATGGAGCTGAGCAAGGTCCTGCGCGGCGCCGGCCACCTGCGCGAGGCCGCCGACGCGGCCGACGCGGCGCTGGCCGTGCTCGAGCGCGCGTGGCCGGCCGACGAGCCGCGGCTGTACCCGCCGCTGCTGTATGGCGGCATGGCGGCGCTCGAGGTCGGCGAGCGCGCGACCGCACGCACGCGATTGCAGCGCGCCGCTGCGCTCGCGGACGCCGACTCGCAGACTCCGCTCGATCGCGCCGAGCTCGCGCTCGCGCAGGCGCGCGCGACCGACGATCCCGCGCAGGCCCTCGCGCTCGCGCAGCAGGCCCAGGCCGCGCTGGCGCAGGCGCCCGACGATCCCGCCGCGCGCGCGATGCATCGT
>JAIBBS010000133.1 GCA_019694555.1 Nannocystaceae bacterium
TGGCCGCGCTGCTGTCGAGCTTGCGCGCGGCCGCGCGTCCACGTCGCCGCGGTGCGATCGCGGCCGCGGCGGCCGTGCTCGTCGGTGGGATCACGGTGGCGGCGTGGCGACCGTGGCGTGCCCCGGCGCCCCCGGCCCCGGTCGCGCACGAGCCCGCGTCGGCGCCCGCGATCGCGGCGCCGGCGGTGGTCGAGCCGTGGCGGGTCACGCTGCGACCGCTCACCAAGACGCCGCCGCCGGGCATCGAGGGCGCCGCGATCGATCCCGCGGGGCGCGAGATCCTCTACACGCTCGGCGACGCCGCGCTGCGCCGACCGCTCGAGGGCGGCACGCCGGTGCCGCTGTCGCTGCCGGGCGAGTCGACGCCGTGGTTCGTCGGCTACGATCGCGATGGTGCGCCGCTGGTGGTGGTCGACGGCGCGCTGTGGCGCTACGGCGAGGACGCTGCGCCCGTGGCGGTGCTGCGCGAGCTTCCGTCGTTCGAGTACCTCGAGCGCAGCCCCGACGGCGGCCGCATCGCGGCGCTGGGCGATCTGCAGCTGACGTGGTGGAGCATGCCGCAGGGCACGCGTCACACCGTCGCGCTGCCGGGCGAGCGGCCCGCGGGGCTGTCGTGGAGTCGCGACGGCGCGCTGTTGGCGGTGCGCAGCTGGCCGGTCGGCGGCGACGACGAGAACCTGCGCGTGTTCGATCGCGACGGCGTCGAGCTGGCGCGCACGAAGCTGCCGGTCTCGGACGTCGAGGGCCTGGCCTGGCTGGGCGATCGCACGCTGGTCGTCGCGGCCGGGGCCTCGGGCGAGCTGCAGCTGCAGTGCCTGTCGTGGTCGCCGGGCACGCGCAGCCTCGAGACCGTCGCGCGCTCCGAGCCGATGGCGATCGCGTGGGCGCAGTCGTACCTCGTGGGCGTCACCGACGATCACCGCGGCCTGTTCACCGTGGTGCGCGAGGTCGAGGACGTCGCCGCCGGGCGTCTGGGCCGGGCCGACAGCTGGGCCACGCTGGCGCCGTCGCGCGACGCGGGCAACAGCTCCGCGGCATGGCTGACGCGCGATCGCATCGCGATGTGGTCCGATCGCGATCTGCAGCCCACCATCGTGCTCGACGATCTCGCCGGCCACACCACGCTCGCGCCGCTGGGCTCGCTGGGGCGCCCGCGTCAGGTCGCGGTCACCGCCGATGGCACCATGGTCGTGACGCTGGCGCGCGACGAGACGCAGCCCTCGCGGCTGGCCGTGATGCCGCCGGACGCGTCGAGCTTCACGGTCTTGCCCGATCGCGGCACGCTCGCGTCAGCGCTGGTCGATCTGCGCTGCGACGGCGTGGACGCGCCGCGCGGCTGCGTCGGACTGCTCGAGCGCGACGGCCAGCGGCTGCTGGTGCGCTTCGACGCCGCGATCGAGGCCGGCGCCGCGGTGCTGCACGAGGCCGCGTGCCCCGTCGATCACCTGTGCCTGTACGGTGCGTTCGCGCCCATCGACGGCGGCGCCGCGGTGGTGCTGCCGACCGCCGACTATCGCCAGCTCGATCGCATCGTGCTCGACGGCGGCGCGATCGAGCCCAGCGGCGTCGCGCCGCCGCCCGGCTACGACGCGACCGGTGCCGCGCCGGTGCCCGGCCGCCCCGGCGAGCTGGTCGTGACGCTGACGGCGAACACCGCCGCGCGCGGCGACGTGCCGACCTACCTCGTCGCGCTGCTGGCCCCCGGTCGCGCCAGCCGCACGCTGTGGAGCTCCGCGTCGACCTACAGCGCGCGCCCGATCGTCGCGCCCGGCGGTCAACGCGTGGCCGTCGACGCCAGCGTGTTCCACGAGGAGGCGATGCTGCTCGAGGGCCTGTCGAGCTGCGCGCAGCGGGCCGACCCCGGCGTCGCGTCGGAGTGAGTCGCGCGGGGCGGCGGATGCCATCACCCCGAGCACGAAGGACTCACGTCGATGAAGCTCCAGTCGGACCTCGCTTGCCAGGAGCCGTCATCGAGCTTGAAGACGCGGGCGACGACCTCGCGCTGGCCGTCGGAGAGCATGACGTCTTCGCCGCTGTGCAGCTGCCCATCCGTTGCGGCAATGCTGTCGATGCTCCCCTTGCAAGTCAGCGGAAGCGTGCCGTTCTCGGCGATGTCGTTGAAGTCGGCGTAGAGTCGTTTCATCGCGACCTCGCTGGATTCGGGTGCGGAACGAACGGCGCTGAGACCTGCAGCCCGTGCTCGCGCGCGAGCCGAGCGAGCTTGTCGGGGTTGCGCACGATGTCCACGCCGACGATCTCGCGGCCGTCGCTGCGTACCGTCATCGCACCGATCAAGATCGACCCCACGATCATCAGCAACCCCGGCTCGCCCGCCAGCGCGATGGGCTCGAGCCGCCCGCCGACCGCTGCACCCTTGCGCGCGAGGCCCAGCAGCAATCGCGCGACGTGATCGCGGCCGGTGACCGGACGGCGCGCGGCGCTGGCCTTGCCGCCGTGATCGGCGGTCGCGGCCGCGTCGGCGGCGAGTAGGCGCTGCAGCCCCTCGACGTCGCCGGTCGCGATCGCGGCGCCGAAGTTCGCCACCAGCCTCGCGTGGTCCTCGGGTCGCGCCGGGAACCGGGGCTTGCGCGCGTCGACGTGGGCCTGCGCGCGGTGCAGCAGCTGCCGCGAGCTCGCGACCTCGATGCCGAGCGCGGCCGCGATCTCGTCGTGGCTGTAGTCGAACACGCGCGCGAGCAGGAACGCCGCGCGCTCGCGGGGACTGAGCGCCTCGAGCAGCAGCAGGAACGCGCTCGAGATCGTCGCGGGGTCGACCTCGGCGAAGCCGGCCGCGGCCATGGGCTCGGGCAGCCACGGCCCGTCGTAGTGCTGCCGCCGCACCCGCGCGCGCTCGAGCGCGTGGATCGCCTTGCGCGTGACCATCGTGGTGAGCAGCGCCGCGGGGTTGCGCACCGTCGTCGCGTCGAGCTGACCGAAGCGCAGCAGCACGTCCTGCACCACGTCCTCGGCCTCGGCCACGCTGCCGAGCATGCGGTAGGCGAGCGCGACCAGGCGCGGCCGCTCGCTGTGCACCGGGTCGCTCACGCGGCCCCCACCATCGCGCGTCGCGGCGCGGGCGGCAATGCGCGGCTGAGACGACGCGCGCGGTCGCGTTCGCGCCGCAGGAACCACGTCGTGAAGCGGACGATGCGTTCCTTCACGAAGGCCCCGGCCGCGCCGCCGAGGCTGACCGCGCGCAGCGAGCCATCGGCGTGGTGCAGCTGCACCAGGCCGACGTCGCGGCCCAGGCTCATGCAGCGCAGGCTGTCGCGGATCCGCCACGGCTGCGGCGCACGCCCCTGCGCCTGCGCGGCGAGGTTCTCCGCCGCGTGGATGCCCGCCGGCAGCGCGAGCCGACACGACATCGCCGCGTCGGCGCCGAGATCCGGCTCGGGGCGACCCGCGTCGCCGATCACCGAGATCCAGGGCGCCGCGATCGCACGCAGGCACGCATCGGTGCGCAGCCGCGCGCTGGCGTCGTCGTGCTGCGCCAGCGCGCCCGGTGCCTGCGCGCGCATGCCCGCGGTCCAGCCGCACAGCGCGAACGGCAGCGCGCCGCCGTGCCCGTCGACCAGCCGCCCGGCCTCGACGCGCGCGATCGCGGTGCGCGACACCACCGTGATGCGCAGCGCATCCAGCCGTGCCTGCAGCTTGCGCAGCGCGCTCGCGGCCAGCCAGCTCTCGCCCAGCGTGCCCGCGCACACCAGCGCGTAGTGAAGCTCGGGCCGCGTCGCCGCGAGCTCGGTCACCAGCTCGAGGCTCGTCGGTCCGCCTCCGACCACGCACACCGGATCGCCCTCGCGCAGCCGCGCGAAGGCGGCGGCGAAGGCCTCGGCGCCGGCGAGGTCGGCGATCGTGATCGCGTGCTCGCGCGCGCCGGGCACCGTGGTCGTGCCCGTGGATCCGGTCGCGATCACGAGGCGATCGAAGCGCATCACGCCGACGTCGGTGTGCAGCGCGCGTCCGGGCGCGTCGAGATCGTGCGCGCGCGCCTGCACGAACTCGATGCCGGTGCCCGCGAGCAGCGCCGGCAGCGGATGCTGTGGGATCGTTTGGCCGGCCGCGCGCTGGTGCAGCCGGATGCGCTCGACGAACGCCGCGCGGGCGTCGACGACGGTGATCGCGAGCTGCGGCGCGCGTTGGCGCAGGCGCAGCGCACAGGCGAGGCCGGCGTAGCCGGCCCCGAGCACAAGGACGTCGGTGGGGGTGTCCATGCCCGCTCGACCGGCGAGCCGCCGCCGGCGTGACGGCGGTGCACGTGCCCCAGCTCACGTCCGAGCTCCGCGGCCGCGCAGCGGGGCGTGCCTATGCTGCGGCGGTGGACGGGCCCGCACGAGTGCCGCGCCGCAGCGCGCGACGCCTGCTCATCGGCATCGCCGCGGCCGTGGTCGTGCTCGCGGTCGTGTTCGGCGTGACCACGCTGCGGCAGCAGGTGCGCTACCGCGAGTATCGCGAGGCCACGCTCGCCTCGCCGCCGTGGCGCCGCGAAGCGCTGCCGCCCGAGGCCTGCGTCGCCTTCGCGGTCGACTGGGCCATGGCGTGTCCGGGCCTGGGCAGCTGGTGCGAGAACGAGGCGCCGCGGTTGGTGACCGAGTGCATGCAGCACGGCGATCGCAGCGCCTACTGCGACGCGCTGGGCGACGCGGTCGCGAGCACCGATTTCGGCGTGACGCAGTGCGAGCAGATGCGCGCGGGCGTGGACGGACGGCACCTGCAGCGCGCGCACAAGAAGTTCTGCGCCGGCGCGGTGCGGGCGGTGGCGGAACACTGCCGCGCGCGACGCTGACGCGTCACCAACCCAGCACCGGCGGCGCGAGGTGTCGCGCGAACGCGACCGGTCGCACCGCGCCGTGCTCCTGCAGCGTCGCGTCGGCGGTCGCGACGATCTCGGCGCCGATGGGCCCGCCGTGCAGCTCGCCGCGCCGCCGCAGCGCGGTCGCGGCGTGCAGCGGCATGCCCTGCTCGACGAACGCGCGCTCGCAGTCGAGCAGGGTCTGCGCCGCGCGGTCGGGCTCGCCGTCGGCGGCGTGCAGCGACGCGAACAGCGGCAGCGCCATCGCGCGGGCCCAGCGGCTGTCCTCTTGCAGCAGCGCGACCGCGTCCGCGCGCGCGCGCGCCAGCAGCCGCGCCCGTCGGGGTCCGTGGTGCTGCTGCGCCGCGGTCAGCAGGGCGCAGCCGCGATCGTGCTGCAGGAAGATCCGCAGCGGCTGCTTCGACAGCATGAAGCTGCGCTCGATGGTGGCCATGCGCTCGTCGATGGCGGCGACCGCGGCGTCCCCATCACCGAGGGAGCGCAGCAGTCGCGAGCGGCTCAGCGCGAGCACGAAGGCATAGGTCGCGGTGTCGGCGGCACCGCGGTGGCGCTGCAGCAGCGCCTGCTGCTCGGCCAGGCCCTCCTCGGCGCGGTCATCGGCGAGCTGGGCCATCGACTGGCCCGCGATGCGCAACATCAGCTGCGTGTGCAGATCGTCGCGTTCGATCGCGTCGCGCACCGAGCGATCGAGCACCTGCCGCAGCTCGGCCAGCTCGCCGGTGTAGAAGAGCGCGGTGATGAGGAAGGTGCGGACCATGCCGAGCTCCCACTGCACCGCGGTGCAGCGCTCGCGCAGGATCTGTTCCGCGGCGAGCAGGCGATCGCGACCCGCGGCGAAGCGTCCGCGGTACACGTCGCTGACCCCTGCGGCCATGCCCGCGACGCCCAGCGCCTGCGGGTCGCCGACGCGGCGGCACAGCCCCTCGACGCGGTCGCGCAGCGCCTCGTACTGCGCCGCCGCGCGCGTGCCCGAGGTGCCGACGTACAGCAGCTCGACGCCCAGCGCCCGCGCGACGCGGCGGGGCTCGCCGCCCTCGAGCGCGAGCAGCAGGTGGCGCGCCTGGAACGTCTGCCCCAGCAGCACCGACGCCTGCAGCAGCCCGGTGGCCGCGGCCCAGGTGGTGTCGATGCGCAGCAGCAGGCCGGGATCGACGGCACGCTCGGTCTGCTCGCGGGTGTCGAGCCCGCGCAGACGGATCTGCAGACGCGCGGCCAGCAGCGCCGCCATGGTCGCCCGCGGGCCGCGGGGCAGCGACAGGCCCACGGCCTCGAGCACGCCGCGCAGCACCGCGATGCCTTCGTCGAGCCGACCGCTGCGCAGCAGCTGCTCGGCGGCGGCGCGGCGCAGCTCGAGCACGTCGCCGCGGCTGGCCGAGGCCGCGGCGGCGGCGTAGGCCTCGGCCGCCTGCGGCCCGCGACCGTCGCTGGCGAGCGTGTCCGCGAGTGCGCGCTGCAGCGCGTGCCGTCGTGGATCGCTGCCCGGCAGCAGCGCGAGCGCCAGGCGGTACAGCCGCGCCGCGCGGTGGAACGCGAGCGTGGCCTTGGCCTGCGCCGCGGCGACGGTGACGTGACCGATGGCGCGCTCGGACTCGCCGGCGCCCTCGAAGTGGAACGCGATTTCTTCGGCGTCGCCGCCGACGCGCTCGAGCTCGGTCGCGAGCGCGAGGTGGATCGCCCGCACGCGCTCGATCGGCAGGCCCGCGCGCACGCTGACCGCCACGCGATCGTGGTACGGCTCGATGGTGGCCTCGGTCGGCGGGCCCGCGGTGCGCACGAACGCGTGGCTGCGCAGCAACGCGGCCGCCTCGAGCGCGTGATCGTGCGCGGCCGCTGCCGCAATCGCGACGCGCTGCGGCAGCGGTCGCGCGGCCACGGCCACGCAGGCCAGCAGTGCCTGCGCCGCGGCCGGCAGCCGCGCCGCGCGGGCGCGGATGACCGCATCGAGCTGTGGCCGCGCACCGGCACCGCCGCTGCCGCCCGCGGCGACGCTGTGGCGTACGAGCTCGGCCACGAACAGCGGGCTGCCCTCGCACTCCGCCGCGATCGCGCGCGCGAGCGCCTCGCGATCGGCGCGCGCGGGCAGCAACGCGTTCGCGACCTCGATGGCCTCGTCGGGCGCCAACGCGCCCAGCGGCAGCGACTCGACCAACAGCGCGCTTCCGAGGGCGCCAAGGCCCTCGCGCAGCCGCAGCGGCGCGCCCTCGCCGGCGCCGTCGACCGGGCGCTGGCACGCGATCACCAGCGCCGGCGGACGGAAGCGCGGCCGCATCAGCGCCAGCAGCACCTGCGCGGTGTCGTCGTCGCACCACTGCAAATCGTCGAGCACGAGCACGAGCGTGCGCGCGGTCGCGACGCGGAACAGCAGCTCGCGCAGGCCGTCGACACCCTGGCGCCGCAGCTCCAGCGGATCCTCGACCCGGGGCACCGGTGCGTCGCCGATGCCGGGCACGTCCGCGAGCACGGGGAACAGGCGGCTGAGCGCGCCGGCGCCGGCGAACGGCGCGACGCCGCCGCGCTCGAGCAGGTGTTCGCGCAGGCCGTCGACGAGCTCGTCGAGGCCCTTGTACGGCACCGACTCGCGCTCGTAGCAGCGACCCGTGAGCACGATCGTGCGCCCGTCGGCGTGCTGCGCGACGAAGCGCTGCACCAGCGCCGACTTGCCGGTGCCCGAGGCACCGTCGACGAACACCACCGCGGCGGTGCTGGTCTGTCGCACGCGTCGCAGCGCCCGCGCCATGACGTCGAGCTCGCGGTTGCGACCGACGAACACGTCCGCGGCCGCGACCGCGCCGGCGCCCGCGTCCACGCCACCGACGCCCACGGTCGCGCGACCGAGGCGGCGCAGGATCTCCGCGCCGTCGGGGCGCGCCGCGGGATCGCGCGCGAGCAGCTCGAGGCACAGCCGATCGAGATCGGCGGGCACGCCGGCCTGCCGCTGCGACGGTGGCCCCGGCGGCTCGGCCTGCTTCGCCATGAGCAGGCCCACGCCGTGCAGCTGCGCGTGCGGACGCTCGCCGCACAGCGCCTCGTACAGCATCACGCCGACGCAGTACCAGTCGCTGGCCGGACCGAGCTCGAGGTTCGCGGCCTGCTCGGGCGACATGTACGCGGGCGTGCCGGCGATGCCGTCGTCGTCGGAGTGCGACAGCGAGCGCGCGAGGCCGAAGTCGGCGACCAGCACGTGCCCGTCGGGACGCACCAGCACGTTGGAGGGCTTGAGATCGCGGTGGACGATGCCGGCGGCATGCAGCGCACACAGCCCGCGCGCCAGCTGCTGCAGCGCGTCGCGCAGCCGCGCCTCGTCGAGCTGGTCGTCCTGCCGCACCCACGACAGGAAGTCGGTGCCGTGGACCAGCTCCATGGTCAGCCACGCGCGCTCGTCCGCGACGAACAGCTCGTGCAGCGCGACGAGGTTGGGGTGGCCCACGCGGCTGACGACCCGGAACTCGCGCTTGAATCGCACCAGCTCGTCGGGGTCGAGCTGCAGCAGGGTCTTGAGCGCGAGCAGGCGACCGTGTTCGCGGTCGAGCACCTCGTACACGGCACCGTGCGCGCCGGCGCCGAGCAGCTCGCGCAGCTCGAAGCGCGCACCGAAGCCGGCGTCGAGCGCGTCGAGCTCCGCCGGGGTCGCCGCGGGCGGCGGTGCGGCGCTGGGTGCTTCGTCGACCGTGGTCGAATCGCCGGAGCTGGGACGCGTGGTCATCGGGCGCAACGTGGTGGTGGGCGGTGGCGCAGACGATCGTGGCACAGCGGATCGCACGACGCGAGGGCACGCGCGCGCCCGCCGAGGCGGGTGCGCGCGTGCCCGCATGCGGACGATCACGGGTTGGGCGCCACCGACGACAGCGACCACGGGTTGGTGGCGGTGTCGACCACCAGCAGGCGGAACGCGGCCTCGAAGGCCTCGGGCGCGAGATCGCCGGCGGCGATCACGAAGCCACGCTCGCCGGGCGCGGCCGGCACGTGGAAGTCGACCACCGGGTGGATCGGTGCGGTCGCGCCGGCGCCGGCGAAGCCGATCTGGTACGTGAGCGGCTGCACCATCAGCTCGTTGCTGGTCTCGGGCCAGGCCAGGCCCGCGGCGACGAGGTTGCCGTTCTCGATGACCTCGCCGGTGACGATGCCGACGTCGACCTCGGGCGCCGACGCGGCGTGGATCAGCTCGAGCGCCGACATCGCGGGTTGGTCGACGTCGAAGCGATCCGAGTAGACCTGCAGCTGCAGCGGTGGCTCGCCCATGATCGGCGTCAGCTCGCCGGTCGCGATCACCAAGTAGCGCTCGCCCGCGACCAGGCCGTCGACCGCGTCGCTCATCGCCGGGGTCCCGGCGCAGCCCGAGGGCGCGGCGTAGGCATCGAGGTCGTAGGAGCCGGGGGGCACCTGCGCGGCGGCCATCTGACCGAACGACAGGTGCGCGGCCAGGGTCGTGTCGCCGACGCACAGATCGACCTCGGGCGCGTCGGGGCCGGCGTGCAGCGCATAGATCGTCGGGTTCTGCTTGATGAAGCCGATGGTGCCGCCGTCGTCGACCGCGAGCAGGCCGAAGCCCTCGGGCTCGCGCGGCAGCCGGCCGAGCAGACCGGTCGCGATCACCAGCACGTGGCTGCCGTCGCCGAGCTCGGGCAGCTGGAACGACGTCACCGTGATGTCCTCGGCGACGATGCCCACCGCCAGCTCCGTGCCCGCGGGCAGCGACACGCCGGCGGCACCGCTGTCGTCGAAGCGCTCGAGATCCTCGAGCTCGGTCACGCCGTCGTTGCCGACGTCGATGCCGACCGCGGGCGCATCGGCGCCGGCGTGGATCACCCGCACGCGTGCCTCGCCGGTGCCGGCCTCGTCGAACGCCTGCGCGATGGGGATGACGCGGAACGCCGAGCCCGAGGACACGTCGTCGTCTCCCTGCGGCAGCACGCCGGCGGCGAGCGCCGAGATCATCGCGCCCTCGGCGAGCTCGAGGTTGCCGGTGCTGTACACCGGCGCGTCGGTCGGGGCCGCATCGGCGGCGCGGATCTCGAACGCGTAGGTGCCGGCGGGCACCTCGAGCCAGTCCGAGGTCTCGCTGTACGCGAGGCCGGCGATCACCGGCGAGTCGGTGCCCGCGACGTAGACGTCGACCGCGGGCGCGCCGGGCGAGCCATGGATCACGCGGATCATCGCGTTGCCCGGCGCGGGCGGATCGACGTTGCCGTCGCCGGTGGTGTCGCCGGTGCCCTGCGGCTCGGTGGTCGCACCGCCGTCGTCGCTGCCGCCGTCGCTGCTGCCGCTGCCGTCGTCCTGCATCGGACGGATGTTGTTGCCGCCGTCGTAGCAGCCGACCGCGCCGAGCAGCGCAGCGAGACAGAAGCAGGGGAGGGCGTGGTTGTGCTGGGTCGTCGTCATGTCCGGTCTTCCTCGGCGCCGCTTCGCGTTCGGCGGCGCTCGAGGGTGTTACGGGCTTTGCGTAGGGTTGGATCGGGCCTGCGTGAAGTTTTTCGACAAACTTTGCAAGATGATGAAAAAACTAGAGAAATAGCGCATTCTAGTCGCCGTTGTGGACATTGCATCGGGCCTTCGGTAGGGTTCGAGCAAGGTCATGTCGGACGAGACCACCTCGGTCCTCTCTGCCCGCGGTCGCTACCGCATCCAGACCGTCGCGGAGCTGACCGGCGTGCCGGCCTCGACGCTGCGGGCGTGGGAGCAGCGCTACGGCTTCCCGGCACCCGAGCGCACCGCGTCGGCCTATCGTCTCTATACGGATGCGGACGTCGCCCGCATCGCGCGGGTGCGGGCGCTGTGCGAGGGCGGTCTCGCGGCGGCCGAGGCGGTCGCAGCGGTGATGGCCGAGGCCGCGGCCGAGCCCCCGCGGATCGAGCCCGCGCGCGCACGCGTCTCGCAGTCGGCCGCGCCGCGCCGCGCGAGCGCGACGCCGGCGGACGACGCCACCGCGCTCGACGCGATCGAGCAGCGCGTGCGCAAGGCGATGCTGGTGGCGTCGCCGGCCGAGGTGCTCGCGCAGGTGATCGAGCCGCAGTGGGCGAAGGCGCGGCAGGGTTGGCTCGACGGCACGCTCGATCGCGGGGCGCAGCGGCTGCTGCACGGTGTGCTCGAGCACGCCGTGCTCGATCTGGTGCGGCTGGGCCAACCCGCGCGGCCGCTCGGCGACGCCGCGTTGGGTTGCTTCGCGGACGACGACGACTGCGTGCCGCTGGCCGCGGTGGCGCTGGCGTGCCAAGCCGCGGGTCTGCGCGTGCGCTGGCTCGGTGCGCGCACCAGCCCCGGCATCGTCGCCGACGTGGTCGCAGGCCTCGCGCCGCGCGTGGTCGCGCTGTGCTGCGTCGACGCGCCCGCGCCCGCCCGCGCGCGCGAGCTGGTGACCGAGTACGCGCACGCGCTGGGCGGGCAGCCGTGGCTGCTCGCGGGTCCCGGCGCGACCGCGCTGGCGGCGGTGGCCGCCCGCGCGGGCGCGCAGCCGGTGCCCGATGCCACGGCGCTGGCGGCCGCACTCGCGGCGTGGCCGTGATCCGCGATCAGATCACGACCGCGAGCCGCGTCTGACCCACGCTGAACTCGTCGTTTTCGCCGAGCTCGACCGGGCGATCGATGGGGTGATCGTTGACGCGCACGAGCCCGTCGTCGGCCAGCGGTCGCAGGTGTGGGCGGTTGGGCACGCCGCTCCACTCGAGCACCGCGTGGATGTGCGGCACGTGATCGTCGCGCAGCTTGATCTCGCAGCGCGAGCCCGAGCCGATGCGGTACGAGCCCGGCAGGAACAGGCGATCGTCGAGCGTGGCGTCGGGATGCAGCACCCGCAGCGTCGCAGCGACCGGGATGCCCATCTCGCGGTGCAGCACCAGGCCCAAGATGTTGGCCAGCGCGCCGGCGTTGGGCGGGCGCTTGGCCGGATCCTTGTCGAGCGCGCGCTCGATGCCGCGGACCAGCGACTGCGGCAGCTCCTCGCAGCCGGGCTGTCGATCGAGCGGTACCGCCGGCGTCTGCATGTGCGCGCGCAGCCACGCGGTCGGCTCGTTGCGCAGCTCGTGCTTGATGTCGGCCAGGGTCTTGTCGGCCCAGAACGGCGCGCGCGCGGACAGCAGCTCGTAGAGGATCATCGCGAGGCTGTAGACGTCGGATGCCGGCGAGAGCACGCGCGTGCGCAGCTGCTCGGGCTGGCTGTAGTGCGGCGTGCCGACCACCAGGTGCGCCTCGGTCGCGTTGACGCCGACCACGGGGCTGCCGTCGAACGAGCGCGCGAGCCCGAAGTCGAGCATCTTGATCTGGCCGTCGCTCTCGACGAACACGTTCTCGGGCTTCACGTCGCGGTGCACGATGCCCATCGCGTGGGCCTCGGCCAGGCCCAGGCAGGCCTGGTGGACGATGGTCACCGCCTGCGCCGGGTGCAGCGGCGCACGGAAGTCGTGCCACACGTCGAGGCTCGAGCCCTCGAGCAGATCCATCAGCAAGTAGATGTGGCCGTCGGGGCGCAGGCCGCAGTCGAAGGTGCGGACCACGTGCGGGTTGGTCAGCGTGCGCAGGATCGTGATCTCTCGCAGCGCGCGCTGGGCCTGCTCGCCGGCGGTCACCGGCTCGCGCGTCAGCTTGAGCGCGAGGCGCTCGTCGTGGCCGGGGACCTCGACCTCGTAGACCCGCGCGAACGACCCCACGCCGATCACGCGAACGATCCGCATGGTGCCCGCGTAGACGTCACCGGGCTCGAGGTCGAGCGGCATGGCGCTATCGAACAAACTACCATGGTCGGCGCGACTGCGGCGTGCTATGCGGGCCGTGCAGTGCACGAGCACGGGACGGACGAGCGTGGGCCGGCCGGCGGGCCCGATCGGGGTCCGCTGCCGCTGCGTTCGCTGGAGCCCGCGGCCGCGGCCGCGGTGCGCCTGGTCGCGACCGACGTCGACGGCACGCTCACGCACGGCAGCGGCCTCGACCCCCAGGTCGTCGCAGCGATCGCCGCCCTGGTCGACGCGGGCGTCGAGGTGATGCCGGTCAGCGGTCGGCCCAGCGGCGAGGTGCTGGGGCTGGCGCGCTACCTGCCGGGAGTGCGCCGCGGCATCGCCGAGAACGGCATGGTCGAGGTGGTCCCGGACCAGCCGCCGCGGCTGCTCGTGCCGGCGGTCGATCGCGCCGCGCTGCGCGAGCTGGCGCAGCAGGTCGCACGGGCCGCGGGCCTGGCGCTCGCGGTGACCGCGGACGACCCGTTTCGGGTCGTCGACGTGGCCTTCGAACGCGAGCACCGCGACGACGAGGTCCTCGCCGCGCTCGCGCGCGCGGCGGCCACGCAGGGCCTGTTCGTCACCTGGTCCAGCGTGCACGTGCACTTCACGCGGCAGCAACCCGACAAGGGCGCGGCGCTGCTACGGGCCGCGGGCGTGCCCGGCGAGGCCATCGCGACGATCGGCGACGCGCCCAACGACGCGGGCCTGTTCGTGGCCGGACGCTTCGGCGTGACCGTGGGCACGGCCGACGTGCTGCGCCAGCGCGCGTTCATGCCGGCGATGCCCGCATACGTCACCGCGGCGGCGGAGTCGGCCGGCTTCCTCGAGCTGGCGCGTGCGATCCTGGCTGCACGCGGGCACGCCCCCGCGGCTTGATGTGCGCAGGCGCAAGCCCGCCCGCGCTGCCGGCACGGCCTGGCCGCCGCGGCGGCGGTGGTATCGTCCGGCGCGCGAAACGGCCGCGGCCCGGCCCCCACAAGCGAGATCAGAAACCATGCGCATCGGCGTCCCCAAGGAGATCAAGACCCACGAGTACCGCGTCGGCTGCAGCCCTGCCGGCGTGCAGGCGCTCACCAGCGGTGGCCACACCGTGTTGGTGGAGAAGGGCGCGGGTCTGTCGTCGGGCTTCCCCGACGAGATGTACGTCGCCGCGGGCGCCAAGATGCTCGATCGCGCCGCCGAGGTGTGGGGCGACGCGGACATGGTCATCAAGGTGAAGGAGCCGCTGCCCAGCGAGTTCGCGTACTTCCGCGAGAACCTGCTGCTGTACACGTACCTGCACCTCGCGGCCTTCCCCGAGCTCACGCGCGAGCTGCTGGCGAAGAAGGTCGCCGGCGTGGCCTACGAGACCATCACCGACAACCACGGCGGGCTGCCGCTGCTGCGTCCGATGAGCGAGATCGCCGGCCGCATGGCCTCGCAGGTCGGGGCCTCGTGCCTCGAGCGCGAGAAGGGCGGCAAGGGCCTGCTGCTGGGCGGCATCCCGGGCACGCGTCGCGGCCAGGTCGTGATCCTCGGCGGTGGCGTGGTCGGGACCGCGGCCGCGCGCATCGCCATCGGTCTGGGCGCGCGCGTGACCGTGCTCGACGTCAACGCCGAGCGGATGATGTACCTCGAGGACGTCTTCGGCAACGCGATCGAGACGCTGTACAGCAACCCCGAGAACATCACCCGCGAGGTCACGCAGGCGGATCTGGTGATCGGTGCGGTGCTGCTGCCCGGCGGCGCGGCGCCGACGTTGGTCAACCGCGAGCACCTGCGCGCGATGGAAGACGGCAGCGTCGTCGTCGACGTCGCGGTCGATCAGGGCGGCTGCATCGAGACCTGCCGCCCGACCACGCACGAGAACCCGACCTTCATCGAGGAGGGCATCGTGCACTACTGCGTCGCGAACATGCCCGGCGCGGTGCCGCGGACCTCGACCATCGCGCTCAACAACGCGACCTTGCCGTACGCGTTGCTGATGGCGAAGGAAGGCCTCGCCGGCGCGGTGAAGAAGAACGCGCACGTCGCCGCGGGCGTCAACACGCTCGGCGGCCACTGCGTCTACGAGGCGGTCGCCCGGGCGCACCGGCTCGAGTACGTCTCGCTCGACCGCGCGCTGTGAGCCGCGCCGCCGCGGCGGCCAGCCGACGCTCGCGCCTGCGGCTCGAACCTTCGGGGCCGCGCGCGGGCGTGGGCGCGCCGACGTCGGTGCGCGCGGCCGCTGCGCGGGCGTGCAGGCGCCCGCGCTGGGCTTCACGTTTCTTCATCGAACGGTCGCAAACCAACGCTGGCCGGCGCGTGTCAATTCCGGGCGCCGCGCTACCATCGGGGGCGAGCGGCGCTGCGCCGCCCCCAGCACCGTCATGCGATCGACCCTCGTTCCCGCCGGCCTGTCGCTGCTGCTGGCCCTCGCCGCGTCCGCGGCGGGCTGTGGCGGCCGTCCCGGCTCGTTCGCCAGCGATGCCAAGGCCGCCGAGACCCCGGCGAGCGAGCGGCCGGCCCCGGTCGTCACCACCCGCGTCGTCGCGGGGCCGATCGACGCGCAGCTGACCGCGGCCTCGACCATCGAGGCCGAGCGCATGGTCACGGTACACGCGGAGTCGACCGGACGGCTGGTCGATCTCGCCTTCGAAGAAGGCGACACCGTGCAGGCCGGCGCGCTGCTGGGCCGGATCCGCTCCGACATGCAGGCCTCCGGGCTCGACCGCGCGTCGACCTCGCTGGAGAAGGCCAAGGCCGATCTCGAGACCGTCGAGGCGCTGTTCGCCCAGAAGGTCGCGAGCAAGCAGGAGCTCGACGCCGCGCGGCTCGCGTTCCGCACCGCGATGATCGACGTCGCCGATCGCAAGCGCGACGTCCGCAACACCAAGATCGTCGCGCCGATGACCGGCACGATCACGCAACGTGGCGTCAGCGAGGGTGCGTTCGTGACCTCGGGCGCACAGATCGCCAGCATCGTCGACTTCGGTTCGTTGGTCGCGCGGGTCTACGTGCCCGAGCGCGAGCTCGATCGCATCACCGTGGGGCAGGCGGCGGAGATCGTCGGCAAGTCCGCAGTCGGACGCCACGGCCAGGGCACGCTCGCTCGCATCGCGCCGGTGGTCGACGCGACCACGGGCACGGTCAAGGTCACCGTGGCGCTGCCGCGGGCGCTCGCCGGCGGCAAGGGCTTTCTGCCGGGGATGTACGCCGAGGTCACGCTGACCACCGAGTCCAAGACCCAGGCCACGCTGGTGCCCAAGCAGGCGCTGGTGCGCGACGACGACGAGGTCTACGTGTTCGTGGTCGAGTCCAAGGACGACGGCCTGCGCGCGCGTCGGGTCCGGGTCGAGCTGGGACTGCTCGACGCCGAACACGCCGAGATCGTGCGCGGCGTGGCGGTGGGCGCCGAGATCGTCGAGACCGGTCACGCCGGGCTCAAGGACGGCGCGCTGGTCCAGCGCACCGACGCGACCGGCCAGCCGCTCGCCGAGGGCGGTGACGCGGCGGCCAGCGGAAGCGGGGCATGAGCGACGCGCCGCACGGCGATGCGCCCGGTCGCAGCGCGATCGCGGCGACCGCGGGCGCCGACGTGGCCGAGCTCGCGCGCAAGATGGACTTCTATCGCGTGACCACCTCGCGCCCGGTCGCGGTGCTGATGGTGTTCCTCGCGGTCATCGTGTTCGGCGCGTTCAGCATCCGACTGCTGCCGCTCAACCTCATGCCGGACATCAGCTATCCCAAGCTGACGGTCCGCACCGAGTACCCCGGCGCGGCCCCGGCCGAGGTCGAGGACAACGTCTCGCGTCCGCTCGAGGAGCTGCTGGGCGTGGTCACGGGCCTGACGCGCATCGAGAGCATCTCGCGCGCGGGCGCCAGCGACGTCGTGCTCGAGTTCGCGTGGGACACCGACATGGACGAGGCGTCGCAGGACGTGCTCGAGAAGCTCGACATCGTGCGGCCCAACCTGCCCGACGGCGTCGAGCAGCCGCTGATCCTGCGCTACGACCCCACGCTCGATCCGGTGCTGACGCTGTCGCTGTCGGGCGGCGGCGAGCGCTTCGAGGCCAACACCGGCGAGCGCACCGAGGCCGGGCTCAAGCTGCTGCGCCGCGTCGCCGACCGCGAGGTGCGGCGCCTGCTCGAGCCGGTCGAAGGCGTCGCGGCGGTCAAGGTCAAGGGCGGGCTCGAGGAGCAGATCCACGTCGAGCTCGACGAGGGCCAGCTGCGCCGCACCGGCATCTCGGTCAAGACCATCACCGACCGACTCGCGGCCGAGAACGTCAACCTCGCCGGCGGCACCATGCGCGACGGCAAGACCCGCTACCTGGTGCGCACGGTCAACGAGTTCACCGGCGAGGACGACATCGGCGACATCGTCATCGTGCGCCGCGAGGGTCGCGACGTGCGGCTGCGCGATCTGGCCACGGTCCACGCGGGCTGGCGCGATCGCGACGTCATCACGCGCGTCGACGGCCACGAGGCGGTCGAGATCGAGGTCTACAAGGAGGCCGAGGCCAACATCGTCGAGATGGCCGCGCGCGTGCGCGAGCGCATCGACGCCAAGGTCGCGCCGCGGCTCGAGCAGGACTACGGCGTGACGGTGGCGGTGCAGGCCGACCGCTCGCGCTTCATCGAGTCGAGCATCACCGAGGTCCGCGACACCGCGACCTCCGGTGGTGCGCTGGCGGTGCTGATCCTGTTCCTGTTCCTGCGGGACGTCCGCAGCACGCTCATCGTCGGCATCTCGATCCCGGTCAGCGTGCTCATGACGTTCGCGCCGCTGCAGCTGTTCGGGGTCTCGCTCAACATCATGTCGCTGGGTGGGCTGGCGCTGGGCATCGGCATGCTGGTCGACAACTCGATCGTGGTGCTCGAGTCGATCGATCGCTGTCGCAGCGAGGGCGACGAGCTGGTGCGCGCGACCGTGCGCGGCACCGCCGAGGTCGGCGGCGCGGTCGTGGCCTCGACCCTCACCACCGTGGCGGTGTTCTTCCCCATGGTCTTCGTCGAGGGCATCGCCGGGCAGATGTTCGGCGACCTGGGCCTGGCGGTGGTGTTCAGCCTGCTCGCGTCGCTGGCGGTGGCGCTGTTCCTGATCCCGATGCTCGCGTCGCGCCGACGGCTCGCCGATCTCGCGGTCGAGCTGCGCCACGGCGAGGGCGCGGGCGACGGTGCGGGGCCGCTGCGTGCGCTCGGCCGCGCGATGGCGCGGTGGAACTGCATCGCCGAGCTGCGCGCTTCGCTGGGCGGCGTGCGGCGCCGGCCGCTGACCGCGATCCTGCTGCCGTACGTGCTGGTGCGCTTCGTGCTGCACCTGCTGTTCGAGCTGCTGGGCAAGCTGCTGCTGCTGGCGCTCGTGGGCGCAGGCACCGTCATCGCCGCGGTGGTGTGGCTGGGCTCGCGCGTGTTCATGCTCGCGGCCAAGCCGGTGCTGTGGCTGTTCGGCAAGCTCATCGACGGCACCGAGCGCGCGTACCCGGCGGTGATCCGCGCGTGCCTGCGCAACCGCCCCACGGTCTACCTCGCGTTCGCGGGCTCGCTGGGCTTTCTCGTCTGGGGCATGGGCCGGCTCGACACCGAGCTGGTGCCCGAGCTGCACCAAGGCGAGTTCACCGTCGAGCTGGGTCTGCCGGTGGGTACGCCGCTGCAGCAGACCGACGTCGAGGTCGCGCCGATCGAGACGCGGCTGCTCGACGGCGTGCCGCACCTGCACGCGGTCACGGCCACCATCGGCAGCGAGCGCGACAACACCGACTCGGCCGAGCGCGGCGAACACACCGCGCGCTTGCGCGTCGACCTCGAGCCGACCACGCCGCCGACGCTGCTGCAGGCGATGCGCGAGGGCGGCGCGACCGCCCAGGCCGCGCGCATCGAGGGCGAGGCCCGTGCGGCGGTGCGGCAGGCGCTGGGCGAGCTGCCCGACGTGCGCGTGAACATCACGCGACCCACGCTGTTCTCGTTCAAGCCGCCGGTCGAGGTCGAGGTCCGCGGGCTCGAGCTCGACGAGCTGCGCCGCGCGACCGAGGCCGTGGCGCAGCGGCTGCGCACGGTCGAAGGGCTGCGCGACGTCGAGTCGTCGATCCACCCCGGCAGCCCCGAGGTCCACATCGTCTACGACCGCGACAAGCTCGCGCGCGCCGGGCTCGACATCCGCACCGTCGCCGAGCTCGTGCGCGACAAGGTCCAGGGCGCCGAGGCGACCTCGCTGCGCCGGCGCGACCGCAAGGTGCCGATCTTCGTGCGGCTGTCGAACATCCGCGAGGCCTCGGTCGAGGACCTGCGCGCGCTGGTGGTCAACCCCGGCGGCGCGCGGCCGATCCCGCTGTCGGCGGTGGCGGACATCGCGATCGGGCGCGGGCCCAACGAGATCCGCCGCGTCGGCCAGCAGCGCGTGGGCCTGGTGACCGCCAACGTCGAGGGCGCGGGCCTGGGTTCGATCACCACGCGCATCGCCGACGCGGTCGCGGAGCTGCCGCTGCCCGCGGGCGTGTCGACCGCGATCACCGGCCAGAGCCAGGAGTGGGAGACCTCCGCGGGCTCGCTGTGGCTGGCGCTGGGGCTGTCGATCTTCCTGGTCTACGTGATCATGGCGGCGCAGTTCGAGAGCCTGATCTATCCCTTCATCATCCTGTTCACGATCCCGCTGGCGCTGGTGGGCGTGGTCGGCGTGCTGCTGGTGCTCGACATGCCGCTGTCGATCGTGGTGTTCCTGGGCGCGATCCTGCTGGCCGGCATCGTGGTCAACAACGCCATCGTGCTGGTGGACTACGTCGGTCAGCTCAAGTCGCGCGGCTGGGCCACCGACGAGGCGCTGGCGCTGGCCGGGCAGGTGCGGCTGCGGCCGATCCTGATGACCACGCTGACCACGGTGCTGGGCCTGGTGCCGATGGCGATGGGCCTGGGTGACGGCGCCGAGATCCGCATGCCGATGGCCATCACGGTCATCGCGGGGCTGTCGCTGTCGACCCTGCTCACGCTCATCGTGATCCCGACGGTGTACGCCGGCGTCGACGGCATCGCGGCGCGTTTCAGCGGCCGCCCGCCGGCGCAGCGGCTGCGCGACGAGGTCGCGAAGGTCCAACCCGAGCAGCTGGTGCCCGAGGGTGACCGCGATCTGACGGACTGAACGCCATGCTGCCGGGCTTCTACGACAACGCCATCGTGCGCGCCGCGCTGCGGCGACCGATCGCGATGTTGATGGTGCTGGCGTCGGCGCTGGTGCTCGGCGCCATCGCGCTGGTCCGCATGCCGCTGGAGCTGATCCCGTCGGGCTTCTCGGCGCCGTTTCTGTCGGTCTCGGTCAGCTACCCCGACGCGACCGCGCGCGACATCGAGGAGAAGATCACCAAGCCGCTCGAGGCCGCGGTCTCGACCACGCCGGGCATCGACCAGATCATCAGCAACTCCACCGCGGGCTCGGCCCAGGTCACGATGGTCTTCGCCGGCGAGGTCGACATGGACGTGGCCTATCGCCAGGTCCGCGACCGCATCAACCGCGTGCGCGGCGATCTGCCCACGGACGTCAAGGAGGTCCGCATCCGCAAGGAGTCGGGCGAGTCGATCCCGGTCGCGTTCTACGGCGTGGTCTGGGACGAAGAACTCGCCGATCCCATGCGCGTGATCGACGAGCACCTGGTGCGGCCGATCGAGCGCATCGACGGCGTCGGGCTGGTCAACATGTGGGGCCGCGTCGATCCGCAGGTGCAGATCGACGTCGATCGCGCCGCAGCCGAGTCCGCCGGCGTCAACATGGTCACGCTGGTGGGGGCGCTCGCGCGGGCCAACTTCACGCTCGCCAGCGGCCGCGTGACCGACTCGGGCGACACGCTGCTGCTGCGCTCGGTCGCATCGCTGCGCTCGCCGGAGGAAATCGGCGCGATCATGATCCGCGCCGATGGCCTGCGTCTGCGCGACGTCGCCACCGTCACGCTCGGGTCGCCCGAGATCACGCGCTACGACCGCTACAACGGCAAGCCCGCCACGGTCATGTTCGTGGTCAAGGAGTCGCAGGCCAACACCGTCGAGATCTGCGACCGCATCAAGGCCGCGGTCGCGACCGCGGTCGCGCACCCCGACCTGCAGGGCGTGCAGGTCGATGCGGTGTTCATCCAGGGCGACATGATCCGCTACAGCCTCGACCAGGTGGTCGGCTCGGGCATCCAGGGCGGCTGGCTGGCGCTGTTCGTGCTGGTGTTCTTCCTGCGGCGGCTGCTCATCACCATCGTCATCGCGCTGTCGATTCCGCTGTCGCTGTTCCTGGCGCTGCCGGTGATGTACTTCACCGGACAGAGCATCAACCTGGTCTCGCTGGTCGGCCTGATGATCTGCGTGGGCCTGGTGGTCGACAACTCCGTGGTCGTGGCGGAAAACGTCGCGCGCTTCCGCCGGCGCGGGCTGGGGCCCTACGCCGCGGCGCTGCAGGGCGCCGGCGAGGTCGCGCTGGCGATGACGCTGGCCACGCTGACCACGGTGATCGTGTTCCTGCCGGCGTCGCTGCTGTCGGAGGGACCGACCCAGTTCTTCATGGTCCGCATGGTCACGCCGGTGTGCGTGTCGCTGCTGGCGAGCCTGTTCGTGGCGCTGGTGCTGGTGCCGATGGCGTCGGCCACGATGCTGGCCGACGACGGCCCCGGACGGCGCGGGCGGCCGGGGCTGTCGGCTCGCATCGACCGCGTGCTCGAGCGCGCGCTGGGCTGGCTGTACACCCACACCGTCGGCTGGCTCAACGAGGCCTACGGCCGGCTGCTGCGGGTGGTGCTGCGGCGGCGCATGGACGTGATCGTGCTGTCACTGCTGGCGCTGGGCTCGACCGCGATCCCGTTCATGAACGTGCGCTGCGCCTCGGGCCAGCAGTTCGGCTCGCGCCGCATCACCGTGAACTACTCGATGCCGGCCGAGACCACGCTCGAGGAGGCCCACGCCTTCTTCTTGGGCATCGAGGACCTGCTGGGGCACAAGCAGGCCGACTACCACGTCGCGGGGCAGTACGTCGGCTTCGACGAGAACACCGGCACGGTGCAGATCTTCTTCGATCCGCCGCAGCCCGGCGAGCCGCCGTTCGAAGAGTTCGCCAAGGAGCTCGCGACCTCGCTGCCGAGCAAGCCCGGCTGGAAGAAGACCTCGCAGTTCGCCGAGAGCGACGGCGCGCGCGACGACGCGTTCCGCGTGTCGATCTACGGCGACGATCACGACCTGCTGGCCGACACCCGCGAGGCGCTGCAGGAACGCTTGCTCGAGGTGCCCGGGGTCTTGGGCGTGCGCGGCGGGGCCGAGGACACGCGCCGACGCGACGAGCTGGCGCTGTCGATCGATCGCGCGATGTCGGAGCGCTTCGGCGTCTCGGCTGACGCGCTGGCCAACACCGTGGCGTACGCCATCCGCGGCGCGCCGCTGCCCCGCTTCCACACCGCCGAGAAGGAGCTCGACGTCCGCATCCGCTACCGCGCCGAGGACCGCAAGAACGTCGACGAGATCCTGGGCTGGACCGTGCCCGCGCGGCAGGGCGGCAGCGTGCCGATCTCGGTCTTGGCGGACAAGCGCACCGGTCGCGGCGAGGCCTCGCTGCAGCGCGTCAACAAGCGCGTGGGCGTGGCCATCCGGCTCGAGCTGTCCAACGACGACCGCGCCGGCACCATCGCGCGCATCCGCGAGGTCATGGCCAACTACCGCCTGCCCGAGGGCCTGAGCTTCGACGCCGACGCCGAGGCCACCGCCATCGACGACATGGCGCGCGACCTGATGGGCGCGATGGGCCTGGGCACCATCTTCATCTTGCTGGTGATGGGCTTCCTGTTCGAGTCGTTCGTGCTGCCGCTCGCGGTGCTGCCGTCGATCCCACTGTCGTTCGTGGGCGTGTGGTGGTTCCTGTACGCCACCGGCGAGCACATCGATCCGCTGGCCGGCATCGGCATCGTGCTGCTGCTGGGCGTGGTCGTGAACAACGCCATCGTGCTGATCGACTTCGTCAACGTCGCACGGCAGCAGGGGCTCGATCGCACCGAGGCCATCGTGCAGGCCGGCCGCCTGCGCTTCCGCCCGATCATGATGACGTCGCTGACCACCATCGGCGGCCTGCTGCCGCTGGCGATGACCGAGCCCACCGGCGAGGGCATCGCATACCAGGCCTTCGGTCAGGCGCTGCTGGGCGGCATGTCGACCGCGACCGTGCTGACGCTCGTGGTCGTGCCGGTGACGTACTGCTACCTCGACGATCTACGCACCGCCATGGGCGTGTGGTGGCAGCGGATCGTGCGGGTAGGGCAGGGGCGACCGCGCCCGCCGGCGGAGTGAGGCGTGCGCACGACTGCGGTCGTTTGGGCTGGGCGTGCGCCGCGGGAAGGAGGCGGGGGGGCGTGACGCCGAAGGCGTGCCGGCGAGAAGCGAGAGCGCTGCGGCCATCGAAGCCCGTGGACGAAACCGAGGTCATCGGGTGCACGTGGACGCGCGCTTTGGGGCCGCTTGAAGCATCGGGCGCGTTCCACTTCCAACCTGTCGACACCCACGGTCGCAGAGCCGCTCGAGGTACGCTCGCGGGATGCCGGCGTCGTCGAGGTCCGAGCGCGCACCGGCCCCTTCCGGGCGAGCCAGAGGAGCCTGGTGGTCTTGGTGGGAGCGGCGGGCGGCATGAATGATACGGAATGGCGTCTCCGGGTTGTAGAGACCGACGATTCGTTTCCTCCGGGCCGCAGCCTTCAAGTCCTCGCACCCCCGCGCCTGGGACGTGGCGAGCGGGCGGGGGTTGGGGATG
>JAIBBS010000344.1 GCA_019694555.1 Nannocystaceae bacterium
CGACCGGGTGCGCCCATCGTGCCACTGCGCAGCGGCGGCGCGAACGTGGGCGCGCACGCGGACGCGGCCACGACGAGAACGGCTGCAACGTGCCGATGCATCCTTGCGGGATCATCGTAGCGCGTATGGTCGGCGAAGCCCACGAGGCGCGCTCACGCCTCGTCCAGCACCGCACGGACCTTGCTCGCGAGCGCCTCGGGTGTGAAGGGCTTTGCCACGAAGGGCAGGGATCCCGCCTCCGCCTCCTGCGCGCGCGCGGCGTCGTCGATGTAGCCCGACATCACGAGCGCGCGCAGTCGCGGGTGGTCGCGCCGCAGCGCAGCGACCAGCGCATAGCCGTTCATCCCGGGCATGACGACGTCGGTGAGCACCAGCGCGATGCGGCCAGCGTGGCGGGCCGCGAGCGCCAAGGCATCCGCACCACCGTTGGCGGCGATGACCTCGTAGCCGGCGCGCCGCAGGATGTTGCAGGCCACCGCTCGCACCGCCGCGTCGTCCTCGACCACGAGGATCGTCTCGGCGCGGCCGCCCGAGGCGCGCGCGGTGGCCGGCGCGGCGACGACGGTCGCACCCTCGACGATCGGCAGGTACACGGTGAAGCGCGCGCCCTCGCCCGGTGCGCTGGCGACGACGATGCAGCCGCCGAATTGGTGCACGATCCCGAACACGGTCGACAGCCCCAGACCGGTGCCCTCACCCGCGGGCTTGGTGGTGAAGAACGGCTCGAAGATGTGCTCGCGCGTGGCGTCGTCCATGCCGACGCCGTCGTCCTCGACCTCGATCGCGACACAGTGACCGTGCCGGGCACCGGGGTTCGGGCAGCCGTGCCGCGGCGCGAGCGAGGTCGTCCATGTCCGCAGGCGCAGCGCGCCACCGCCCGGCATCGCGTCGCGGGCGTTGACGACCAGGTTCATGATCAGCTGTTCGAGCATTCCGCGGTCGGCCTCGAGGGGTGCCGGATCGGGCGCGAGCTCGGTCGTGAAGTCGATGTGCTCGGGCAGCAATCGCTGCAGCATGCGGCTCAGATCCGTCACCACCGCGTTGACGTCGAGCCGCACGAACTGGACCACGGTTCGACGAGAGAACAGCAACAGTTGGCGGGTCAGCTGCGCGGCGCGCTGTCCCGCCTTGGCGATCTCGGACAGGTCGTCGCGCGCCGACGGATCCAGCGACGGTGACAGCAGCAGCAGTTCGGCATGACTCAGGATGACCGACAGCAGGTTGTTGAAGTCGTGCGCGACCCCGCCGGCCAGCCGCCCGACCGCCTCCATCTTCTGCGCCTGCCGCAGCTGGCCCTCGAGCGCGTTGCGCTCGGTCAGATCGCGGACGATGCCGGCGAAGTAGCGGCGATCGCCGATGCGGAACTGGTCGACCGACAGCGCAATCGGAAACTTGGTTCCGTCGCGACGTAGACCCTGGGCCTCGCGGCCGGAGCCGATGATGCGCGCCTCGCCGGTCGCGAGATAGCGATGCAGGTAGCCCGTGTGGGCGCTGGCATCCGGTTCCGGCATCAACATGCTGACGTTGCGACCGATCACCTCTTGGGGCGCGTGGCCGAACATGCGCTGGCCGCTGCGATTGAAGGCCTGGATCGTGCCGGATTCGTCGATGCTGATGATTGCATCCGCGGCGCAGTCGAGGACCGCCTGCAGCATCAGCGTGGAGCGGTGCCGCTCGGTCGTGTCGCGCAGGATCTTGGCGAAGCCACAGTGCCGACCGTCGGCATACAGCGGACGCAGAGACCCGTTGCCCCAGAACTGCGATCCGTCCCGTCGCTCGCGCCAGCCTTCGTCCTCGACCGCGCCGGACGTGACGGCGGTCGCGAGGTCGCGCTCGGCCTGCGCGCGTGCGCCCGCGTCGCCACCGTAGATCGTGCCCAGGTGCTTGCCGATGATCTCGTGCGCGGCAAATCCCAACAGCCGCTCCGCGCCCTCGTTCCACGTGCGCACGATGCCGTCGGCGTCCAACAGCGTCAGCGCGTAGTCCTGGATGCCGTCGAAGAGCAGGCGGAACTCCTGCTCGCGGCGGGCGAGCGAGCTCTCCGCGAGCTTGCGCGGGGTGATGTCCTCGCTGTAGACGATGATGCCGGCGACGGTGCCGTCCGGATGACGCCACGGGCGGACCTCCCAGCGCAGCCACTGCTCGCGTCCGTCGGCGCGTTCGAAGCGATCCTCCTCTGCGCGCTCGGTCGCGCCGGCGAAGCAGCGAACATGGATCGCCTTCCAGCGCTCGGGAATCTCGGGGAACACGTCGTAGTGGCAGCGGCCGACCAATGACCCCGGCTCGAATCCGAAGTCCGAGTGCCAGCGCGGGCTACACGCGAGGTACGTCATCTCCCGGTCGAACATCGCGACGGCAACCGGCGCGTCCGTGACGAAGCGGCGAAGCGCGTCGCTGGTGTTTCCAGGGTGGTCCATGCTTGACTCGCCCAGCGTAACGCGCACGCACGCGGGGCACGCGGCGAGTCTGTGCGTTCGTGCCTGCAAATCCGGTCCGGTTCGCGCGTAGGCGCGGCGCTCGGCCGGCGTGATCGCGTCGACGGGCGAGGGATGTCGGTGAAACCATCTCGGGCGATCCCTGAACGCGCCGCCGCGGCTCGCCGCGACAAGCCAAGGAGCGCCGTGTCGATCCCGACATGACCCTTGCGAAGCCTCGTCGCCGGCCCGGTTGCGCCCATCGTCGTGTCGCCGCGCTCTGCGTGTCGTTCACGGCGTGCTCGGAGTCGAGCCCGTCGTCCTGCGCGGGGGACGACGGCGGTGGGGGCGGTGCATCGACGAGTGCAGCTGCGTCCGATGCCGGCGACGGTGACGGATCCGGACCGGGTTCGGACGGCGAGGGCACGGCCGCGAGCAGCGCGGGGGCGGACGGGTCGAGCGGCGGCGAGGACACCGGCGGGCCGAACAACACCCACGCGACGTACCCGCTGGAGATCATCGCGCCGCAGCCGGGTCTCGATCTGAACTCGCGGTGGTATCGCGCGTATCCCGGTCTCGCGTACCGCGTGCCCGTGGGTGTGTTCGGCGGCGCGTATCCGTTCGTCTACAGCCTCGCCGAGCATCCCGAGGGCATGACGATCGACGCGCACTCGGGCGTGATCGACTGGCTCGATCCGGGCGACGCAGGCCAGGCCCACGCGGTGACGGTCGAGGTCCGCGACGCAGAGGCGAGCGTGGTCGAGGTCAGCTGGACCCTCACCGTGACCGAGGACGGCTTCGTCTTCGTCGACGCCAACGCGCCCGAAGGCGGGGACGGCAGCGCCGCCAGCCCGTTCAACAGCATGGGTGACTTCTACGGCGGCGATCTCGAGGACGCGACGTTCAACAATCACTTCGTCTACTGGCGCGAGGGTACCTACGCACTCGAGGGCCTGTTCCAGGGCGAGGGCGTCGATCGCCACCTCGCGTATCCCATGACGAGCAAGCCCCACGTGTGGCTGGCCTATCCCGGCGAGACCGTCGTGATCGATCACGCGCTCGGTGCTGGCGCCGGTGCGCCGCTGATCCAGGGCAGCTGGGCTGGCGGCGAGTCCGGCGACGACGCGTTCATCGCCGGCATCCGCTTCGAGCACATGTGGAATCACGCGTGGCGGATGTTCGGCGATCGCATGACCTTCTTCGAGGATCGATTCGCGCACGGCGGACCCGGGGCCGACGGTGCCAACAGTTCGTTCCTGATGTGGCAGCGCTACGACGAAGGCGGCCATTATCACAACTTCATCAAGGGCTGCTCGTTCGAGGGCTTCGAGACCGGCACCGGCGCCGCGTTCTTGAAGCTGTACAGCAACGAGAAGCTGGTGATCGAGGACAACACCTTCTCCAACACCGCGCTCGGACCCGCAGGCCAGGGCAACATCGAGGGTATCGCGGTGAAGGCCACCACGCGCTTCCTCGACGTCCGCGGCAACACCCTCGATGGAATCGTCCAGCACGCCATCGGCGGCAACTTCAACCAGTGCCACGACGTGTGGATCCGCTTCAACAACGTCCAGAACGCGTACGGCGGCGCAGGGGAGGACTACGGCGCGCTCGTGCTCAACTACATGACCGTGGACGTCGGTGAGGTGTACGTCGATCGCAACACCTTCGAGGGCAACGTCACGGTCCGCGAGGCCTCCGCCGAGGACGGCCCATTTCACTTCCGTGACAACGTCATCGTCAATGACAACGCCGCGAGCGAGCCGCTGCCCGGCATCGTCTGCGCCTCGTGCGAAGCCCCGCAGACCGTCACCGTCGACAGCCCCGACCTCGTCGGCACCGCGCAAGACGGCGTGATCGACGGCGACGGTCGCCTCGCGGGCAGCTACCGCGCGCGTTACCTCGGGCTGGTGGGGCACGAGCTGGGTCGCTGACGCGGGCGCGGCGATGCGACCGCCGTGTGCGGCGGCGTGGCGCGGCCGCGCAAGCCGGCGCTACCTCTGGGCGGCCATCGCTGCCGCGAGGCTCGCGTGGCGCACCGGCGGCGTCTGCTTGCGCGTCGTGAACGCGCGCTCGAAGCGGACGTCGCCCTGCTTCACCCAGGTGTTGCCGTCGGCCGTGAAGTCGCCGTTGGCTGCGAGCG
>JAIBBS010000134.1 GCA_019694555.1 Nannocystaceae bacterium
GGCGAGGGCTGCAGCTGCGATCTCGGCGCGACGCCGACCGGCGCGCTGCCGTGGCTGGCGGCGATCGTGGTGCTGCGTCGGCGGCGGCGGGCATGACCGCGCGCGCGCCCGCGACGATCGCCACGCGGCTCGCGCTCGGCTGCAACCCGCCGACGCCGACACCCGGGCCTGCCGCGGCGGCGACCGCAGGCGAGCCCGCGGCGGCGCCCGAGCCCGTCGCGGGACAACCCGGCGATCCGCCGCGCGCGTTGCCGCAGGGCCGCACCGGCGTGACGCTCGAGCTCACGCGCGGCAAGGCAGCGTCGGCCAGCTTCGTGCTGCCCGAGGGCTTCTCGCCCACGCAGGTCGAGCCGCGCCGGATCGTGTGGTCCTCGTCCGTGGACGCGGGACCGCCGTGGCTGCTGTCGATCCACGTCGCGTGCGCGGGCACGTGCAAGGCCGCCGCGCTGCGCGACAACGTCGAGCAGCACGTCGCGCAGCTGGCCAAGGCCGGTCCGACCAAGGAGTTCGAAGCGGTCCTCGAGATGACCGGCGTGACCGCGAGCGACACCGTCGTGCTCGACGACAAGGGCGAGCGCGCGCGGCTGTGGGGCCGCATGCGCACGTACTCCGAGCCGCGTCCGGATCTGCCGCCCGAGACCGCCGAGCTGCACTGCTTCGTCTTCGGCGACACCGGTGACGCGTTCTGGGAGCTGCGGCTGCAGGTCCCGGCCGCGGCGCACGTCGACGCGATCGAGCGGCTGCGGGCCGCGTGCACCAGTCTGCGCGCGGGTTGAGCGGACGGCGGCCCGCGGTGGTCCGGCCTGCGCGCGGGCGGTCCGTTCTCGCGGCTGGCCGCGGGGCCGTGGCGACCCTAGACGATCGCACAGAGCCCCACGGGTCCGTCCCGGCGTCATGATCAGCTTCATCGGCATCTTCGTCGTGCTCGGTTCGGTCATCGCCGGCTACGTCATGCACCACGGCAACCTCGCGGTGCTCAACCAGCCGCACGAGTTCGTGATCATCTTCGGTGCCGCCATCGGCTCGCTGGTGGTCAGCACGCCGATGAAGGTGACCAAGGACATGATCGGGCAGATCAAGGGTCTGCTCGGCGCGCGCCCCGGCAAGAAGGAGTACCTCGAGCTGCTGACGCTGCAGTACGAGCTGTTCCAGCTGGCGCAGCGCTCGGGTCTGCTGGGCTGGGAAGAACACATCAACGACCCGGCCAAGAGCTCGATCTTCGCCAAGTACCCCGCGGTGCTCAAGGATCACCACGCGCTCGAGTTCATGACCGACACCATGAAGGTCGTGGTCAGCGGCTCGGCCGATCCCCACGATCTCGAGAACCTCATGGACGCGGACATGGAGACCGTGCACGCCGAGGAGGGCAAGGCCCCCGCGGCGCTGTCGTCGGTCGCCGACGCGCTGCCGGGTCTGGGCATCGTCGCGGCGGTGCTCGGCATCGTCATCACGATGGAGAAGATCGACGGCCCGCCCAGCGAGGTCGGCATGAGCGTCGCCTCGGCGCTGGTCGGTACCTTCCTCGGCATCCTCATGTCGTACGGCGTGTTCTCGCCGCTGGCGACCGCGATGGGCCACCGCAACACCGAGCTGGGCAAGTTCGTGGACTGCATCAAGCAGGGCCTGCTCGCCCACGCCAAGGGCGTGTCGCCGTCGATCGCGGTGGAGTTCGCCCGCCGCTCGATCACCACCCACGAGCGCCCGAGCTTCGACGAGCTCGAGAAGGCCTGCCGCGCGGCCAAGGGCTGACGCACCCGGTGAACCATGGCCGAGGCCGCCGACAAACGCCCGATCATCATCGTCAAGAAGAAGGGCCACGGCGGGCACGGCCACCACGGCGGTGCGTGGAAGGTCGCGTTCGCCGACTTCGTGACCGCGATGATGGCGCTGTTCATGGTGCTGTGGCTGGTCGCGCAGAGCCCCCAGACCAAGTCCGCGGTGGGTGCCTACTTCCGCGATCCACTCGGCATCGAGAGCGGCGGCAACACCGAGATCAACACCGGTCCCAACACCGGCGGCGCGGGCTTCTTCGGCGGAGGCAACACCGCGGTCGCGGTCGACACCAGCTTCGCCGCCGGCAACGGCGCGGAGCGGCGCCCGACCAAGGAGCTGCCCGAGCTGTCCAACGCGCGCAACCGCCTGACCCAGGCCTTGCTCGCGCTGCACATGGACTCGTGGGCCCGTCACGTCGAGCTCACCGCGGTCGAGGACGGCCTGCGCATCGAGATCCTCGACAGCGAGGACCTGCAGCTGTTCGCGCCCGGCAGCGCCAAGCTCGACCCCGCGGCCAAGCCGGTGCTCACCGCGGTCGCGCGCGAGGTCGGGGCGCTGCCCAACCGCATCGTGATCGAGGGCCACACCGACGCGACGCCGTCGCCGGGCAAGCTCGGCAACTGGGAGCTGTCGATCGAGCGTGCGAGCGCGGCGCGGCGCTTCCTCGTGGGCGCGGGCGTGCGCGACGAGCAGCTGCTCGAGGTCCGCGGCTACGCCGATCGTCGGCCGAAGCTGTGGCACAAGCCCACCGATCCACGGAACCGCCGCATCTCGATCCTGGTGATGCTGGGTGAGAAGGCCGGCGCCGACGGCAGCAGCGAGGCCGAGGAATCGGGCCATCCGCTGATCCAGCGTCTGCGTGCCCTGGACGTCGAGGCCCAGGGCCCGACCGACACGCTCGAGCTGCAGCCCGACGGCAAGCGGGCGCTGCCGCCCTGAGCCGACCCGCGCGGCCGCGGCGGAGTTGCTATGCTCGGCCGGCAGAGTTGGCCGCCGCAGCACCCACCGCCGCGAACGCACCCGCGCTGAGCATGCAGTGCGGTGGCTGCGGCGCGCAGATCCACATCGAGGCGGGGCTGCGCACCGGCAAGTGCCCGTACTGCGCGTCGCCGGCGGTGATCGAGCGCCCGCCGGATCCCGATCGACCCGAGCCCAGCTTCGCGCTGGGCTTCGTGGTCGGCAAGCAGCGCGCGCTCGAGCTCGCGCGGGCGTGGATCCGACGCCCGCTGTTCGCCCCCGGCGCGTTCCGCCGCGCGCAGCCCAGCGACGTGCGCGGCATGTACCTGCCCGCGTACGTCTACACCGCCGTGGCCTCGGCCGAGTACAACGCCGAGATCGGTGAGAACTACACCGTCACGGAGACGTACACGACCACCGACGCCAAGGGCAACACCGTGACGCGCACGCGCACGCGCGTCGAGACCGAGTGGCGCACGCTGTCGGGGCCGTGGGCCGCCTACGTCGACGACGTGGTCGTGAGCGCGTCCAAGGGTCTGCCCGACGCGGAGCTCGAGCGCATCGAGCCGTTCGATCTGCGCGCGATGCAGCGCTTCGAACCGGCGATGCTGTCGGGCTGGATCGCCGAGGAGCCCTCGATCACCGCCGACGGCTGCATGCAGCGCGCGCGCAGCGAGCTCGAGGCCCAGGTCGGCGCGCGCCTGGCCAAGCACATGCCCGGCGATCGCCAGCGCGGGCTGCGGTTCGCATGGCGGGCGCAGCACGAGGACCTCGAGCTGGTGGTGCTGCCGGTATGGGTGCTGGCGGTGCGCTACGACGATCGTCTGCCGCCGGTGCGGCTGGTCATCAACGGTCAGAGCGGCAAGATCGGCGGACGCGCGCCGCTGTCGTGGACCAAGATCATCGTGACGATCGTGGCGGTGCTGGCCGCGATCACCGTCGCGGTGCTGGCGGGGTCGATGCGATGAGCGAGCCTGGCGCGACGCCCACCTCCACCGAGGCGCCCTCGCCGTGCCAGCGCTGCGCGAGCCCGCTCGAGCCCGGCGATCTGCGCTGTGCGATCTGCGGCCTGCCGACGCCGCCCTCGCCGCGCGCCCAGACGCCCAGCGAGGTCGTCGCGACGATCTTCCGCTGCAGTGGCTGCGGCGCAGCCATGCGCTACGACGAGAAGGCCGCGGCGCCCAAGTGCAGCTTCTGTGGCGAGGTGCTGGCGCTGGAGAAGCCCACCGACCCGATCGAACAGGCCGGCGCGTACCTGCGCTTCCGCGTCGATCCCGAGCAGGCCAAGGTCGCGCTGCGTCGCTGGCTGGGCAGCCTGGGTTTCTTCCGGCCCAAGGATCTGCAGGGCAGCGCGGTGGTCGACAAGCTGCAACCGCTGTGGTGGGCAGGCTGGTGCTTCGACGCCGACGTCTCGGTGAGCTGGGCGGCCGACTCCGACGCGGGCTCGCGCCGCTCGGCCTGGGCCCCGCACGCCGGTGCGTTCGAGCTCGTGCTCGACAACGTCGTGGTCTCGGCCAGTCGCGGCCTGAGCGACCGCGAGTGCGCGGCGCTGGTGCCCGGCTACAACCTGCGCGACGCCGATCCCGATCCGGATCCGGCCCGCCACGCCGCGGTCGAAGGCTTCGACGTGCAGCGCTCTGCCGCCCGCGCGACGATCTCCCGCGCGCTGTCGGCCACCGCCGCCGAGCACGCGCAGACCCGCGTCCCCGGCAGCAGCGTCCGCAACCTCCGCGTCGCCGTGGTCCCGCGCCGGCTCACGACCTCGCGGCTGGGCTTCCCCGCCTACGTGCTCGCGTATCGCTACCGCGACGAGGTCTACCGCGCGATCGTCCACGGCCAGAATCCCGGCATCGTGCACGGCACCGCGCCGCTGTCGTGGCTGCGGATCGTGATGGTGGTGGTGGGTGCGATCGCGGCGATCGGACTGGTCGCGACGATCGTGTGGGCCGCGACGCGCTAGCGCGTCGGCGCCAGGCGATACACCAGTCCGTCGGTGAACGGCCCGAACACCACGCCGTCGACGGTGGTCACGAACACGTCGCCGTACGCGTTCCAGCCGGTGCCCACGACGAGCTCGCCGGTGTCGACCAGCAGGCCCAGATCCTCGGCAGCGTTGCCGTCCCAGCGCAGGCCGTGGACCTCCATGTTGCAGAAGTCGCCGTAGATGTACGTGCCCTGCCACGCCGGCACCTCGCAGCTGCGATAGACGCCGCCGCCGGTGATCGAGCAGCCGCCGCTGTGGTGGTACTCGAACAGCGGTGCGTACTGCATGTCGGCGTTGGGCTGGCCCGGCGCCGCCGATTCGTCGCAGCCGGGATCGTTCTCGCAATGGTTGCCCTCCATCGCGCTCCAGCCGTAGTGCCGGCCCGCGACCGCGATGTCGATCTCTTCCCACTCGTCCTGGCCCACGTCGCCGACCCAGAGATCGCCGGTCTGCGGATCGAAGCTGAAGCGCCAGGGGTTGCGGAAGCCCCAGGCCCAGATCTCCGGCGCGAAACCGTCGACGTCCACGAACGGGTTGTCCGCGGGAATGGTGTAGTCGAAGGGCCCGAGATCGGGGCAGCTGACGTCGGGGGGATTGTCGTAGCAGGCGATGGGATTGTCGGGCGTGCCGTCGGGCTCGACGTCGATGCGCAGGATCTTGGCCAGGATCACCGACGGGTCCAGGCCGGTCTGCGCGGTGTCGAAGCCGTCGCCACCGTCGCCGGTGCCGAAGTACAGCAGGCGATCGGGACCGAACGCGATCATGCCGCCGTTGTGATTGCCGAACGGCTTGCCGGCCTCGATGATCACGCGCTCCGACGCCGGGTCGGCGTGGTCGGGATCACCGTCGGCCAGCGTGAACTCGCTGACGCGCGTGGGCGGGTTCACGCCCGGCGGCGAGTAGGCGACGTAGACCCGCGGGTCCTCGGGGAAGTCGGGATGGAACGCGAAGCCCAGCAGCCCCTGCTCGCAGCCGATCGTCGTCGCGTTGCCGCAATTGACCGTGAGCTCGAGGAACGCATCCGCCGGCGCGACGGTGTCGCCGGGCTCGAGGATTCGGATCGCGCCCCCCTGCTCGACCACGAACAGTCGATCGGGCTCGGTCGGATGGCCCAGCGCCAGCACCGGTCGATCGAAGCCGTTGGCGACCAGCTGCAGTGCGTAGGCCGGCTCGCCGTCGACCGGATCGTAGGGGCACGGCAGCACGCCCGTGTCGGTGGTGCTGCCGCCCGAGCTCGAGCTGTCGGCGCTGGTGTCGGTGGTCGTGCTCGAGCCGTCCGCGCTGGTCGTGGTCGCGGTCGTGCTCACCGTGGTCGACTCGGTCGTCGACACCGTGGTCGAGGCCGTGGTCGCGGTCGTGCTCGTGCCCTCGCCGGTCGAGCTCGAGCCCTCGCTGCCGCTGCCGCCACCACCCCCGCCGCAGGCGCCGACGAGCGCGCACAGGGTCATCGAACAGCACAGCGTGAAGCGAGGGCTCGGGCGCATCCGCGAATGCTACCAGGCTGCGGCCGCACGCGACGCGTGGGCCGCAGCCGCCTCGTCGAGGCCGCGCGACGCGGTCAGTTCGAGACCGACACGCGGTAGATGCGGCCGTCCTGGATCGGCCCGTTGGGCACGGGCACGTACACGGTGGTGATGTACACGTCGCCCCACGCGTTGCGACCGCTGCCGATGATGTTCTCGTCCTCGAAGTCGAACACCGTGCCGAGATCGGTCGTGGTGCTGCCGTCCCAGCTCAACGCGAACAGCTCGCCGGAGCAGTAGTCGCCGTAGAAGTACACGCCGGTGAGCGCGTCGGCCTCGCACGAGCGGTAGACCGCGCCGCCGGTGATCGAGCAACGGAAGCCGTTGGGCGACGAGCCGTGGTTGTACTCGATGATCGGCATGGTGATGCCGTCGGCGTTCACTGCGTTGGGCGTGCTGTTCTCGTCGCAGCCGTTGTCGTTGAAGCAGTGCGTGCCCTCCATGTCGCTCCAACCGTAGTCGGAGCCGGCGACGACGACGTCGACCTCCTCCCAGTCGCCTTGGCCCACGTCACCGACGTACAGATCGCCGTTGGTGTCCCAGTGCCAGCGCCAGGGGTTGCGGAAGCCCCAGGCGTAGATCTCGGGCGCGTAGTTGTTGTCGTCGACGAACGGGTTGTCGGCCGGGATGGTGTAGTCGAACGGCCCGAGATCCATGCAGCTGTTGTTGCACGCGATGGGGTTGTCCTCGGTGCCGTCGGGCTCGGGATCGATGCGGATGAGCTTGGACAACAGCACGCCGGTGTCGCGACCGGTCTCGAAGAAGTCGTCGCCGATGCCGCCGTCGCCCATGCCCAGGTAGAGGTAGCCGTCGGGCCCGAAGCCGATCATGCCGCCGTTGTGGTTACCCGCGGGCTTGTCGACCGCGATGACCACGCGCGCGGTGGTGTCGTCGACGTGGGTCGGATCGGCAGCATCGAGCGCGTACTCGACCACCGTGACCGGCGGGCTGTTGCCCTCGCCCGAGGGCGTGTACGCGACGTACACGCGCGGGTCGTCGGGGAAGCCGGGATGCAGCGCGAAGCCCAGCAGGCCGCGCTCGTCGCCGATGTACTGGTCGTTGGCGTTGGGCACGTCGACGTGCAGGAACACCGCGTCGGGCGCGGTGGTCTCGCCGGGCTCGAGGATGCGGACGTCGCCGCCCTGCTCGACCACGAACAGGCGGTCGGGCTGCGTCGGATCGGCCACGACCAACACCGGGCGATCGAAGCCGGTCGCGACCTCGACCAAGGTCGGCGTGGTGCCGTCGACCGCGGTGTACGGGCACGGCGGCACGTTGCCGGTGTCGGTATCGGTCTCGGTGCTGGTGGTCGTGCTGGTCTCGCTGCCGCTGCCGCTGCTGTCCGCGCTGGTCGCGGTGGTGGTCATCGTGGTGCTGGCGGTGGTCGTGTTGCTGTCCGACTCCGTGGTCGTCGCGGTCGTGCTCACGGTCGTGTCGGTCTGCGTCGTCGACGCACTCGACGAACCGGAGCTGCTCGAGTCGGTGCCTCCGCCCTCGCCTCCGCCGCCATCACCGGGACAGGCGGTCAGCAACGACAGGCCCAGGGCCGAACACAGGGGGGACATCGCGGAAATCCATCGAACACGCTGCATGGCAACCTCGAAAACGGGGGTCGCCACGGCGACCCGGGTGAAACGACTCGTCGCTCGCGCGCGGCGAGCGGGGGCGCGGCAGGGTACCAAACTCGGATCGGAGACGCACGGCAGTGGTGGTGTCTGATAGCGTCGCAAAGGGGCGAAGGGACGACCATGCAACGCAGCGCACTTCGGTTTCCGGCGGCGACGCGCCGACGAGCCCATGCCGTGATCGCGACGTCGTGCGGGTTCGCAGCGCTTCTGGCCGCCTGCGGCGGCGACGGCGGCGGTGGGGGCAACACCTCGGTCGGAAGCGGCATCGGCACGCTGACCGGCGGCAGCACCGGTGAGGGCAGCGGCTCCGCGGAGGACGGCGGCAAGCTCGATCTCGGCCCCGGGCACGACATCGCGCCCGAGAGCGACGGCGAACAGTGCCTGTCGCAGATGCTCGACGCCGAGCTGTCGTATCGCCCCGTCGACGTGCTCATGGTGGTCGACACCTCGTCGTCGATGGGCGACGCGATCGCCGCGATGCAGGCGTCGATCAACCAGGACTTCGCCGCGATCCTCGACCAGAGCGGCCTCGACTACCGGGTGATCGTGGCCGCCGGCTATCCCGACGTGTGCATCGCGATGCCGTTGTCGGGCACCGACTGCAACCCCGCGCCGGCCGTGCCGGCCGTGACCGCGCAGTACGCCCACTACGGCCAGGCCACCGGCTCGGGCGCGTTCCTCGACAACATCGTCGCGTGGGCGACCGCGCCCGACCCCTACGGGCTGCTGCCCGGCGGCTACGTCGACGCGCTGCGACCCGACTCGGTCAAGACCATCGTCGGCATGACCGATGGCACGTCGGCGTCGAACGACACCTCGCTCGCCGATGCCTTCGACGCCGCGCTGTTGGGGCTGCCGGGCAACCCCTTCGGCACCGCCGGCGATCGGCAGTACACGTTTCACCTCTTCACCTCGATGCCGGTCAACAACCCGCCGTCGATGCCGTGGGGCCCGGCCGATGCGCTGCAGGGTCAGGGGCACTCGATCCAGCAGGTCGCGGTGTTGACCGGCGGGCTGCGCTTCCCGTTCACGCAGACCGAGGACTTCGGCAGCGTGTTCAACGTCATCGCCACCGGCGTCGTCGATGCCACGCCGGTCTCGTGCGAGTTCCCGATCCCGACGCCGCCCGAGGGCGAGACCATCGATCCCGACACCATCGAGATCGACTACACACCCGGCGGCATGGGCCAGCCCGAGACCTTCCATCAGGTCGTCGGCCCGGCCGACTGCGCCGCCGATGCGTTCTACATCTCGGGCGACACGGTGTACCTGTGCCCGCAGGCGTGCACGATCGTGCAGGGCGACGCGACCGCCCACCTCGACGTGCGCTACGGCTGCGACGTCGGCTTCGATCCGCAGGGCTGAGCCACCGGCGGCGCGCTACACGTCCGGCAGAAACGAGTACTCGAACGAGTACGGCGCACACTCGGCCGCGGGGTTGACGAACTCGACCCACACGGTGGCGCTCTCGTCGCCCTCGTTGTCGCAGTCGATCCACATGTCGACCGTGCTGCCGCCGGGGGAGGTGCAACAACCCATGCCGGCGTTGCTCTGGCCGGTCATGCACGAGTAGTACGTGAGGACGGGCGCGTCGCACGCGGGATACAGACAGATGTCTGCGACCGCGCCATCGATCAGCGACACGTGGGCGATGGGCTCGGGCGCACCGCAGACCCAGTCGCCGTGGAACTCGAACCAGTCGTCGCCGGTCGCGGGATCCATGACGTTGGCGACCTCGGTCGCGGCGGCGTTGCAGTCGATGTCCGTCAGTGGCGTCGCGGCGTTGTAGGCGTCGTTGGGCTCGTCGGTGTCGTTGCAGGCCGGACCGCCCTCGCTCGACCCGACGCTCACGTTCGAGGTCGCGGCGTTGCCCGAGCTCGAGCCGCCGCCGTCGGTGGTCGGTTCGACGGCGTTGGAGGTCCCGGGGTCGCTGTCGCCGCTGCTGCCCGCGGTCGCGTCCGCCGATGTCAGCGTGGGATCGCTGGCCGAGGTCACGTCGCTGGCCGAGGTCGTGGTCGACGCGCTCGTGCCCTGCGTGGTGTCGGCACTGCCCTGGGACGAGGCGCTGCTCGCCGAGGTCGCGCTGGCGCCGGCGCTGCCGCTGCCGCTGCTCGATCCGCCCACGCTGCCGGCGTCGGAGCTCTCGATGGGATTGCCGGCGCACGCCGAGCCCAGCAGCACCGTGGCGATCGCGGTCCAGCTTCGCAGTGCCATCGCTCTTCAGGGTACCAAGTCCGCCGCAGACATGGCGCACCGTTCACGCGCGCGTGAGCGCCGAGTCGGCGCGCTTCCGCGCGAGCGGACGAGCACTGTCGGTGCGCGCGGCTACTGCCCGCTCACGGTCGGGTACGGCCGCGCCTGCTTGATGTACAGCGTGGCCGGCATGCTGGGATCGGCCTCGTCGTCGAACTTGAACTCGCAGTCCATCGCGTACCACTCGGCGTTGCCCGAGGCGGGGCCGTACGCCGGCGAGAAGCGCTCGTGGATCGCCGACAGCGCCACGCCCAGCTCGTGGACCTGCTTGGCGGTCAGCACCGTCGCACCGTCCGCGACCAGGCTCGAGTGCGACACGTACGAGATCGGCTGCCCCGGCTGATCGAAGTAGTACAGGAACTGATCGCTCGACACCCCCGGCGGCGGTGCCACGACCTCGACGTCGCCGCCCTGCTGCACGTTGACGTAGAACGCCGGCTGCAGCCCCGAGGGATCGAACGGGTTGTTCGTGACCGCGACGCCGTTGGCCTCCTCGTCGGCGAAGTTCTGGTGCACCAAGAGCGCCATGCCCACGCTCTTGTGCTCGACGCCGTAGTAGCTGCGCTCCTCGAAGGTGCGGAACAGCCACGCCGACGCCCAGGTCTCCTTGATCGCGTCGAGCACGTCCTCCCAGTCGGCGGGATCGCCGGTGTGCGACTCGTAGCAGCCGGCGCAGGGGAACCCGTCGAGGTCCTCGCTGTTGGTGCTGGTCCGGAAGCGCATCTTGAGCCCGGGATAGTCGGCGTCGAGCTTGTCCGCGAGCATGACCTGCAGCTCGGCGTCGACCGTGCCGGCCATGATCGCGTCGACCAGCGCCGCGAGTTCGGTGTCGCGCACCGCCGCGTCGGTCACGAAGTCGGGGTCGGCCAGCAGCACGTCGACACGGTCGTAGATGCCGTTGTCGCGCATGAACTGGTCGTAGTAGTACATCGGGATCGCGAACGCGGGCTTGATCGGCACGCCCTCGGTGCGCGCGAGCACCGAGTAGTGCGCGGCCTTGCCACCGAAGGCCGTCACCGCGGTCTTGATGGCGTCGCGCAGGCTGTCGTCGCCCTCGGGCTCGGCGGTGACGTCGGCGATGTCGCGCAGGTCCGTCACGCTCAGATCCATCGGCGGCAGGTCGACCGGCGGTGGCTTGTGCTCCTCCCAGAACGCCTGCGCCTCCTCCTCGGTCACCTCGCGCATCGACCACTCGGACGCCGCGACGGTGAGCTCGACCAGCTTGCCCTCGAACGACCGCAGGGTCTCGTCCTCGAGCGCGTTGCGCAGGCCCATGTTCGGGGTCTTGCGGTTGCGCGCCAGCACGTTGATGTGCGAAAGCGGGGTCTGGAACTCCGCCGTGATGATGCCCTGCACCACCGAGATGTCGTTGGGTGCCTGGTCGAGCACCACGATGTCCTGATAGGACACGTAGTCGGTCTCGAGCGCCTGCGCCGTGGTGAAGTGCAGTCGACCGATGCCGACCGCGATCGACAGCGGCTGGTAGTCGATGCCTGCGTACAGCTCGTCGGTCGTGACCACCGGGATGTCGTCGGGCAGCTTGTCGGCCTCGATCGCGACGTTCTCGGACGTGGGGTGGAACGCGAGCGCGTGGCCGAAGTAGCTGTCGCCGGCGGTGGCGCGGAACAGCGACTCGATCATCGCCGCGCTCGCGGTGTCGTAGGGCGCGATCTCCAGCGCCCAGACGTCGGGCTCCTCGTAGTACGTCACCGCGCCGAGGTTGAAGCGCCGATCCGGGCTGAAGTACTCGGTGGTGTTGAACTCCGCCAGCGCCGGCACGACCGGCAGGCCGTCGCCCGACAGGTGCGCGGAGGCGAAGTCGTGGTGGATGGGATACGTGACGCTGTTCTGGAAGTACAGCGCGTCGCCGTCGGCGTGGTCCTGCACGAGCTTGGTCGAGGTCGCGCCCGGCAGCGTCACGTCGATGGGCTCACTCGCCAGCGCGTCGAAGTCGGCCTTGCAGCCCAGGTGCTGCAGGAACTCCGGCGTGGTCCCGGCGGTGGCGCGGCAGTGATCGGTGGGCGTCTCGGAGCACGCGGCCGCGAACGTCACCGCGAGCACGGTGCAACAGGAGAGCCGGACACCAGAGCGCATGTCATCCATGGTGCCTCAGGGCTGCAGCGCAAAGCAGTAGATCGCACCGTAGCCACCGCCCGATCCGACGGTCACCTCGGTGTCCGAGGGCGGACCGGTCTCGATGAGGTTGACCCCGGGTGCGCAGCCGGACTCGTCGAGCGAGGACATCCAGTTGGCGGGACCACCGTCGCCGCCGCCGCCACCGCCACCGCCACCGGGGCCCATCATGTAGCGCGGCCACATGTGTCCGACGCGGGGCTTGCCCTCGGTGGCGAGGTCGCCCTCGGCCGCCGTCCAGTCCTTGCAGGTCGACATCGGTCCGTACAGCTGTCCGCTCGAGTTCGTGCCCGTCAGCGTGTCGTGGTTGTCGACCTCGGGCTGCGTGGGATCCGGACGATGGTTGGGCACACCGTCCTCGTTGGGGAAGTCGTCCTTGATCGCGGGATCGATGTTGGTCGGGCGCTCCGTCAGCAGGTCGGCCTTGCTCAGCGCGAACGTGCGACCGAGGCGGTCGTACCAGGGGCCCTCGCCGACGCGATCGATCGCGTGGACGACGTTGCCGTTGCCATCGTCGGTCGCGCTGAGGAACGCGCGCCAGCCCTTCGCGGATGCGCCGGGCATGCTGCGGTCCGCGATCGCGCCGCAGATCAGATCGGCGCCACGCAGACCCGCGCCGGGACCGGTCTCGCCGAAGCGCAGATCGCCGCCGAAGCCGGCCTCGCTGCCCGAGAGCTCCTGCATCGCGCGCAGGCTGGTGACGAAGAAGCTGAAGTTCTCCAGCGGCTCGCCCGTGCTCGAGTCGGCGCCGCCGTCGGAGCTGCCGCCGCCGGATCCCCCACCGCTGCTGCCTCCGCCCGCGTCGCTGCTGCCACCGCCGCCGCCCGAGCTGCCGCTGCCGCCGCCCGAGCTGCTGCCGCCCGAGCTGCCACCGCCGCCGCCGCTGTCGGCCGGGCTGCAGGCCACGCCCAGGCACATCGCCAGCATCACGCACACCACTCGCATGGTTTCCCGGCTCGACTGCTCGCTCATCGTCCTCGCGCTCCTCACTTGCAGGTCAGATCCGACTGGCAGGTCTGCCCGTCGGGGCACTCGGCGTCCTCGGTGCACGAGGTCACGCCCGCAACCGTCACGGTGCGCTCGATCGTGGAGGCGACCACGAGATCGATGCGTCCGGCCGAGATCGTCGTCGAGCCCACGGTCGAGCGCGTCACGATCACCGTCGGGAATCCCGCCACGCCCAGGTCGAGCAGCTCGCCGACCAGCGACGCGGGGATCGTGACCGTGCCGAGGTCGTCGACGTCGCACTCGATCATGCCCTTGGTGCCGCCGTGGTGGCTGATGTCGAGCTTGACGTGCACGCTCGACACCGCGCCGGCCTGCGCCGCGTTCCACGTCAACACCAGGTCGCTGGCGGCATCGAGCGGAAACGCGTCGCCGTCGAGCTGCAGCTGCGCGATGCCGACACCGGCGATCTCGAACGGCGCGGTCTCGTCGCCCTCGGCGGAGAGCCCGATCGCATCGCCCTCGGCGAACGCGGGATACGCCAGCGCGACGGTGGGCTGGTAGTTCTCGGCGATCGGCATCATCGTGAACTGGTCCGCGCCGTCGCCGGTGGCCACGCCGGTCACGGTCACGACGCCGGCGCTGCGTGCGGTCGGATAGGCCTGACAGACCTCGTCCTCCACGCACGCCGCACTGCCGCCGCACGGCGTGCTGCAAAACGGCACGCGCGGCTTCGACAGGCGACAGTCACCGGCCTCGCTCGCGACCTCCCACACCAGCGTCGCCGGCGTGGGCCCGTCGTAGACCTTGCCGATCATCGTGGTGGTGCCGCCGCCGTCGTCGGGCTCGCTCAGCTGCAGCTGGAACGATCCGACCAGGACCTCGGGATCACCGGTGCCGGTGTCGCCCGAGCCCGAGTCGGCCGCGCTCGACGAACCGCCGTCGCTGCTGCCGGATTCGCCCGCGCCGGGCTCGGATGCGCACGCCAGCAGCGACGCGATCAGGGTCGAGCACAGGGCGAGTCGAGCACGGGTGGTGGCGTCGAGGTGCACCACACGAACTTGGCAAATGCGCGGGCGTCCCGTGACGTGCGGCGGGTAATCGCGCCGTAAACCGACGCGGCCACGCCGCAGCGCCGACGCCCGCGGGGCGCAAGCGCGCGGCCACGCTCACGCCGGCGGCGCGAGGCGGTACACGAACCCGTCGGTGATCGGCCCGTTGGGCGGCGCATCGACGGTGGTGATGAACACGTCGCCGTACGCGTTCCAGCCGTTGCCGAGGATGCGCTCGCCCTGCGACAGCACGCTGCCGAAGTCCATGACCGTGCTGCCGTCCCACACCGCCGCGTACAGCTGGCCGTTGCAGTAGTCGCCGTACACGTACATGCCGTCCCACGCCGGCACCTCGCAGGAGCGATAGACCGCGCCGCCGGTGATCGAGCAGCCGTTGTCGTGGGTGTACTCGAGGATCGGCATCGTGATGCCGTCCGCGTTGATCGCGTTGGGCGTCATGACCTCGTCGCAGTCGCCGTTGAAGCAGTGGAAGCCTTCCATGTTGCTCCACCCGTAGTCCGCACCCGCGACGACGATGTCGACCTCTTCGTAGTTCCCCTGACCGACGTCGCCGACGTACAGCGTGCCGCCTTGGGGATCGAACGCGAAGCGCCAGGGGTTGCGAAAGCCCCAGGCGTAGATCTCGGGCGCGAACGCGTCGTCGCCGACGAAGGGGTTGTCGGGCGGGATGGTGTAGTCGAAGGGCCCGAGCTCGGCACACGACACGCCGTTGCCGGGGTTGTCGATGCACGCGACCGGGCTGTCCGGCGTGCCATCGGGCTCGGGATCGATGCGCAGCAGCTTGGACAGGATCACCGAGGTGTTGCGGCCGGTCTGTGGCGTGTCGCCACCGTCGCCGCCGTCGCCGAGCCCGATGTAGAGCAGGTCGTCGGGACCGAACGCGATCATGCCGCCGTTGTGGTTGCCGAACGGCTGCGCCGCTTCGATGACCACGCGCTCGCTCGCGGGATCGACGTGATCGGGATCGCCCTCCATCAGCGTGAACTCGCTGACGCGCGTGGGCGCGGACGCGCCCTGACCATCGACCGGGCTGTACGAGACGTAGACCCGCGGATCGTCGGGGAAGCCGGGATGGAACGCGAAGCCCAGCAGGCCCTGCTCGCAGCCGATGGTGGGGTTGTTGCCGCAGCTGACCTGCACGGTGAGAAACGCGTCGGCGGGTGCGGTCGTCTGGCCGGGCTCGAGGATGCGGACGTTGCCGCCCTGCTCGACCACGAACAGGCGGTCGGGCTCGGTCGGATGCCCGATCGCGAGCACCGGGCGATCGAAGCCGCTGGCGACCTGCTGCAGGCCGACCTCTTGGTTGCCGTCGATGGGCGTGTACGGACACGCCGGCATGCCGGTGTCGGTGGTGGTGCCGTCGCTCGAGCCGGCGGTGGTGTCGGGGTCCGTGGTGCTGACGGTGGTGCTGGCCGTGGTCGTGGACTCGGTCGTGCTCACCGTCGTCGCGGTCATCGTGCCCGCGCTGGTGTCGGCGCCGGTGGAACCGCTGCCTCCACCGGTCGCGCCGGCACCGTCATCGGAGCACGCGGGCAACAGCAGCAGCGACAGGGGCAAGGACGAAACGAAGCGACGCATGGCAAGCCTCCACGGACACGAGCACGAGTCCGTGCGACGACGCTAGCACAAGCAGCCGCGCGACCGCGCGCGGCCGCGTCGATCCGACGGCGCTGCGCGCCGGATCACTTCTTCTTCGCGACGCAGAAGACGCCGTACGGCTGCAGCTTGGGCGGCGGCCGCTTCGTCGGATCGGCCTTGGGCACCATCGCGAACGCCGAGCCGTTCCACACCTTGCCGCTCGAGGCCCAGGCCTTGCCAGGGGGCTTGAACGACTTGAGCTCGCCTTCGTCGGGCAGACGCCAACCGCTGACGTTGCCGAACTTGCCCAGGCTCTTGCAGCGCCCCAGCGCCTCGGCCAGCGTGCTCACGCTGGCCTGCGACTTCTTCGTGAAGTACTTGCCGCCGACCAGCTGCACCTTCGACGTATCCGGTGGCTTGGGGTTGTGCGTGCCGCCGCCGCCGGTGTCGTGGCCGCCGCCGCTGTCGTGACCGCCGCCGGTGTCGTGCGTCGTGCCGCCGGTGGTGGGCGTGCCGCCGGTGTCGTGACCGCCGTCGGTGTCGTGGCCTGCGGTGTCGCTGGCCTTGCCGCCGTCGTCCGCGGCACCGCCGGTGCCGCCGTCGTCCGCGGCCTTGCCGTCGTCTGCGGCCTTGCCGTCGTCCGCGGCCTTGCCGTCGTCCGCGGCCTTGCCGTCGTCCGCAGCCTTGCCGTCGTCCGCGGCCTTGCCGTCGTCCGCCGCAGCCTTGCCGTCGTCCGCCGCAGCCTTGCCGTCGTCCGCAGCAGCCTTGCCGTCGTCCGCAGCCTTGCCGTCGTCCGCAGCGGCCTTGCCGTCGTCCGCGGCCTTGCCGTCGTCCGCGGCCTTGCTGCCGTCGTCACCGCTCTTGCTGCCGTCGTCGCCGCCCTTGCTCGCATCGGCGAGCACGGCGATGTCGGCCGCGTGCTTCTTCGCCTGGCTCGCGCGCCAGGCATAGAAGCCACCGCCGCCCAGTCCGAGCACGCCGACCACGACGACCGCGATGACGACACCCTTGCCGCCACCACCGATGTTGCGATCGGGGCGCTGGTTGTCGCTGACGCCGTCGAACGAACCCAGGCCGCCGAGCGTGGGTGCGGACTGCGGCGCCGCGCCCAGCTCGCTCGACCACGTCGGTCCGGTCGCCGCCGGCGGACCTGCGGTGCCCAGCGTCGGCGCGCTGCCGCCTTGCGGTGGCATCGGCCCCGGGGTCGGTGGCCGCGCGCCGCTCATCGGCGGCGGCGTGCTCGCGATCGCGGTCGCGCCCAGCGGCGGCACCGATCCGATCGCGGTCGGTGCGACCGGCGGCATGCCGGTGCTCGCGACCGTCGCGCCCGGTGCCGGCGTCGGCGATGCGGCACTGATCGCGGTGGCGCTCGCCGGCTGCCACGGCGCACCCGCGGTGTTCTCGTAGGGCGCGAGCGCCTCGTACAGCAGCTGCGCGGAAGCCCAGCGCTCGTCGGGGCGCTTGCGCATGCACCGGCCCACGACCTCGACCAGGCCCCGCGGCAACGTCGGCGAGAGCTGATCGAGCGGCGGCGGTTCCTTGGCCGCGACGTTCATGAGCGTCGCGGCCAGGGTCTGACCCACGAAGGGATTCCGACCCGCGAGCGCCCAGTACAAGATGACGCCCATCGCCCAGATGTCCGTGCGCGCGTCGACCTGCGCCGCGCCCTCGGTCTGTTCCGGCGACATGTACTCGGGCGTGCCCATCAGCACGCCCATGCCGGTCTTGCCCGCGTTCTCGCCCTCGGTGAACTTCGAGATGCCGAAGTCCATGAGCTTCACGAGCAGACGCCCGGGCTCGGGCTCGTGCAAGAAGATGTTCTCGGGCTTGAGGTCGCGGTGGACGATGCCCTTGGCGTGCGCCGCCGCGAGGCCGATCAACGCCTGCCGCACGATCATCACGATCACGCCGGGCTCGACCCGTCCGGCGCGCTTCACGATGAAGTCCGCGAAGTCCGAGCCGTCGAGCATCTCCATCACGATGTACGGGCCCAGCTGCGAGCGCCCGAGATCGAGGATGTCGCAGATGTGCTTGCTGCCGATGCGACCGGCCGCGGTGGCCTCGTTGCGGAAGCGCGCGAGCACGCCCTCGTCGCGCGAGAACTGCACGTGCATCAACTTGATGGCGACCGTGCGCTTGACGAGCATGTTCTCGGCCTTCCAGACCGCGCCCATGCCGCCCTCGCCGAGCTGCTTGACGAAGCGGAACTTGCCGTCGAGGACTCGCCCCTCGAGCGGCACGAGCCGCTCGGTGTTGGGGCACAGCAGCACGTCTTCCGCGTGCGGCTGGCCGCAGTGCGGGCATGGGCCCAAGCCGTGGGGGTTCGCCATCGCCGCGCCAAGCTATAGCACGGACCGCGACGGGCTTGGCTGATCCGCGCGGGACACCTGCTAAGCTCCGCCAGCGATGTCCGCGGCGAGTCCTGGTCGGCCGGTTTTGCCCTGCACCGCTGTCCCGATGCCTGGGCCCGGCCATGCACACGGCGGCGGTGCGTCGCACCCCGTCGCGCAGATCCGCCGGCGCGATCGCGCGTTGGCAGCGACCGTGTCGCGACGCGCCGCGCTGGCAATCCTGTGGCTCGCCGGATGCGACGTCCTGACCGGTAGCAAGCCCGAGCCCACGCCGGCACCGGCGCCCGCGCCCGCCACCGCGACGGTCGAGATCGAGAAGACACCGGCCGAGACCAAGGCCCCGAGCAAGCCCGAACCGCTGGCGCCCACGCTCGATCCCAAGACCGGCACCACGCCGGTGGTCCCGGCGATCTCGCCCGACGGGCGCATCGAGGACGAGCGCAACACCATCGACGTGTTCCACGCCGCCGCACCGGCGACGGTGTTCGTGACGCAGAAGCAGACCGTGGTCGATCGCTTCTCGATGCGCGAGTTCGAGATCCCCGCCGGCGCCGGCACCGGCTTCGTCTGGGACAACGACGGCCACATCGTCACCAACTGCCACGTCGCGATGCGCGACTGCCAGCGACGCATCAAGGCCGAGAACCTCTCGGTCACGCTGTTCGATCAGAAGAGCTACCCCGCGACCATCGTGGGCTTCGACCCGTTCCACGACATCGCGGTGCTGAAGATCCAGACCACCGATTCCAAGCTCGTGCCCATCCGTCGTCCGGACAAGGGCTACACGCTCGAGGTCGGGCAGAAGACGCTCGCGATCGGCAACCCCTTCGGGCTCGACCACACCCTCACCGTCGGCGTCATCTCGGCGCTCGGCCGCGAGGTCAAGGGCATCGGCGAGGTCACCATCCGCGGCATGGTCCAGACCGACGCGGCGATCAACCCCGGCAACTCCGGTGGTCCGTTGCTCGACTCGCGCGGGCAGCTCATCGGCATGAACACGATGATCTTCAGCACCAGCGGCAGCGCCGCGGGCATCGGCTTCGCGGTGCCGGTGGGCACGATCGAGCGGGTCGTGCCGCAGATCATCGAGACCGGCGCGCCCGAGCGCGTGGGCCTGGGCATCGGCTTCGTCGAGGACGAGCGAATCGTGCGCCGCCTCGGCGTCGAGGGCGTGGTCGTGCACACCGTCGCGAGCGGCTCGCCGGCGGAGAAGGCCGGCCTGCGTCCGCTCACGGACGGCCCCGGCGGCCCGACCATCGACGTCATCGTCGGCATCGACGACAAGCGCATCACGAGCTTCGACGACCTCTACGGCGCGCTCGAGGAGCGCAAGGAGGGCGACGTCGTCCGCGTGGCGGTGCAGCGTCTGCCCGAGAACAAGGTCGAGAACGTCGAGGTCACGCTCATGAAGCTCGCGACCCGCTGACGGGACCGCCTGCGCGCGCAGCGGCTCGCCCACCGGCGGCGCCGCTGCTACGATGATCCGGTGGACCGGCTGCTGCGGGGCATCAACCTCGATCTCACGGTCCGGCTCGTCGCCGCGATCGCGACCGAGACCGTGCGCGATGCCTGTGCACGCCACGAGCTGCGCGGCCCCGAGGCGGTGGCGCTGGGCCGCGGGATCGTGGCCGGGTGCCTGCTCGCGACCTTGACCAAGCACGAAGACGAGCGCGTGCGCATCGCGGTCGAGGGCAACGGCGTGATCGGACGGCTGCTGGTCGACGCGCTCGCCAACGGCGACGTGCGCGGCTGCCTCGAGCGCCGCTCGGACACCGCCGCCCCGGCGGCGAGGGCCCCGCATGGGCCGCGCATCAGCCTGCGCGAGTGGATCGGTGACCACGGCCGCGTGGTGGTCACGCGCGATCTCGGGCTCGAGAACCAGTACCAGGGTGTGGTCGCGATCGAGGAGGGCGAGCTCGACCGCGATCTCGAGCGCTACCTCGAACACAGCGAGCAGTTGCCCTCCGCGCTGGCCTGCGAGGTCGTGCTCGACGCACGCGGCGCGGTGCTGCGCGCCGGCGGCGTGCTGTGCCAGAGCTTCCCCGCGGCGCCGCCGGACGTGCTCGATCCGGTGCGCGAGCGCCTGCGCGGCGACGAGCTCGCGCAGCTGATGTCGAGCGAGCGCAGCCCCGACGATCTGATGGGCTTCGCGCTCGGCGGCGAGGCCTTCGACGCCATGGACAGCTCGCCGCTGCGCTTTCGCTGCAACTGCGGGCCCGAGCGCGCACACGCGGTGCTGAGCACGCTCGGCGCCGACGACCTCGAGGAGCTCGCGCGCGAGCCCGGCGACACCGAGGTCCGCTGCAGCTACTGCGGCAGCAGCTACCACGTCGATGCAGAAGCACTGCTGCGTCTGGCCCAGCGCCTGCGCGACGAACGGTCCTGATCATGGCTCGGCCGATCCGTTTCCGCGTGGTCCCGCAAGAGGAGGGCATGATGCTCGGGCACATCGTCGCGCGACGATTGCCGGGCACCGACCTCGAGCGCGCCAAGGAGCTGGTCCGCGCGGGCGCGGTGTACATGGGCCACTTGCGCGTGCGCGTGCCGACCGCACGGGTCGCCACCGGCGAGCGCATCAGCGTCTATCCCGCGAGCGAGGGCGACGGGCTCGAGCCGCTGCCGCTCGACGTGGTCCGCTTCGTCCACCGCGAGGACGACTTCGCGGTGCTCGACAAGCCCGCGGGCGTGCCGGTGGCCGCGACCCGCGAGAACGCGCGCGGCACCCTGGCGGAGGCGTTGCGTCGCCGCCTCGAAGCCGACGGCGTCGTGCGGCCGTATGTCGGCATCGTGCATCGGCTCGATCGCGGCGCCAGCGGCCTGGTGCTGTTCACGACCCGCTCGATCGCGAACAAGAGCGTGCACCAACAGTTCGTCGACCACGCGATCGTGCGGCGCTATCGCGTGCTCGTGCACGGCGAGACCCCGGATCGTTTCGACTGCGCACTGCCGCTGCTCGAGCTGCACAGCGGCACCAGCAAGGTCGCGCAGGGCAACCCCCACGCGCGCGCGGCGGTCTCGCACTTCGTCCGGCTGCGCGCGCGCGCGCCGGTGCCCGGCAGCTCGCTCGTGCAGGTCGAGCTCGAGACCGGCCGCCATCATCAGATCCGCGTGCACGCCGCCGCGCTCGGCCACGCCGTCGTCGGCGACCGCCGATATGGTGAGGCCGCGGACGACGGCGACGCGGCGCGAGCCGAGCCGCACACCGGGGGTCTGCACCTGTTCGCGCGCGAGCTGGCGTTCGAGCACCCGCAGCGACGCGAGCCCATGCGGCTGCTGGCGCCGACGCCGGCGTGGGCGGCCGCGATCGACGACGAGCACGATCCCGCGGTACCGTGAGCGACGATGTCGCTCGTCTCCGCGTGGTCGATCGTGCTCGCGTTGGATCCGGACCCGGTGCAGGCGCGCGCGGAGGTCTACCGCGATCATCGGCTGGTCGAGGTCTGGGCGCCCGACGGCGACGCGCTCGCGCGGCTGCTCGCACTGCAGGTCGATCCGTGGCAGGACACGCCGCGACCGGGCTGGGTGCCGCTGCGCGTGTCGCCGCAGGTGTGGCCGTCGCTGCTGGCGGGCGCGTGGTCGCTGCGCGTGCTCGACGACGACCTCGCCGAATCCGTGGCGCAGGAGGGCGCGCGTCTGGCCCTGCGCACGCCGGGCCAAGCCGGGGGCGACTTCTTCACCGACTTCCACACGCTCGACGAGATCGACGCGTGGCTCGACGCCTACGTCGCTGGCAACCCCGAGCTCGCGAGCATCACCGAGGTCGGCAGCTCGATCGAGGGCCGCACCATCCGCGCGCTGCGCATCGCCGCCGCCGGTGACGATCCCCGCCCCGGCGTGATCGTGACCGCCGGGCAGCACGCGCGCGAGTGGGTCAGCGTCAGCTCCGCGCTGTACGTCGCGGACCAGCTGGCGACACGCGCGGCCGAGCCGGAGATCGCGGCGATGCTCGCCGCGGTCACGATCACGATCGTGCCGGTCGTGAACCCCGACGGCTACGTGTACACGTGGACCGACGAACGGCTGTGGCGCAAGAACCGGCGCGACGGCATCGGCGTCGACACCAATCGCAACTGGGGCGTGGGCTGGGGTGGCGAGGGTGCCAGCCTCGATCCCGCGGCCGAGAACTACGCCGGCAGCGCGGCGTTCTCCGAGCCCGAGACCGAGGCGCTGCGCGAGTGGATCGAGGCGGACGACGCCCTGGTCGCGCACGTCGACGTGCACAGCTTCGGCGAGTTGGTGCTCTACCCGTGGGGCCACCTCTACGAGGTCACCGACGACGATGCGACGCTCTCGGCCACGGCGACCGACATCGCGGACGCGATGTCGGCCTTCGGCGAGGACTACACCCCGCTGCAGGGCGTGAACCTCTACCCCGCCGCCGGCAACGCCATCGACTGGACCTACGGCGCCGCCGAGCTGTTCGCGTACACGATGGAGCTGCGGCCCAACTTCAACGCCCCCGAGGCGGAGCAGGGCTTCGTGATCGCGCCCGAGCAGATCGTCGCGGTCGGCGACGAGGTCTTCGCGGGGCTGTGGGTCGTGCTGCAATCGGCCGCGACGCCGAGCGAAGCCGGCGACACCAGCACCGGTGGCGTCGGCAGCAGCACCGGCGACGGCGCGAGCAGCGGTGACGTGGCCGCCAGCAGCACCGGCGCCGCGGACAGCAGCGGCGGCACCGGAGGCAGCGGTGGCGAGGGCACGAGCACAGGCACGACCGCTGCGCTCGACGACGGCAGCACCACCTCGGGCGCGGCCGCGGATGCGGACACGGGCGGCTGCAGCTGCGATCAGCGCGGCACGGCGCGACCGTGGGCCGCGCTGTGGCTGCTGCTCGCGCTGCGACGCCGCCGCGTCACGCGGGGCGCACGGT